>JALORE010000024.1 GCA_025459125.1 Planctomycetota bacterium | reverse complement strand
GAAGGCGGGAACCGAGTACGAGGTCGAGGCGCAGGGCAGGGCCCGGAGCGCGAGTGCGCCGAGTTGCCGTGTCTCGGGTGGGTTCCGGACGCCGCCGGAGCCCGCGACGGCGGCGAAGGTACGGTTTGTCGCGGTCACCTGCCAGGAGTATCCCCGCCGGGACGATCCGCAGAACGGACACAAGATCTATGCTCTGATGAGCAAGATGGAGCCGGACTTCTTCGTCCATACCGGCGATATCGAGTATTACGACAAGCCGTATCTGCAACGCGAGTTCCACCGGCACGTGAGCAGCTACTTCATGAAGGACGATCACGACACGCTCAAGGACGATTGCTGGCCCGGCCAGACGTACGGCAAGCTGACCTGGGAGCAGGGGTTGGCGATTTTCCGCGAGCAGGTCCCGATGGACGCCGAGACGTACCGCACCTTCCGCTGGGGCCGGGACCTGCAGATCTGGCTCGTCGAAGGGCGGGACTTCCGCACTCCCAATACGCAACCGGATGGAGCCGGCAAAACGATCTGGGGCACGCGGCAGAAGCAGTGGTTCTTCGACACCGTCGGGAAGTCCGAGGCAACGTTCAAAATTCTCCTGAGCCCGACGCCCCTGGTCGGTCCCGACCGGCAGAACAAGAACGACAGCTACGCCAACAAGGGCTTTGCGTACGAAGGCAGCCAGATCCGCCAGTTCATCGGCGACCAGAAGAACATGTACGTCATCTGCGGCGACCGCCACTGGCAGTACGCCTCGGTGGACCCCGCCACCGGCGTCCGCGAGTTCAGCACCGGTCCCAGTTCCGACATCCACGCCGGCGGTTTCACCGAAGCGCAGCGGAGTTCAATGCACCGCTATCTGCGGATCAAAGGCGGCTTTCTGGCCGTCACCGTGGAACGCGCCGCGGACCGGCCCACCATCACGTTCCAGCACTACGGCACCGACGGCCAGGTCTACCACGAAGAGAAGCTGCCGGCGGACTAAGGGCACGACAGCTTGCATGGTCCATTGCTGCAAAGCCATGGCCGGGGGCCGGTGCAGTTGACTCGTGAACGTTTGCGAGAAGAGGATCACCTCTGCGCGAGAACGCCTGGAGATCGGGCCTTTGTTCCCTATTTGCCGGGGCGCTTTTTTGCGTCGTCCGTCCCATATAAAAACGGGCGGCAGTCCGGAGGCACGGCGCACGCAGAAACGTGGAGCCAACGCACAGTTTTGTTCGGTTTTTGTTTGGGTTTTTCGGGAGGGCCGGCCGATAGCAAGGGGGTCGATATACGAGCGGAAACACGATCTGAGTTCAGGGTGACACGGATGGATCTTCACAGAATCGGACGGATCGAACCTGCGTGCAAATTCGGGCCGGGCGGCGAGTATCTTTCCGTATGGCCGCCGGGAGCGGCGTCAGAGGATGACCCGTCGGCCGGGCATCTGACCCGCCTGCTGGAATCACTAGCCGCGGTCGTCGGCGTGCTTTCCGGCAATCGTTGTGTCCCGGCGAGCGCCTTGGCGACGTCCTGTAATACCACCGCCTCCACCAGTAAGGAGACCACCCCGGATGCGGCCGCACGACGCAGATCCCATCAACGGTTTGACCCCGAAACAACTGCAGGTGCTCCGGCACATCGCCGCGTTTCACGGCAGCCAATGCTATTCCCCGACGATAGCCGAGCTGGCGAGCGCCCTGAGCCTCAGCCGAAGCACCGTGTTCGAGCATCTCGCCGAGCTGCAAAGAAAGTCGTTGCTCTCGACCTCCCCGGGCAGGGCACGTTCTTTGAGGTTGACGCCCCTCGGGCGAAGAGTGCTTAGGCATCTGCCGGCGGACCAGGACGTTCCCGCACCGGAGTCCGGCGCGGGCCTGCCGCTGCTGGGACAGGTGGCCGCCGGCCGGCCGGTCGAGGCGGTGGAGAACCCGGAAAGCCTATCCTTGGGATCCTGTTTTGGCTCCGGGGACGAGTTATTCGCGCTCCAGGTTCGCGGCGACAGCATGATCGAGGAGGACATCCGGCCCGGGGACTACGTGATCTGCCGGCGCGCGGACGCCGCCTGCGACGGCGAGCTCGTCGTGGCCCTGGTCCACGAAGGCCAGGCCACGCTCAAACGCTTCTACAAGGAACGGGACCGCGCCCGCCTGCAGCCCGCCAACTCGAATTACGAACCCATCTACACGGACGACTGCCGCATCAACGCCGTCGTGCTCGGACTCCTGCGGAAATTCTGATCGCTCGCAGGAGCATCGTCAGACGCGATCTCATCTGCTTCTTACGCGCACACAGGAACCATGGGGGGCATTGTCAAGGCGTAGGCCTTGGCGATGGTCCAAGGCGCGGGCAATCCGCCATCGCCAAGCTCCGCAGGCTCCGCTTGCCGCTGCCACCCTGTTTCTCCTCTTTACAGAGACACAGACTTGGCGGGCCCTGACATTGCGCTTGCAGAACAGTCCCGGTCGCGCGACAATAGGGGCGTTGGGGCGTTGCAGTCCTCGGTTCGCCCGCCTCCGGAGGATGGAATGCCACTCGTAAGAACAGGCACAATGAAGGTATGCAACAGGGGTCAGGAATGCAGAAACAAGCAGCGTCGGTAGGCAAGTGTCGGGTCGCGTGGATGGGGGTGATGTTGGTCGCATGGTTGGCGGGGATGCAATCGGCCCAGGCGAACAACTGGCCGCGGTTCCGCGGGGCGAACGGGCAGGGGATCAGCACGGACAAGGCGATTCCCAGCAAGTGGTCGGCGGAGGACTATCGCTGGAAAGTCACGCTGCCGGGCGGGGGACATTCCTCGCCGGTCGTCTGGGGCGACAAAGTCTTCGTCACCTGTGCCGACGACCGGACATTGAAGGGGATTCTCCTGTGCCTGCGTGCGGCCGACGGCGGTGAGTCGTGGCGGAAGGAAACGAGCCTGGACAAGGTCCGGATGAATGCCCTCAACAACTACGCAACCGCCACGCCCGCGCTGGATGCAGAACACGTCTACGTATTCTGGCCGGGTGTGGAGGAGACGACGCTGACGGCACTGACGCAGGAGGGCCGGGAAGTCTGGGCCGCCAAGCTGCCCGGGAACCGGACGCAACACGGCATGGGCAGCTCACCGGTTGTCGTCGGCGACTACGTCATTTTGACACGGGAGCAGGATCAGAAGACCGGCGGCACGATCCCGAGCGCCTGTCTGGCTCTCGACCGCCGGAATGGACACGTGCAGTGGCGCTATGAGCATCCCAAGAACGCCAACGCGTCCTATTCGACGCCCAGCGTCTATCGGGATCCGCAGGGACGCGAGGCACTGGTCTTCACGGGCAACCTGCACGGCATCGCCGCTCTCGATCCCGCAACGGGCAAGCTCTTGTGGCAGACGCCGGCAGCCCTGCCGGCACGCGTGGTCAGCTCGCCCGTGCTGGCGGGCGAGATCATCCTCGGCACCTGCGGAGAAGGAGGCCGAGGTGTGCGGCTCGCCGCGATCCGGCCGCCGGAGGCCGGCTCATCGGAGGTCAAGGAGGTCTACGGCCTCAATAGCGCCGTGGTCCCCTATGTGCCGACTTCGGTCGTACACGAGGAGTTCTTCTTCGGCTTCCACGACGGCGGCGTGGTCTCGTGTTTCCGCATGGCCACCGGCGAAGTGCTGTGGAGCCAGAAGCCGGCCGGACGGTTCTTCGGCTCGCCGGTCTGCGTGGACGGCAAACTCTATTGCATCACGGTGGATGGCGACGTCGTCGTGCTCAAGGCCGGTCCGGCTTATGAGCTGCTGGCGGTGAACCCCCTGGGCGAGAAGAGCCACGCGACGCCGGCGGTCGCCGACGGCCGGATGTTCCTGCGCACCCTCTCGCATCTGACCTGCGTCGGCGGGGCGAAGGAGTAGGCGGCATGGCTGTCCCTCGCATCGTGCTCACCTGGGGCGCATCTCTGCTGTGCGCGTGCGTCGGCCTGGCGCAGAGTCCTTCCACGAGCGGGCCCGTGACACGCAGCCGGGCGGAGATCGAAAAGCTGATCGAGACCGTGGGCAAGACGCCGCCCGACTGGTGGGAGGCGACCCCGCTGACGTACCCGCCGACGCTCGATCTGGACTGGCCCCTGCGGCCGGAAGGACCGTGGAACGCCCGCAAGAATGTCGGCCAGTATATTTGGGATATCATCAATCCGAATCCCGGTCGCTGGAAAGAGGGCATCAAGCTGGTGAACCACCTGATGATCCGGCACCAGAAGGACCGGGCGAAACTGGCACGCGCGATGGAAACCCAGGGCCGGATGTACCACGACCTGGTGGAGGACTGGGCCCGGGCGGTGTTCTGGTGGCGAATGAGCGAGCGTTACGGCGGGTGGGCCGATCCGCTCAGCCTGGCGCACTGCTACTGGAAGCTGGGCAGCAAGGACATGGCGGTGGAGGTGCTTGCACAGCTTCCGTATGACGACACACGGCATGGCATGCTGATCAAGCTGTGGGCGGACATGGGGGAGTTCGACAAGGCCCTGGCGCTGGCCGAGCGCAAGGCGGCGGACGGGATGCCGACGATCGCATACCTGGTGGCCGGAGACACCTGCCGCCTGGCGGGACGTTACGCGGAAGCACTGGCCTACTACCGCAAAGTGCTGGGCGCCCCGAGCGGTTTCGGGCGCGAAGGGGATATTCAGAAGGACCGGGAACGGGCCCAAGCCAGCCTGGAGGCGATCCAGTGGTTCGATACGCTGGACGTGGCTCGGGTCCCGGATGGGAAATACACGGCCTCCAGTATCGCCTACGCCGGCCCGCTCCACGTCGAAGTGGCGGTTCGGGGCGGACGGATCGAGGCGATCCGTGTCACGAAGCATGAGGAGAAACAGTTCTACTCGGCCCTCACGGATACGCCCAACCAGATCATCCGGAAGCAGAGCGTCCAGGGCGTGGACGCGGTCACCGGTGCCACGATGACCGCAGAAGCCATCCTCAACGCCACGGCCAAAGCCCTCGCCGCCGGCATGGCGAAAGCAAAGAAGTAGCGGAACCGGGCATGCGTCTGAATCTGTTTCGCCGACATCGGGATCCCACCACGTGGCCGGCGTGGTTTCTCCGGTATCTCGGACCGACATGGTCGGGTACGCCGGCGCGCCGCCTGGTGCAGACCGGCTGCCTGCTGGCCTTCCTGATCCTGTTCTTCTACGTGTGCTGGCCGTATGGCGCGCGACAGTACGCGGAAGCGTTTCAAGCCAGAGAAGTCGTCGATGCCGAGGTATTTCTCTGGCTGGACCCCCTGGTTGGCATCTCCGCAGCATTGGCCGCGCGGATACTCTTGGGGTCTTTGGCCGCGGCCGGAGTTGTCCTGACCGTCTGCCTGGTCCTGCCGCGAGCCTTCTGCGGCTACGTCTGTCCGCTGGGGACCTTGCTGGACGGGTTCGATTGGCTCCTCGGTCGCAGGATCCGGCTTCTTCGGGTGGCGCATCCAGGTTGGTGGGGCGGTTTGCGGTACTACCTCCTGATCGCGGTACTGGCCGCGGCGGCCCTGGGCGTCCTGCTCTCGGGTTTCGTCGCCGCCATCCCGGTGCTGACCCGGGCGCTGCTCCTGCTGCTGGCGCCGGTGCAGATGGGGCTGGGCAAGGGCTGGTATCTCGTTCCACCCTGGAACGCGGGCCACGTTCTCTCGATCCTGCTTGTGGTTGTGATCTTCTGCCTGGGGCTGCTCGGACGCCGGTTCTGGTGCAGCAACATCTGTCCCACGGGGGCGCTGTTCTCCCTCGGCAATATGCTGCGCCTGAGCCAACGTACTGTAACCGATGCCTGCATCCGATGCGGGCAGTGTCAGAAGGTGTGTTCCTTCGCTGCCATCAAAGACGACTTTTCGACGCGGTTTCCCAACTGCGCGTTCTGCCAGAGCTGCGCCGGCGTTTGCCCCGTTGGAGCCATCGAGTTTACCTGGCGGTGGGCACGGAAGAGGCCGCCGCTTGGGCAGGGCGTCATTTGCTCCCGGCGTGGTCTTCTCGCGGGGGCGGGTGTCGCCGCGGCCACCGGCGCCGGCGCGGCCCTGGCGGTGGAGGCTTCTTCCTCCGCGCCGGGCGAGCCGCCGATTCGGCCGCCGGGCAGCGTCCCCGAAGACCAGTTCCTGGAACTGTGCGTTCGCTGCGGCCAGTGCATCAAGGTCTGCCCCAACAACGTTCTGCAGCCGGCGGGTTTTGAACACGGTTTCGACAGTCTGTGGACGCCGAAGGTCGTGGCGGACTGGTCGGGGTGCGAGCCGAGCTGCAACAACTGCGGGCAGGTGTGCCCGACGGGGGCGGTCCGGGCTTTGACGCTCGAAGAGAAACGGGCCGCCCGCATGGCCCTGGCTCAGGTGGATCATCAGACGTGCCTGCCGCACGCGGGGCGCCAGGTGTGCCAGCTCTGTGCCGACGAATGCCGGATGGCCGGCTATGACGCCATCGAGTTCGTCCGCGTCGGAGGCGAGGTGGACGAAAAGGGAGAACCGCAGGAAGGAAGCGGGCTCCTGGCTCCCGTGGTGCGCGAAGACCGGTGCATCGGGTGCGGCCTGTGCCAGATGCGGTGCCGAGCGATCAATGTCAAGGCAAAGAGACTATTGCCGCGTGCGGCCATCCGCGTCTGTGCCGGGGTGGGTAAGGAGGACCGCGTTCTGACCGGGTCATACGTCGCGCTGCGGGAACAACGGGCCCGACGCCGGCGCGACGAGGAGAGGGCACGTCGTCCGGCGCAAGATGCCGGCAACGCGTACCTGCCGGACTTCCTGAAGTAAGCAGCGGGACACGTCGGTAGTGCGGGCCGCCTAACGGCGTCAGGGCGCCGAGACCCAGGCTGCCGTCACCTCACGGGGTGCACCCGCGTGGAGGGGAGCCCGTGGGGTTCGGTAGTAGACGTAGGTGCTCGTTTGGGACGGCCCCAGAGAGATGATGTCCCCATGTTCCAGCGGGACACCGGGACCGTCTGCATCTACGGCCTCTCCGTTGACAAAAGTCCCACAGGTGCTGTTGAGGTCGGTCAGGATGTGGCGGACGTTCGGGCTGTCGGTCTGCCGCACGATCCTGGCGTGCGTCCGGGAGACCTCCCGGGGCACGAAGTACATGGTGTCGGCGGCACAGTAATCGGCACGCTGCGCCCCGGGCCCTTCCAGGACGGTGGGCGAACGGCCGAGCACAACCTCCCGTCCGTTCAATGGAATGATCCCGACGGTCGAGGGCCCGGTGCCCAGCAGGTACTCCCCCGGCTCGAGTTGCTTCACGGCCGCCATGATCTCGCGGACGCGTTGCACTTGGCCCGCGCTCATGATGAACTCGATCTCCCGGAGACGCGACAATCGAATCAAGTGGTCCATCTCCAGGAAGATCGGATCGACCCCATCCCTGCCTTCGTGATCCACGGAATCCATCCCTGCCTGCCGACGGTCACGGCCGCCACGGCGGTGACCGCATGATTGAGCCATCCTATGCCAACCGGGGCGGGGACGTGGTCGTGGTCGTTACCACGTGTGCCGGCCCAACGGTCCATTCGCGGGCGGCACTGGCCCTTTTCTGGTCCCCTGCCGCGACAATTCGGAGAGTTACGATATCGCCCGCGCGGCAGCGCGTCAAGGATGCCAGGAAAAAAGTCACGGCAAGATGGCGTTGTGATTGGGCACCGGACATGCTATGGTGGCCGAGGCCGATCGGCCCTCGATAACTGCAAGTGGATGTGGTTTTGAAGAAAGGACCTGTGTATGAACAGAACGCTCCGATCCGTGCTGGCCGTGCTGGGGATTCTCACCGTCCTGCTGCCGACATCTGTCATCTTCGCCCAGGCGCGCCAGGACCTTCGCATCCCGGACATCCTGGGCTACACGACACTCAAGTGCGACTTCCATCTGCACACGGTCTTTTCGGATGGCCAGGTCTGGCCCACGGTCCGCGTGGACGAAGCGTGGCGGGAGGGTCTCGACGCGATCGCCATCACGGACCACATCGAGTACCAGCCGCACAAGCAGGACATTCCGACCAACCACAATCGTCCGTACGAAATCGCGCTGCCGCGGGCCAGGGAGCGGGGCATCCTGCTGGTCAAAGCCGCCGAATTCACGCGGGACACGCCGCCGGGACATTTCAACGCCCTGTTCGTGGACGACATCAACCCGCTCGACACCAAGGACCTGGTCGAAGCCATGGCCGCCGCCGACCGCCAGGGGGCCTTCATTTGGTGGAATCACCCCGGTTGGAAGCCCGAGCACAAGGGCTGGTTCGAGATTCACACGACGATCTACGAGAAGAAGTACCTGCGGGGTATCGAGGTCGTCAACGGCCAGTCGTACTATCCGGAAGGGCACGAGTGGGCCCTGGAGAAAGGCCTGACGTTTCTGGCGAATTCCGACATGCATGGGCCATCCCCTCTGGACAAAACGACGTCGGAGTTGCATCGGCCGATGACGTTCGTGTTTGTCAAAGAGAAGACTGTCCCGGCCATCAGAGACGCTCTTGTTGCCGGCCGTACGGCGATCTGGTTCGAGAACAAGGTCCTGGGACGCCAGGAGTACCTCGAGGCGCTGTGCAAGGCCGCCATCCGGAGCACGGATGTTCGGCGCGAGGCCAAGGTGGTCCGGTTCACGCTCCGCAACGACTCCGATCTGCCCCTCGAGCTCAAGCAGGCGGGCAAGCTCGGGCCGCGGGAGTTGAATCTGCCGCCTCAGACGTCGGTGCGGGTGAGCATCAACACGAGCGCCGGCGGCAAGCCGGTCCAACTGTCGTATACCGCGAGCAACTTTCTCATCGGCCCGGAAAAGGGACTGCCGGTGCGTTTCGTTGTTGGGAGCGACGCGGGGGCTGACTCTGAGAACAAGCCGGCGGAGAACTGAGCCCGCGCCTCTTTTGTCCAGAAACACCCAGCCCCGCTCGGGTGGGCGGGGCCGGGTGCTTGGTGGAGGCAGGTGATAGAGAGCTGCTATCGTCAGGATGTCGATAGCGGTGTGAGTGTGCTTTGCGGCTCAAAGCTTGACCTGGGTTGCTCCTGGGTTAAGTGGAAAGGTCTATTCTGTCTGGGTGAAGCCGGATCCCTCCAGATGGTCCGTGACGGCAGCATGACACGCCCGGCAGGGCTCGGACGGCTGCAGCTTCGTGCCGAAGCGGGGACGGCAGCCTTCTTCGACCTTTCTGCCGGCGAGCGCGTCATGTTGGCGTTTCCTCGAACCATCTTATCACCACCTTACCTTCTTTCTTGGATGCGGGTTTATCGTTGTTTTCACGGATAAGTGCCCGAACGCGGCCCGCGTATAACGCGATTTCCAAAAAACTGATAAGATTTTTTCGGACGCACCGGAAAGTCCGGTTGTAGCAGAGTTTACGGAAAATCCGTTTTTGAGGTCGGGGCGGTCGGCACGCGCCTCGGGGGAGAATTCTCGCGAGGGTTGAGGGTTGACAGCCACTGGCCGGAGCGATTACACTCCGGTCAGCGTTCGCGCCTGTAGCTCAATTGGATAGAGCTTTGGTCTACGGAACCAACGGTTGGCGGTTCGAGCCCGTCCAGGCGCACTGCGGGACCCAGGCAATCGCGCCTGCGCGTGGATTCCGTGCCCGCAGCCTCGCCTGTGTGCTACCCTTTCCTGGCGGTTCTTGACACAAGGACTGGATCGGCATATCGTACGGAGGCCCGTTCATCTGCGTCGCGCAAATATCGGAAGATTTGGGAGGACAAGTCCATGGCCGCAATGTCTCGACGACAATTTCTTGGCACGAGTGCGGTGGTTGCCGCGGGGGCCACCTGTCTGGGCCCGGCGGCTGTACAGATTGGGGCGGCGCCGCTCGGGCTGCCCATCGGATGCCAGCTCTATCCCGTTCGCGAGATGATCGCCCAGGGTTTCGAGGGCACGCTCCGGCAACTGGCGGCGATCGGGTACCGCACGATTGAGTTGTGCTCGCCGCCTGGCTACGAGAAGTCGGGCTTTGGCCCGCTGATGAAGCTGAAGGCGACCCAGGTCCGCCAGGCGATCGAGAACGCGGGCTTGCGCTGCGAGAGCAGTCACTACCAGTTCCGGGAGCTCAAGGAGAACCTCGACGACCGGATAGCCTACGCGAAAGAGCTCGGACTCAAGCACCTGGTCGTCTCGACCTTCGGCCTGCGGCGGGACGCTACCATGGCCGAGTGGATGAAGGCGGCGGGGGAACTGAACAGGATCGGCGAGCGGACCCGGAAAGAGGGGCTTCAGCTCGGGTTTCACAACCACAACTTCGAGTTTCAAGAGATCGACGGCGTGCTCATCTACGACAAGCTGATGAGCGAATTCGACCCGAAGCTGGTCAAGATGCAGTTCCAGGTCGCGGTCATCAGTCTCGGTTATCAGGCTGCCACCTATCTCAAAAAGTATTCCGGCCGGTTCAGTTCGCTCCATCTGGCGGACTGGTCGTCCACCGAGAAGAAGCCGGTGCCAGTGGGTTCGGGCGTCGTCGATTGGAAAGGACTTTTCGCCGCCGCCAAGACCGGTGGGGTCGAGAACTACTTCGTCGAAATGAACCTGGACGCGCTGAAAGCGAGCTATCCCTATCTGCGGGATCTTAAGGTGTAACAGGAACACGGGTTGGCTGATCCACGGGAGACGGGCTACACGCAGGGGACGACAAGCCATGAGTACTGAAGCAGGGAAAAGCACATCACGTCGCGCCTTTCTGGCCGGTACCGGCCGAGTCGCCGCCGGCTCGGCATGGCTGGCGGCGGTCACGCCCCGCGCCTATGCCGGCGAAGACAACACGATCCGAGTCGCGCTGGTTGGTTGCGGTGGCCGGGGTTCCGGTGCGACGGCCAACGCTCTGGCCACCAAGAGCGGGCCGATCAAGCTGGTGGCGATGGCCGATGTCTTCGAGGACCGTCTGCGGCGCAGTTACGACGGCCTGATCGAGGCCGCCAGCTCGCCGCGGACCAGCGGGTCGGCCGACACCTGGGTCATGGGGTATCAGGCCAGCCAGATCGAAGTGCCGCCGGAGCGGCGTTTCCTCGGCTTCGATGCCTATCAGAAGGCAATGGATTGTCTGGGACCGGGCGACGTGGTGATCCTGGCCACGCCGGTCGCCTTCCGCTGGGTGCATTTTCGTCACGCCATTCGGAAGGGGATCAACGTCTTCATGGAAAAACCGGTCACGGTGGATGGGCCCACGACCCGCAAGATGCTCCAGCTTGCCCAGGAATCGGTGCAGAAGAACCTCAAAGTGGGTGTCGGGCTGATGTGCCGCCACTGCCGGGCCCGCTGGGCCCTTTACGACCGCATCAAGTCGGGCGAGATGGGCGAGATCCTCATGATGCGGACCTACCGCCAGCAAGGGCCGGCGGGATTCACCGGGCCGCGGCAGGGCAATATCAGCGAGTTGCTCTGGCAGGTCCGCAACTACCTGGGCTTCTTCTGGGCCAGTGGCGGGCTGTTCCAGGATGTGGTCGCGCACAACGTGGACGAATGCTGCTGGATGAAGGATGCCTGGCCGATCCAGGCCCAGGGTTCCGGTGCGCGGTGCTATCGCGGCCCCGCGGTGGACCAGAATTTCGACCATTATGACGTGGAGTACACCTTCGCCGATGGTGCCAAGCTCTTCCTCCGCAATCGCCACATGCCGGGCTGTCACGAGGAATTCGCCAGCTATGCGCATGGCACGAAGGGTTCCGCCGTGATCTCGACCTTCATGCATACGCCGGGCAAATGCCGCCTCTACCGGGGACAGACTTTCGCCAAGGAGAACCTCCTCTGGGCGTTCCCGCAGCCGGAACCGAACCCGTACCAACTCGAATGGGATGAGCTGATCGACGCTATCCGCCACGACAAGCCCTTTAATGAGGCCAAACGGGGCGCCGAAGCCAGTCTCGTCACCGCCATGGCCCGCCGGGCGGTGCATACGGGACAGGTTGTGACCTATGACGAAATGCTCAACAGCGAGCAGGAATTTGCTCCTGACGTGGACAAGCTGACGCTGGATTCCCTGGCCCCGTTGCCGGCCGGGCCCGAGGGTAGATATCCTACTCCGCAGCCGGGCATTCTCAGGAATCGGGAGTATTGAGCTTTCCCGGGTCCTTGGTGCGTGAGACGGGCCCGCGTGGGATCGCGAAGCAGGCATTTTCGCCAAAAAGAGCCTGGGACTCTTGCATTTTCGCGCCCTTCGTAGTAGTATTATCGGATGGCGTCCCGTGCAAAATCCGAGTGACGGGTGATGTCCGTATGTGAGGACTTGGGGCAGATAAAGGAGCGATCTTATGAGAAGCCGAAGGGGATTCACGCTGATCGAGTTGTTGGTGGTGATCTCCATTATTGCGATCTTGATGGCCGTGTTGATGCCGAGCTTGCAGAGGGTCCGGGAGGGGGCACGCTTCATGTCCTGCCGGTCCAACCTGCGGAACTACGCGGTGGTCCAGCGGATGTATGCCGATGACAACAACGGCAACTTCCCGCGCTCGTTCAATTGGCTCTATAACAGCGCCAGCGGCGGCGGCGGCACGGGCTGTTCTTATCACGACCCGAGCAGGAACCTTGCGCAGCACCCCGAAATGGCGGGGTATTGCTGGCCCTATTTGAAGGACTTTCCGGCGATTCACGTGTGTCCCACCTTCAAGATCGTACTCAAGACGCGGAGCTGCGGCCGCTGCAATGGCGCGACCATTCCCGTCGATCGCCCGAATTTCAGCTATACGATGAACTCCTATCTCAACGGCGATGCTTGGACGGCGTCTCAGATGTCAGGGTTGCCCGCGCAGTACAAACTTGGCATCGCCGGCGAGACGCTGCGCAAGGAATCGCAGGTCAAGCGTCCGGCCCAGACGTTCTACTTCGGCGAGGAGAATTCCTGGTCGACCCCCGGGCTCAACGCCGCCGGCATCAACGACACCAATTTGCGTCCCGTGCCCCAGCGTTCCACGGACAGCTTTGCCACCTTCCACAAGGTGTCGGCCGCCAAGATGGATGAGGGCGTCTCCAACGCCTCGTTTGTCGACGGGCACGTCGAGGAAGTCAATGCGTGGGACTACGATGCCCGCGCGACGTGGGAACTCTGCTGGCCGGGTGACAAGCCGGCTCCCATCTTCTGATCGGTGTACCCCGCGGTCTGGTCGTGTGAGAGCATCGCCATCGGCTCGGCTCAGGGATCGAGAGAGAGGGAGATCGCGATGGACGGCAGGAGAGGGTTCACCCTCATCGAGTTGCTGGTGGTGATCGCCGTGATTGCCCTGTTGATGGGCATCCTGATGCCGGCGCTCAGTGCCGCCCGGGAGCAGGGCCGCCGCGCCATCTGTGCCCAGAACGAGAAGAACACCGGGCTGGGCCTGTTCCTGTACGCCAACGACTACGACGGCAAGCTGCCCCTCAACGAGATCGACCGCTGGCTGTTCGATGTTTCCTACTGGACGACGGATATCGTCCTGAAAACCGGTGCCTTCGACCGGCATATCTTCTATTGTCCCTCGTGGCGCCAGCGGGACAACGTCATTTACTGGCGTTACGGCGAGAACCTGCCGGCCGGGACGCCCGAGGAGTTTGAGCGGCCCGAACCGCAGGACACCGCCACGCGCAAGAACTATCATCGCATCCTTGGCTATTTCTGGTTCATCGACACCGTCGCCGGCCGCAAGAACCCGCCCATGAATGCGGGCGGATCCCAGAAGGAGTGGGTCCGCTCCGTGGTCAAGACCCACGCCGCTCCCGCGGACGTGGAGCTGATCGCCGATGTCACCGCCAGCACGGGCTCGGATCGTGAGCTGGCCGACTTCACCAGGGCCACCGGCGGCTGCTGGACCCGCTGGCAGGTCTACGACCGGACCAGCCATCTCAAAGGCGGCACCAGCCCGCTCGGCAGCAATGTCCTCTTCGTGGACGGCCACGTCCAGTGGCGCAAGTTCAGCGACATGCGCCACCGCTGGTTCTGGCAGGCCACCGGCAATCCCTGCTTCTGGTGGTGAAAACCCTGCCTGGTCCCTCCGGCTGAAGGGGCTTCCGTATGTCATTGCGAGGAGCGCCGCGACGAAGCAATCTCAACCGAAGACGTCGAGATTGCTTCGCCTTGCTTACAGTGACATGTGGGTGGTTTCCGTCATGACGGTCATTCTAGGGGAGGCGTCTACCACAGTTCGGTCCAGTTGATCTTCACGCCGGAGCCGGGTTTCGGGGCGGGATCCGAGCGGGGACCGGGACTGGCCTTTTGCGCGGGTTTCGGCTTCTGCTTCGCGCGCTGCTGCGGCGTCCCGGCGTTTGCACGCGGCGCCGGGGCCGGCCTGGACGGGTCCTTCATCGAGAGGCTGATGCGCTTCTTGACCAAGTCCACGCCGAGGACCGTGACCATCACCTTCTGGTGCACCTTGACCACCTCGGCGGGGTCCTTGATATAGCGGTCCGCCAGTTGGCTGATGTGCACCAGACCGTCCTGGTGCACGCCGATATCGACGAAGGCGCCGAAGGCCGTGACGTTCGTCACGATGCCGGGCACCCGCATGCCTTCCTTGAGGTCTTCCATCTTTCGGACGCCTTCCGCGAAGCTGAAGACCTCGAACTGCTGGCGCGGGTCCCGCCCGGGTTTGGCCAACTCCTGCATGATGTCGTTGAGCGTCGGCAGGCCGACCGTCTCTGTGACGTAGTCCTGGAGCCGGATCTTGCGGCGCAGATCGTCGTTCTTCATCAGGTCCGCCACGGAGCAGCCGGCGTTGGTCGCCATGGCGTCCACGACGTGGTAGCTCTCCGGATGGACGGCGCTGGCGTCGAGCGGGTGGGCGGCATCCTGGATGCGCAGGAAGCCCGCTGCCTGCTCGAAGGCCTTGTCCCCGAGCCGCGGAACTTCCTTCAGATCCGCCCGCGACTGGAAGGGGCCGTGTTCGTTGCGGTAGGTGATGATGTTCTGGGCCAACTGTGGCCCCAGACCCGAGACATATTGCAGCAGTTGCTTGCTGGCGGTGTTGACCTCGACGCCGACGCTGTTGACACAACTGACGACCACGTCGTCGAGGCTTTGCCTGAGCATTCCCTGGTCCACATCATGCTGGTACTGGCCGACGCCGATGGACTTCGGATCGATCTTCACGAGCTCGGCCAGCGGGTCCATCAGCCGGCGGCCGATGGAGACGGCCCCGCGGACCGTCACATCCTGGTCGGGGAATTCCTCCCGGGCGGTCTCCGAGGCCGAGTAGACCGAGGCCCCGCTTTCGTTGACCACCACGACCGGGATGCTCTGGGGCAGGCCGATGCTCTTGAGGAAGTCCTCGGTCTCGCGGCTGGCGGTCCCGTTGCCGACGGCGATGGCGCCGATCTCGAATCGCTGGCACAGAGCGAGGATCTTGGCTCCCTCCATCGTTCCCGGCTTCTCGGCCTGGTGCAGGTAGACCACGTCAAAGTGTTTCAACTGGCCCTGCCGATCCAGGCAGACGACCTTGCAGCCGGTGCGGAAGCCGGGATCGATCGCCAGCACGTTCTTGCGCCCCAGCGGCGGTGCCAGCAGCAGCTCGCGCAGGTTCTCGGCGAAGACCCGGATGGCCTCCTGGTCGGCCCGTTCCTTGGTCTCCGTGAGGATCTCCGTCTCCATCGAGGGAGCCAGGAGTCGCTTGTACCCATCCAGCGCCGCCTCACGCACCTGCGTAGCACACGCCGACGCTCCTTTGACGAACAGGCCCTCCACGATCCGCGTCGCCTGGTCCTCCGGCGCGGCCACCTGCAGGCGCAGGAACCCGTCACGTGCGCCCCGGCGCATCGCCAGAATCCGGTGCGACGGCGCCTTGGCCACCGGCTCTTCCCACTCGAAGTAGTCTTCGAATTTGCACCCTTCGGCTTCTTTGCCGGTCACGACCTTGGTCCGGAAGGCGCCGTCCTGGTGGAACAGCTCGCGCACGCGGGTCCGCGCCGTCTGGTCTTCGTTGACCCACTCCGCGATGATATCCCGGGCGCCGGCCAGGGCCGCCTCGACCGATTCGACGCTTTTGGCCGTGTCGACGAAGGCGGCCGCCTCCGCGACGGGATCGGTCCCGGCGTCCTGCGCCAGGACCAGCTTGGCCAGCGGCTCCAACCCCTTCTCGCGGGCCACGGTGGCGCGGGTCCGCCGCTTGGGCCGGTAGGGCAGGTAGAGGTCTTCCAGAACGGTCATCGTTGGCGCCTGCTCGATCTGCGCCTTGAGCTCATCGGTGAGCAGACCCCGCTCCTGGAGGGAATTGAGAATCGCCTCCCGGCGGGCGTCCAGCTCCGCCAGTTGGGTGAGCCTCGTTCGCACATCCGTAATGGCGACCTCGTCGAGGCTGCCGGTGGCTTCTTTGCGGTAGCGGGCGATGAAGGGGATCGTCGCCCCGCCTTCGAACAACTCCGCCACGGCCTGCACCTGCGGCGGTCGCAGGGCCAGCTCCGCGGCGATCTGTATCACATGTGCCGGATTCAATGGTCGATCCTTCGAATATACGGTTCCTATCGTCGCACCCACTTGGCGTGCGATCGGTGCGAATATAGCGAATCCCGGGTGAACTTTGAAGCCCCAAATTGCAGGTTTCGAAGCCGCGCAGCGCGTGGCCGAGTAGGATTGCTTCGCTGCGCTCGCCATGACGTACGGGTGGTTTCCCGCATGGCCTTCATTCCGTTCGAGGCTCCAACCCCAAAGACACGCGGCCGATTACGATGCGCAAGACCTGCCCCTGCGGGCGATGCATGCTTGTCTCAACTGGGGTGCGGGGGTATACTGGGGAGTGAGATAGGCAGACGGCGGATCTGGATTCGATGAATCGGTCTGCCAGAACACGACGTGGTACTGGAACGTATGGAGTCGGACGCTCCATTGTGACCTGTGATGAAACGCAACGGTGATTGGGATGCCGGTGGCCTGATCGCTCGCGGCGGGGAGTTGAGGACCGCCGCGGGGAGCGGCGCTGCGGACTGGGGCATCCCAGAGAGAGGCTGGCTTTGACCACTACTGGCACGGAAAACCCGCGATTGGCGCCGCTCAAGGCGAATCTGCAAAGTGTCATCTACGGCAAGAGTGACCCGATCGACGTGATGATTGTCGCTCTGCTGGCGGGGGGGTCGGTGCTGATCGAGGATGTGCCGGGCGTGGGCAAGACCACATTGGCCAAGGCGCTGGCCAAGAGCATCGATGCCAAGTTTCACCGCATCCAGTTCACGCCGGACCTGCTGCCGGCGGACATCCTGGGCTCGTCCATCTACAATCCCGTCAGCGGCGAATTCCGCTTCGAAGCGGGCCCCATCTTCTGCAATATCCTCCTGGCCGACGAGATCAACCGGGCCTCGCCCCGGACGCAGTCGGCCCTGCTGGAAGCCATGAACGAGAGCCAGGCGACCATCGAGGGCCAGCGCCGGCCGCTGCCGCAGCCGTTCCTGGTGATCGCCACGGAGAATCCCATCGAGTTCCACGGCACCTACCCGCTGCCCGAGGCGCAACTCGACCGCTTCCTGGTCCGGCTGGCCCTCGGCTATCCGGCGGCCGACGTGGAGGTGGACATTCTCAGGTCGCAGGCGCGGGCCCAGCCGCTCGAGCAGATCGGACCGGTGCTCGATCTGGAGCAGGTCCGCCAACTGCAGCAGGAGGTGACGGGCGTCCATATGGACGGCACCATCCTCGAATACATCGTGGAGATCGTCCATGCCACGCGTCACGACAACCGGCTGGGACTGGGCATCAGTACGCGGGGCTCGCTCATGCTCTCGCGGGCCGCGCAGGCCCATGCCTATTACGAGAGCCGCGAATACGTGATTCCCGACGATGTGCTGTGGTGCGCCCCGCACGTCCTGCCGCATCGGGTGATGCTGACGTCGAAAACGCGGTACAGCGGCGCCGGCACCCGGCAGGTGATGGCGGATATCATCGGCCATATCAAAGTACCGGTCTGATGCTTGAAGTCTGAAGTGTGATGTTTGAAGTGCGAAGTCGAAAACCAGTTCCATGAAATCGACCATCAAACATCAACCATCAACCATCAACATCTGTTTCGGATTGACCGACGCGGGCCGGGTGATCCTGCGCGGGACGGTCTTCGTGGCTCTGGCGGCGCTGCTCATCCCCACGTTCGGCATCCTGTCGGTGCTGGTCTTCGTCATGCTGGTGGCCCTGGTGGTGGGTTTCATCTTCCGGCCGAGGATGCAGGTCACCGGCACTCTGCCCGAGCGCGTCGCCGCGGGCCAGGTGACGCATTTGACGTATACCATCCGGAACGTCGGACGGTTGCCGGCTTACGGCGTGTTCGTACGGTTTCGAACGCTGCCGGAGGCCATCGAGCAGGTGGCCGAGGCCGAGCCGGTCCGGCGCCTGGAGCCGGGCGCGACAACGGAGCTGACGGTCGCGATCCGGCCGAAACGCCGGGGCCGCTACGCGATTCGGCCGCCGGCCTGCGAGTCCAGCTTTCCCTTCAACCTGTTCTCCTTCGGCACGCTGCGCCAGGAGGAGGAAAGCCTGATGGTCCTGCCGGCGTTCTCCCTGCTGGACCTGTGGCTGCCGTACGTGAGCCGGCACGTGAGCGCCGGGAGCGTGCGACCGGCCGGCCGCGTGGGGACGTCCCCCGAGTATATCGGAAATCGGCCGTTCCTGCCGGGCGATTCGCCGCGTCACATCGACGTGCGGGCCTGGGCCCGCCTGTCGGTGCCGGCCACCAAGGAGTACGACGACGATCTCGACACGTACGCGGCCCTGATCCTGGATACGCGCGGGCCGCAGCGCGGACGCAGGTCCAAAGCGAAGGACCTGAAGGAACTGGAGGCGGCCGTCAGCCTGTGCGCCTCCGTGGCGTACACGATCCACCGGGACTGCCAGATCGAGCTGCTGCTGGCCGGGAGGGAGTTGTACTCCTTCGGCTCCGGTCCCAAGGCGACGCGGCTGGATCGCGTCCATGAGACGCTGGCCACGGTCGAACCCGTGCCGGGCTACGCGGCCGACCAGATCGGCCCGCTGCTGGAAGGCCGGCTCGACGAGATTTCCGAAGCGGTTTTCATTCTGCAAAGCTGGGACTCGACCTATCAGCCCCTGATCGAGCTCGCGGAACAAGCCGGCTGCCACTGCACGGTTATCATTGTGACAGGGTCGGAACGTACAGAGGCCGGCGCGGGGTCTCGGCCCGAGGCCGTCCTCCACCGTTCTGTCACCGCCGCCTCGGACCGGGGGTTGGCCTCCGTCATCGGTCCGGCGGCTGACGTTCAATTCGTAGCGGCGGATGAGATTCTGTCGGGGCGGAGGGACTGGCTGTGATCATCCAACGGATTCTTGCTGTCATCATGATCCTGGCCAGCTCGGTGCTGATCGCCTGCACCTCGGGCGATATCACGTTTCCGGCGATTCTGGGCATGCTGGGCCTGCTGGGCACGTGGCGGCGTTTTCTGTGGGATATCCGGCCGGAGAGGCACTTCATCGCGCCGCTGCTGCTGCTGATCCTGGCGGCGCTGTTCGCGCTGCACTGCCACGATGCCCGCGTGCGGGCCGACCAGGCCGCCGCGTTCGCCTGGCAGACCATCGCCCGGTACTTCCTGGCCTCGATGATCTTGATCCTCTTCCTGCGCCCGCAACGCAGCAGAGACAGAAGTGCCAGACTCCGGTTGTCGGATTTTGGCCGGGAAGGACCGCCGTCGTCGCCGCCGCAATCCATCGGTTTGCCCCCTTCGCTGGGGCTGTTTCACCTGGCCAGTGTCACGGCCGCCGGACAGGTCCTGCTGCTGGATGACCGCTACGTCGCGTTCCGCCTCATGGAGCTGCTGAGCGTCACGCTGGTCATTCTCTATGCGGCGACGGCCGACCATCGCTTGCGGATCTTGGACTTCGGCACGCGGCCGGACGGCCCGCGCGGTCTGGAGACGCGGTCCGGCGAAGTCCGCCGCTCCTTCGGTCGATGGGTGTTGGCGCAACTGCCTCTGGGGCTGCTTTTGCTGGCGACCGTGAATCTGGGCTGGATCGGCGGCTCGCTGCTGTACCGTCACGTGGAGATCGTCAATATCCTGCCCAACTGGCTCTCCCGCGGCGCGCTCGCGTTGGAGGGGACCACGGTCGCGGTCTCGCGGGTGGGCTTCTCCGCCAGCGGGAAGCTCGCATCCGTCTTGTCGATGAAGGAGGACGCCGATTCGTCCCCGGTCCTGACCATCACCGGCAGCGCCAACCCCGGCTACCTGCGCGCCATGGCCTTCGAGACGTACCATCACTCC
The DNA here is from genome assembly GCA_025459125.1 of Planctomycetota bacterium. Lineage (GTDB taxonomy): Bacteria > Planctomycetota > Phycisphaerae > Sedimentisphaerales > Anaerobacaceae > PLanc-01. Next base: position 37,700 of record JALORE010000024.1, on the reverse strand, counting down.
GCCTGGCACGATCTGTCCTACCGCGAGGCCATCACGGCCGAGCGGAACGCGCCGTTCAACGGGTTCCTCGTGGGGCGCGGCAGTCTCTTTCGCCTGCACGAAACCGAGGGGTCCCGGGAGGTGATCGTCCGCCACGAAGCGAGCATCGGCGACGCCATGTTCACGCCCCTGGGGACGTGCTCGGTCGAGGTCCCGTTCAACCTGTTGATGCGCGACGATGACGATATCGTCAACTCCCCGAGCGTGCGCAACCGGACCAGCTACCGGGTCTCGTACGCTCCGGCCCCGGAGACGCGGCCGGCACCGGCCGAGAACGCCGCGCCGGGTGCCTATGCCTCTGCGGCCGGCCATCCGCCCACGGGCGCACAGTGGCGGCGGATGGTGGCGATCCCGGACCAGCTCGATCCCCAGATCCGCCAACACGCCATGAGCCGGATTTTCCGGGGCTGCACCACTACGGTCGAGAAGATCGATGCGGTCATCCGGCACTTCCAGACGGAGTATACCTACGCGCTCGGGCTGGAGGTCCCTCCGAACCGGGATGCCTTGAACCACTTCCTGCTGGAGGCCACCACCGGCTATTGCGAGTATTTCGCCTCCGGGGCGGCTATCCTGTTGCGGCTGGCCGGCGTCCCGACGCGCTATGTTACCGGGTACCTCGTCACGGAGCAGGGCGACGACAGCCGCTCCTGGATCGCGCGGAACATGGATGCTCACGCCTGGGCCGAGGCCTGGGACGACCAGCGGCAGCAGTGGGTCATTGTGGAAGCGACGGCCCAGGAGGGATTGGGGGATACGTCCCTGGCCGACCAGTTGGTGCGTGAGGCCGGCGGCGAGCGGCCGTTGCTGCGGCAGCTGGCCCAGGCGCTGTACGAGTACGGCCTGTTTGGCGTGATCGGCCAGCTTTGCGACCTCGGATTCCGGCAGGGGGATTGGCGTGTGGAGTTGCCGGCGCTGGCGGTCCTGGCGGGTCTATTCTATGCCGCAGTGCGGCTCGTGCGCAGCCGCCGACGGGCGGCGCACGCGGGAAGCCGCCGATTTGCTGGCGCAAGTCCGTACGTGCTGGCGCTGCAACGGATCCTGGCCGCCATGGACCGTAAAGCCCGCACCGCCGGCTGGCGCCGGGGTCCGGAGGAGACGTTGCACGCGTTTGCCGAGCGGATCCGGGGCGGGGGCGGGAAGACGCTCGCAGCGGCTGCGCACGCCCCGACCCACGCGGCGGCTACCCCCCAGCTCGATCCGACACCGGCCGCGGTCGCCGGTTGGTACCTCGAATACGCCGGCCTGCGGTATGGTAGTCGGCTCGACCCGAGCCGGCTTGAGCAGTTGCGGCAATTCGTCCAGAAGCTGCCCCGTCGCGTCGCGGCGCACCGGGAGTGATACCGATTACGACTGAGTTCTTCGTACGCCTGAGCCAGATTCCGGGTGGCAGCGGCAAGCGGAGTGTCGGGACCCCAATCGCGATAGATCGCGATTGGGAACCCTCCTCGGAGCTTGCCGATGGCTCGTGGGACAGACGCCAACGCCATCGGCAAGCGGCGCTTGCCGCTGCCACCCACGCTACGAGATTCTCAGGGGTAATCCGTGGGCGCCAGCAGCGGCCAGGGGTGTGTGAAGAAGCGAAGAATTGCCCGCTGGCATCGGCCAATGAACGTCGTTCGTAGTGACGCCGCAGGGCGTTATTCTGAATATGCCCTTACGGGCACACTACAAACCAAGGCACTCGCGTGACAATGCCACTCGACCGATGCCGGTGTCACGAGGCGGTTGCTGCCCGCCGTTGGGCCCGGCGGGCCACGACGCCGCGGAAGCCCTCCATGTAGAGGTAGAAAACCGGCGTGATGTAGAGCGTCAGGGTCTGGGAAAACAGCAGACCGCCGACGACCGCCAGGCCGAGCGGCTGGCGGGATTCGGCGCCGGCGCCCAGCCCCAGAGCAATCGGCAGACTGCCCATCAGGGCGGCCATCGTGGTCATCATGATCGGGCGGAAACGTACCAGGCTGGCCTCCAGGATAGCGTCGTGCGGATTCTTGCCCTCCGTCCGCTGGGCCTCCAGGGCGAAGTCCACCATCATGATGCCGTTCTTCTTCACCAGGCCAACCAGCATGATGATGCCGACGAATGCGTAGATGGATAGCTCGACGCCGAACAGCATCAGCGTGACCAGCGCGCCGAATCCGGCGAAGGGCAGCGCCGAGAGAATCGTGATCGGGTGGATGAAGCTCTCGTAGAGGATGCCCAGGACCAGGTAGATGACGAGAATCGCCAGAGCCAGCAGCCAGCCGAGCCCTTTCATGGAGGACTGGAAGGCCTGGGCGGTGCCCTGGAAGTTGGTGCTGATGGAGGCCGGCAGGTGGTCCGCCGCGAGTTGGTTGATCCCGTTGACGGCCTGACCCAGGGACGTTCCCGGGGCGAGGTTGAACGAGACCGTGACGGAGGGCAGCTGGCCCTGGTGGTTGATGGTCAAGGGCCCGACGCTTGTGCCGACCTCGGCCACGGCATTCAACGGGACCAGCCGGCCGCTGTGGGCGCGGACGTAGAGCAGGTCCAGGGCGGTGGGGTCCCGTTGATACTGATCCTGCAATTCGAGGATCACATAGTACTGATTGTTTGGCGCCAGAATCAGCGAGACCTGCCGCGAGCCGTAGGCGTTGTACAGGGCTTCCTCAATCTGGGCGGCGGTCAGGCCGGTCGCGGAGGCCTTGTCCCGGTCGATCCGGATGTCCACCTGCGGGTTCTTCATGCGCAGGTCGCTCGTGACATCCTGGAAACCGGGCAGGTCGCGCATCCGCTGTTCCATCAGCGTGGCATAATGATACAACTCCGTCGTGTCGGGGCTCTGCATCGTGAACTGGTACTGGCTCCGGGAGATGCGACCTCCGATCGTGATCGTGGGCGGGGTCAGCATGAAGACCCGGATCCCCGGGACCGAGTTCAGGCTGGGTCGCCACTGCTGGATCAGTTCATCCGCGCTGAATTCGCGCTGCGACTTGGGTTTCAGGCGGATCATCAGGTAGCCGTTGTTGCTGCCGGAGCTGCCGCGTGCGCCCGCGCTCGACATGAAGGACGCCACCTCCTGCTTCTCGCTGAGGATGGTGGCGACCGCCTGCTGGTGCTCGAACATGGATTTGTAGGAGATACCCTCGACGGCCTCGGTCGAGCCGGTGATCTGCGAGCGGTCCTCATTGGGCAGGAAGCCCTTGGGAACGTGCAGGAACAGCCACACCGTGGCCGCCAGCGTGGCGGCGGAGACGACGATCGCGCCGAGCCGGTGGGCGAGCACCCAGCGCAGCGTCACTTCGTAGAACCGCAGCGCGAGCTGGAAGAGCCACTCGGAGAAGAGATACGCCCGCCCATGGTGGACCTGGCCCGGGGCACGCAGGAAGCGGCTGGACAGCATGGGGGTCAGCGTCAGGGCGATGAAGCCCGACACCAGCACGGCGGCGCCGATGGTCACCGCGAATTCCCGGAAGAGTCGGCCGACCAGACCGCCCATGAACAGAACCGGAATGAACACCGCCGCCAGCGACAGGGTCATGCTCACGATCGTGAAGCCGACCTCCTTCGACCCATCGAGGGCAGCCTGCCGGGGTTTCTTGCCCATCTCCAGATGGCGGACGATGTTCTCGAGCATGACGATCGCATCATCGACGACGAACCCGACCGACAAGGTCAGAGCCATCAGGGAGAGGTTGTCGAGACTGTACCCACACAGGTACATCACCATGAAGGTCCCGACGATCGCCATGGGCAGGGCCAGGCTGGGAATGACCGTGGCCGACAGGTTGCGGAGGAACAGGAAGATGACCAGCACGACGAGGAACAGGGTCAGCAGCAGGGTGTACTCGACGTCCCGCACCGACTCCTCGATGGGCAGCGAGCGGTCGAACAGCACGTGGATGGTGACGGAAGCCGGCAGTTGGTTCCGGAAGGTGGGCAGGAGCTCCTTGACGGCGCCGGCGACCTCGACCGTGTTGGTGCCGGGCTGACGCTGGACTGCGAGGATCATGGACCGCTGCTGATTCGTGCCATTGAAGAACCAGGCGGCGGCCTTGTCGTTCTCCACGCTGTCGGTGACCTCGGCCACGTCGCCGAGCCGCACGGGCGAGCCGTGGCGGTAGGCCACGATCAGCGGCCGGTACGCGTCGGCGGTATGGAGCTGTCCCGAGGCCAGAACGGTGAACGCCTGGCGCGGCCCATAGAGGATCCCGGTGGGCATGTTCACGTTGCCGGTCTGGATCGCCGCGGCAACTTCATCGATGCCGATCCCCTTGCTCGACAAGGCCAGTGGATCGAGCTTGACCCGCACGGCGTACTTCTGCGAACCGAAGACCTGGACCTGCGCGACGCCCGTGACCGTGGAGATCCGCTGCGCCATCAGGGTCTCGGCGTACTCATTCAGTTGGTACAGGGGGAGCGTCGGGCTGGTCAGGGCCAGGTACAGGATCGGCTGGTCGGCCGGGTTGACCTTGCGGTACGTGGGCGGGCTGGGCATGTCGCGCGGCAGATTGCGCCCCGCCCGCGCGATCGCCGCCTGGACGTCCTGGGCGGCGGCATCGATATTGCGGGTCAGGCTGAACTGCAGCGTGATCGACGTGCTGCCCAGGGCGCTGGATGACAGCATCGAATCGATGCCGGCAATCGTGGAGAACTCCCTCTCCAGGGGCGTCGCCACGGCGGCGGCCATCGTTTCGGGACTGGCGCCGGGCAACGAGCCCGAGACCTGGAGCGTGGGAAAATCCACGTTGGGCAGATCGCTCATCGGCAGCTGGTGGAACGCCGCGATGCCGAACAAGAGCATCGCCAGCATGACCAGCGTCGTCATGACCGGCCGGTGGATGAACAAACCCGTGAAACTCATGGATTCGTCACCTCATCCTTGCCGGTGGGTTTCGAGGCGGGCGGAGCGGATGGGCCCTCGGGCGCCGGTCGAGCGGCGGTCCTTGCCGGTCCGCCGGTCGCGTCCCCGCCTTTGATCTGTACCCGCGCTCCCGGCACCAACCGCAAATGACCATCCGTAACGACCACCTCGCCCGGTCGCACGCCTTCCACCACGCTCTCCTTGTCGTCGAGGGCGCGTTTGACCGTCACCGGCCTGGCTTCCACCGTCTGGTCCGACTTGACCACGTAAATGAACTGCTGGTCCTGGCCCGGCTGGATGGCCGGCAACGGCACTACAATCGAGTCCGCCTCCTGGGCGACGGTCAGCACTACGTTCACGTACTGCCCCGGCCAGAGCCGACGGTCCTTATTCTCAAACGTGGCGCGCAAATGGATCGTTCGATTGGCGGGGTCCACGGTGTTGTCCACGAAGGACAACACCCCGTGCGCCGGGGCGCCGCCTGCACCGGGCGGTGTCACGCCAACGTCCAGGGCACGCGTGGCCCTGTGTTTCTGGATGGCTGGCAGGTGTTGCTCGCGGACCCAGAAGCTGACGTAAATGGGGTCGATCTGCCGGATCGTCACGACGGAGACGTCGTTGGCCTTGACGAGGTTGCCTTGATGGACCTCCAGACGACCGGCACAGCCATCGACCGGCGAGCGGATCGAGCAGTAATCGAGCTGCAAAGCCGCGTTCTCGATCGCCGCCTGGTCGGCGCTGACCGCGGCCCGCAGGGTTTCGACCGCGGTCATGGCCTGGTCATAGATCTCCTGCGACGCGTAGCCTTTCTGCAGCAACTCGGTCTGCCGCGCGGCTTCCCGCTCGGCGTTCTTCAACTGGGCCTGGTCTCTCTCCAGGTTGGCCCGGGCCATCTTCAAGTTCGCCTGCGGCTGGCGCGGATCGATGGACAGGAGCAGGTCGCCTTTCTTCACCATCTGGCCCTCGGTAAGGTGCACCTGCACCAGGATGCCGGTCACCTGGGCCTTGACTTCAACATCGGCGCAGGCTTCCACCGTGCCGAAGCTGGGGACCGTGACGGCAGTCGCTCGCTGCACCACGGCGGCCGTCGTGACGGGCACCGCCGGCCCACCCTCGGACCTCGGTCCCTGCTTCGCTGCCGATTGTTTCGGACAACCGGCGGCCAGCAGCAGACTCCCCACCCCTACGACCAGGACGAAACTCGAAAGCAGACTCGCGTTCATTTTGGATCCCTATCGCGCGTGCTCTTGCCCACGCACTGGAGTCAAGGCTCTTCCAGCCATTCTACCGGCTCCCGGCCCGGACCGGCAATCCCGCGCCGCTCCAGCAGTGAGCCTTCCTGGCGGTACATCTCCACGAACGACTTCAGATAGTTGACAACCGCCTGGATCTCATCGATCTGGCTGGAGACCAGGTCTCGCTGGGCCTGGGCGACGAGCAGGGAGGTGGACTTGCCCAGCCGGAACTTCTCGGTTTCCACCTGGAGCTTTTCTTCCTGGAGCTTGCGCGTCGCCGCGGTGGCGGTCACCTGCTCCTGCGAGCGCGCGATTTCCAGATAGGCGGTGCGGACGTCCAGCTCGATCAGTTGCGACAGGTTGCCGATGGCCTGCCGTGCCTGGTGGAGCGTCAGAACCGCGCGGTGGTGGCGGGCCCCGGCCGCCCGGTTGCCCGCCGGGAATTCAAAGGACAGCCCGGCCAGGGCGCTGTAGCCGTTGCCTTCGGAGCCCGCGAGCGACCGGCCGAACGAGTCCGCGAACCCCGTCCGGCCCAGGGTGACGAACAGGTCGAGTTTCGGGAGCAGGCCGTTGCGCGTCTTGACGACCTCCAACTCATCCCGTTGCCAGAGAAGCTTGGCCTGATTCAGCTCGGGACGCATCCGCAGGGCCAACGTCACGTGCGGCTCCACGTCATCCAGCATGATGGCCGGGCTGACCGGCAGGCTGAGCGGCAGGATCTCCCGGTCCCACAGACGCGCCCCCGGCGGGTTGACCAGACGCAGCAGACTCAGCTTCGTCTTGGCCAGCGTGCTGCGGGCGTTGATCAGGGCCTCACGGCGCAAAGCGACCTCGGCCTCGGCTGCGGACAATTCGGTTTTGGCCAGGTCCCCCACGCGGATGCGCTCCCGTGTTTCCTCCCACTGCTTTTGGGCCAGGTCCAGCGACTGGCGGTAGATCGCGATACGGCGCTCGGCCAGGACGTAATCCCAGTAGGTCTCCTCGACCTGTGCGATCAGGCTCTGCACGAAGCCCCGCAACTCATACTGCGAGAGCTGTACATCGATCCGCGCCTGATCCACGGCGGCGAGGTTCACCGCGGCGCCGGCTCCCTGCAGCAGCGCCTGCGTCGCCTGGAACGCGATGGTCGAGGCGTATTCGTCGCCCATGTCGATGGGGGCGCTGAACTGCGTGCTCCCGGTGACACCCAGTGTGGTCCCGCCCGGCAGAAACTCCCGGACGCCGACGCCGGCCGTGGGGCCGCTGCGGTCGAAGTCCACCGGTGCGTCCCGGAGCCAGTCCCACCCGTAGCCGAACTCCGCGGTCAGGACCGGGTCAAAGATGGCGAGCCGCTCCGGCACGAAGGTCCGCGCAATCTGCGGATTGAATCGCTCGACCACCAGCGCCCGATTGTTTTCCAGAGCCACCAGGACGGCCTGCTCCGTGGTTACCCGCAGAGGACCCTCCTGGCGTTGCGGAGTTCGGATTGCGGCCCGCGGATCGACGGCGCCGTTGGCACTGATACGCGGGGCATTCGGTTCGGCACTTATGGGACCAATGTAATCCTCGGGAGTGCGGGCGTTATGGCGGGTGCACGAACCACACAGAAAGACCAGCAGTGATACAACCAGGAGGTTCTTATCAGACCTCAACCCGACCATGCCCATGCACACGTACCTCACGTTATTTGTCGCCAAGGCCCAGGATAGACGCTCCGGCCGGGTAAGAAATTGCCACGATCGCTCCGCGCGCTAACGTCGGGCCCGGTGGGATCGGCAAAGACCGCCAGAATAGACCGTCGGCGGCAGAATGTCCAGCGCTTCCTCGGGACCGGACAGGTCCGAGTCCAGGACATAGTCGTGGCAAACCTTCCGCCTGTCATTGCGAGCGAAGCGAGGCAATCTCAACCGCTGGCAGGCAGATGACTTTGGCTGCCACTGCTTTGTCGCACACCTACGGTTTGCGGGGCCGGGATTCATGGTAGCATTCCGTCCACCCCAGGACGATCGGTGGCAGCGGCACGGCCGGAGGCTTTGCGCGGGTCTTGTCGATGGCGGAGGGGCCAACCATCGGCAAGCCGACGCTTGCCGCTGCCACCCGGAACCTGCCGTTTCAGGATGGACAGAGTAGTAGATCCCGCTCTACCCAGATCGGCTCGGCTCTCTCGTGTGTCGATGGCGCACACAGACTCACGGCAGGGTGACGTTGGGGTTCGGCGCGAAGGTCCGGTGCCATCTCTGGGACCACAACTCCAGCAGGGGCACTCGCGCCGCGTGCGTGTCCACGAAGCCGAGGTTGACTGCCGTCTTGTGACGGTCGACGCAGAAGCGGCCCATGAAGAATCCCTGGCCGTGCGGATAGCCGGGGTAGCCCGTTGTGCCGGTGAGGTCGGCGGGGACCTTGTCCGCCGCATAGGGCCAGCCGCCCACCCAGACGCAGTCGCCCAGCACCGGCACCGCGCCGCTGGCGTCCGCGTACTTCTCGAAGAAGTTCTGCTGCTGGCCGGGCAGGTCTTTGCGGTAGATCGGGTCGTTCGGCTGCAGCCACAGATTCAGCCCATAGCTGCCTTCGCCGCCCAGGAAACGCCAGGACAACGAGGCCGTGCCATAGTAGGAGGCTTCCGACCGTTCCTGGCGTTTCGTCATCGGACAAAACGCGACCTCCATCACGCCGCGAAGGTGCTCCTGTGGATGGTTCTTGTAGTCCTTGGCATTCAGGTAGGGGGCCAGTTGGTGGAACCAGTATTCGCCGGCCTGGTGCGAGAAGGGCATGGTGCGATCCTCGTGATCCAGGGCGTAGAGATTCATCGCCAGGCACAGTTGACGCAGGTTGCTCTGGCACACGCTGCCCCGGGCGTGCTTGCGGACGTACCCGAGCGCCGGCATCAGCACGGCCATCAGGACCGCGATGATCGCGATCACGACCAGCAGCTCGATCAGGGTGAACGCCCGTCGCGGTGCCGTCATACCTCACCTCCTTTGTTGCGGCACGGTTTGCCATCCGATCCGACGCCAACAGCACTATTATAGACTTATCCACCGGCGCAGGAGAAGACCGTCATTCGCGGTCTTGTCAAATTGCGGCCGATTCGCTACTCTATGTGCCATGGAAACCACGATGGGCAACCTCAATCGTCGTCACTTTCTCGAGGCCGTCGGTGCCGGGGCCGCGGGGCTGGTTCTGCCTGCGGTGGGGCGGTCCGCGGTCGGAGCCGATACGATGGACAAGGGCGTGAAGCTGCCGGAGGAATGGCGCAAACCGCCGAGCGAGTTCTCCCAGGCGCCGTTCTGGTTCTGGAACGATAACCTGACCGAAAAGGAACTGCTGCGCCAGATGGAGGACTTCCGGGCGCATGGTGTGTACGCCTTCGTGATTCATCCCCGCGCTGGGCTGCCGAAGGAGATCGGCTGGCTCAGCCCGCGGATGATCGAGCTGATGCGCTTTGTCATCGAGCGGGCCGCCGAGCGGGACATGTGGGTCATCCTGTATGACGAGGGCATGTATCCGAGCGGCTCTTCCAGCGGCCAGGTCGTGGACCGGAATCCGGCCTTTCGCACCCGGGGGCTGGTGTGCGTCGATCTGGAGGAGGCCAAGCCGCAGACGGAGGTGCAGGGCGTGCGGATCGGCGACAACGGCGAGCCGGCCCTGGCGCCCGGCCAGAATCTGGTCGCGATTGTCCCACGCCAAAAGAACGGGCACCGCATTGCGGTGGTGGACCGGGCGGCCCGCGCGGGACACTCCACGATCCGCGGTCTGCATTTCACGCAGGACGACCCGCCCCGGCGGGCCGACCACCGGGAGGTATCCGAGAATCAGCCGCCGGGCGCCGACATCCTGAACCCGGAAGCCGTCGCCTGTTTCATACGACTTGTTTACCAACGTTTCTATGACGAATTTCGTCCGCATTTCGGCAAGACGGTCAAGGCGGTCTTCACCGATGAGCCGTCCCTGCTGGCCCGCGGGGCGGAGCGGGGCATGGTCCCCGGGACCACCGGGATCCTCGCGCACGTCAATGCTTTCCTGGACTACGATTTCACGGAGCGCCTGCCGGCCCTGTGGTACAACGACGAGCCGGACGCGGACCGGTACCGCCGGGACTATGGGCGCGCCCTGGCGGCCCGCCTGGAGGAGACGTTCTATCGCCCGATCTCCCAGTGGTGCGACGCTCACAGCGTCAGTCTCACCGGCCATCCGATGGGCGGCGACGACATCGGCCCGCTCCGCCACTTCCAGATTCCCGGCCAGGACATTGTCTGGCGCTATGTCGAGCCCGACAAACCCACCGCCCTGAAAGGCGAGCAGTCCACGCAGGCCAAGTGCGCCTCTTCGGCCATGATTCATCTCGGCCGGCGGCGCAACATGAACGAGTTCTGCGGCGCCTTCGGTCCCAACTTCACGTTTGCGGAGATGCAGTGGCTGGCCCACTGGCTGCTGATTCGCGGCTGCAATCTGCTCGCGCCGCACGCGTTCTACTACTCGATCCGCGGTCCGCGCATCGATGAACGCCCGCCGGATGTGGGGCCGAATAACACCTGGTGGCCGCAGTACCGGCCGTTTGCCGAGGCCACGTCGCGCCTGTGCTGGCTCAACACGGACAGCACGCACGTTTGCTCGCTCGCGATCCTCGGCCTGAATGACTACCTGCCCTGGCGGGCGGCCAAGGTCTGTTTCCAGCGTCAGCGGGACTTCAACTATGTAGAAGCACGCCACCTGTGGGAGGACGCCAAGGTAGACAGCGATGGGATTCGCCTGGCCGGCATGCACTACCGGGCCCTGATCCTCGAAGAACTCCCGCCGCAGAAAGCCCAGTTGGCTGTCCAGACGCTGGCCAAGGCGGGACGAGTCATTCGCTGGCATGAGAAGATGGCCGAGGCCGAGCTCATTCAGCAAGTCGACAAGCTCATTGCCCCGGACGTGCGGGTCGAGCCGGCGGCTCCGGACCTCCGGGTACGGCACGTCCGTAAGGGCGGGACCGATTACTACCTGCTCTTCAACGAAGGCGCAAGCGCCCTGGAGATCCGGCTGGACCTGTGGGCGCGGGGCCGGCGGGTTCTCCTGCACCCCGTGGGCGGACAGGCCGAAAGCGTGCCGGCGGATGGTCCCTTGCACTTGGCCGGCCACTCGCTGGACGTCCTGGCCGTTGAGCCGACGTGACATCCACCGCGTGATGACACCCAGCGGCAGCGTGACGTCGCGTCCAAGGGCGCACGGTACGCACCACCAACGCTGTGAAGGTGAGGACAGGGTGGCATCGTCAAGCGGAGTCGAAACCCCAAACGCGATTCATCGCGTTTGGGAACCCTCTTCGGAGCTTGCCGATGGCGTTTGCGTCCATCCTGCGAGCCATCGGCAAGCTGCGCTGGCCGATGCCACCGATCGTAGACTTCGAAAGCAAAGGAATCTCCACTCCACCTTCACAGGGGTGGGTGCGCACCACGCCCCATCCTCGTGTCGGTGGGGGATCTCGGTCGTGAAACGGACTCAGGCGCCCGGGGGTACGTCGGGGCACTGGAGCGCCTCCTCGTACATCCGGTACGTTGTCGGTCTCATCCCGACGCGATCGTAGGCGTTCTGGGCCACGTGGTTGGCTTGCTCGACATAGAGGCGCAGGCCGCAGACCCTGGGGTCCTGCAGAGCCCGGGCCCTGACAAATTCGTGGAGCTGCTTGAAGACGCCGTGGTGGCGAAACGCCGGGCGCACGTAGAGGCTCTGAATCCACCAGAACAGGGCACTGCGCCAATCGCTCCATTCATAGGTAATCATCAGGCACCCGACCACCGCACCGGCATTCTCCGCCACGACGTAGAACCCGTAGTCGGCGTCCTCCGTGACCGCACGGACACCCCGTCGGATGGTGGCGGGATGGAGCTGCCGGCGTTCCGTCTCCCAGGCCATGGCGATATTGAGCTCGGCGATGGTGTCGACGTCCTCCGGCCCGGCGATCCTGATCTGCACTTCATCGGGCATTTGACGCTCCTTGTCTGAGTCTCCGCCACAACTGGTCCAGCAACTCGGTCGCCAACCGTGACCGCGCAGACGCGTCCGCGCCCGGCGCGCGGACCGAGCGGCTCTCCACGCGGCCGTCCGGCTGTCGGAAGGCGACCTCCATGGTGGGACCGGAGTCCCCGCGCTGGGCCTCGCCGACCGCGATAGCCCAGGGACTGGAGGCCTCCGCGGCCGCCGCCCGGGCGAACTCCTGGATGGCTGACGACCGGGGCGTATTGCTGTCGGCGGACGGCCCGCGGAGACCGAGCAGATGTCGCAGCCTCTCGGGCGTCGGTGCGACGTGTGCGCCCGCCAGGACACGCGAAGCGCCCCGCGCCCCATTGAGAGCCGCGGCCAGGGTGCCGCCACTGCCGATCTCGGCCAGCACGAGCGTCTGGCCGCGCGCCGCCAGCAGGCCCACGACACAATCCTCCAGAGACGTTGTCTCGTCATCGGCGTAGAGGTTCTCGCCCAGGTGCTGCACGATCCCGGCCTTCAGCTCCTGGAGACGGGCCCGGTCCCCGGGGGTGTCGTTGGGCAGGGAGAAGGTGAAATCCACCCGGCTGCCCTCGAACTGCGAGGAGGTGGTGACATCGGCCGGCAGCGGCACGCGCTCCTTGAGCGTCTGATCGATCTGCGATTGCCCGAGTCCCACGAACCGTAGCGTCAGGGACGCGCCCGGCAGCCGCGTGCCGAAGCGGCGGCTCAGGTAGGGCACCAGCTCTTCCTGCGCCATGGGTTGCAGCTCCCGCGGCGGTCCCGGCAACGCGACGATCACACGCTCCTTGGTCTCAAAGACGAGCCCGACGGCGGTCCCGTTGGCATTCTTGAAATAGGTGCCCTGCGTGGGCGTCCGCGCCTGGCGGCGCAGGTTCGCCCGCAGCTTGTCAGCGGGCGTGCTGAAACGCCGAGCCATCGCGGCGAGCACGTCCGGATGCTCCCGCAGCTCGATGCCCGTGAAGTCGCGCAGCGTCTCGCGGGTGACGTCATTGTCCGTAGGGCCGAGACCGCCGGTGATGATGATCAGCGACGCTTCGCCGGCGGCAAAACCCAGGGCTTCCTTGATATCCGCCGGCTTGTCGTCGATGCAGAGCGAGCCGACGCATTGCAGGCCCAGCGGTCGGAGCGTGCGCGTGAGGAAGACAGTATGCCCATCGGGATAGGCGCCGGTGAGCAGTTCGCCGCCGGTGACGACGATCACGTACCGCACCGGTGGCGCCGCCGGACTGCCGAGAGAGGCGCTGACCGGTAGCAGTGCTGGCCACAGGATCAGCAACAACTGGACCAGTCCGGCGCCTACCGGGTGGCAGCGGCAAGCGTCAGCTTGCCGCTCGTTCGTGCGCACACCAGGCACCAGCGGCAAGCTCCGAGGACTCCGCTTGCCGCTGCCACCCGCCACTTTGGCATAGCCCCGGGCGTAGGGTGTGCTGTGCACACCTTCTCCCATGAGAGTAAGAACCGGCTGGAGAAGACCACTCTGGGCACTTGATCTCATTGCCATCACTCCCTACGCGCGAAGCCTGGGTATTATATGCGGATACCGAACAATACCAGTTTCCCGCATGGCGGGCCGGCGTGCAAGCACCAGTTGTCCGAGGCGGGAAAATGCTGGCGGCGGGCGGGGGAATCTGCCAGAATGGTGTCTTCAGTTGCCGCCGGTTCACCGGGCGGGTGAGTTGAGAAACCGGTAGGGTGTGCTCGGCACACCCTACGCAGAAAGGAGTGGCGACCGTGAGTGAGCAGATGAATCGACGCGAATTCCTGGGTGTGGGTGCGGCGGGAGCCGGAGCGGTGCTGCTGGGCACGCAACTGGCGGGGGCCCAAAACAGCGCGGAGAACTGGCCGCCGAAGATGCCGCCGGTGAAGATCTACAAGGTCTACATCGGTCGGACCGGGGGGATCTACCTTTCGCGCCCCACGGAGGAGGTAGACAAGTTCAATCGCTACCTCGCCAACCTGGAATCCAAGCTGGGTGATGTCAAGTTCATCGGCGGCGACATGGTGCCGGCCACGAGCGTGGATGAGGTCTTGCCGAAGCTCGCCGAGGCGGACGGCGTATTGATGTTCCACCTGTGTGGTCACGGCGGGGATGCCCCCTTGCAGGCGATGGGCAAAATCGTCGATAAGGGCCTGCCGACGGTGGTCTTCTCGCAGCCTTTCAGCGGCCATGGTTGGATGTACTTTCCGCCCTGGGCCAAGCAGGGCAAGAAGGTGGTCCTGCTCCCGTCGAGCGACTGGGGTGATCTCGACAAGATCGTGGGGCTCATGCGGGTCGGCCCGCATATGGCGCGGACCCGCATTCTGGTCGTCCGGGGGCCCACGGGGACGGCTGCCGCGTGCTCGGCGGAGCAGGTCAGAACGAAGCTCGGCTGCGAAATGATCCCCGTCACCGTCGACGAGACGCTCAAGGCCCATCAGGCGGTGAGCCTCAAGGATGCCGAAGCGGAGGCCCAGCAATACTGGATCAGCAAGGCCAAGAAGATCGTCGAGCCGACGAAGGACGAGATGATCAGCTCGGCCCGGTACTACCTGGCGATCAAACGGATGATGATGGAGAAGGGGGCGGTGGCGGTCACCAGCTCCAACTGCATGGGCGAGCCGGCCAAAGGCTGCTTCACCTTCAGCAAGCTCGGCGACGAGGGCCTCGTCGGCGCCTGCGAGGGCGACATGGACTCGACGCTGACGATGCTCATGTTCAATTACGCCTTCGGCGTGCCCGGCTTCATCACCGACCCGGTCTTCGACGTCGCCAACAACGCCCTGATTCACTTCCACTGCACCAGCGCCACGAAGATGGCGGGGCCCAGGAGCAAACGCCTGCCCTTCCAGATCCGCACCCAGACCGACAGCGACAAGGGCGTGGCCCTGGAAGTGGAGATGCCGCTGGGCCAGGTGGTGACCTGCGCGAAATTCGTCAACCTTGACACGATGGTGATCTCGACGGGCGAGATCTTCAAAGTCACGCACGATGAGCTCGGCTGCCGCACGCAGTTCTGGACCAAGGTCCGGGACGCCCGCAGCATGTTCCAGAACTGGGGCGCCGGCGTCATCGAAGGCGGCGTCATGGCCCTGCTCCACCGCGCCGTCTTCTTCGGCGACCATATGCAGAGCATCCAGGACCTCAGCCGACTGATGGGATTCAAGGTGATCGAAGAGGCATAAGAGCCTCGAACGGAATGAGCTTCGGCATGTCATTGCGAGGAGCGCAGCGACGAAGCAATCTCGATCCCCAGGGTGGAGATTGCTTCGCTGCGCTCGCCATGACATGCGGGTGGTTTCTACTGTGGACGAAGAACGATGGGCAGGGTTCGCACGGACCGGGTCCGTCATTTCCGGTAGGTCTCCTTCATCAGGAACGTGCACGCCAGCGAGAGCACCGAGGCGGTCAGCAGGACCAGCAGGACCATGCGATAGGCCTGCAGCGGGTACTGGCCGGCGTCGTTCTTCCCGCAGGCGTCCAGGACCCAGCCCAGCAGCGGCTGGAAGATGGCGCCCCCGAAGAAGGGGAAGAAATTGACCATGCCCACGCAGGTGCCGGCGATCTCCACGGGAAACAGCTCCTTCGTTGTCGTAAAGCCCATGATCACGATCGCCGAGGAGCACACGGAGAACAGGAAGAACCAGATCATCAGGGCCGTCCGGGACAGGCCCGCCGGGAACAAGGTCAGGGCCAACAGCAGGACGACCAGCGCGGAGGTGCACAGCACGAAGGTCTTCTTGCGGCTGCGCAGCACCCTTTGTGAGACCAGGCCCAGGACCGGGCCGCCGAGGACCATGCCCCAGGCCAGCATGCTCAGGATGCCCCCGGCCTGGACTTTGTTCATGCCATAGACGTGCCCGAGATAAGGCCCGCTCCAGAGACTGCCGAACCCGAAGAAGATGCCGCAGTCGAAGAAGAACCAGACCGCGACCGGCCAGAAGTATTTCTGAGTGACTACGGTGCGGACGCCTTGCCACAAGCTGCTTTTCGGCACCGCGGGCCCGCCCCCGTCGGCGGCGGTGGGGCCCTGGACGGAACCTCCCTCCGTCGAAGGCGCTGCGCTTCCCGGTGCCTGCTGGGACATCTGCGGCGCCCGGGCTGCTGCTCTCTGACGGTCGATCTCGGCAATCGTGGGCCATCCCTTGTCGGCGGGGCGGTCGCGCACGATCCACCAGGCCCCAAGGACGAGCAGAAGCGTGCCGCCGGCGATGATTGCGAACGAGGTCCGCCAGCCGGTTACAGTCGCCAGCCAGCCCAGCAGCGACGTGGCCGCGAGGATCCCCAGCCCGCCGGCGGCCTGCATCATACCGGACATGAAGGCAAACTCGCGGGCCCGGAACCACTGGGCGAGGATCTTCATCGTGGGGATGAAGACCATGGAAACACCCAGGCCGACCATGGCGCGGGCGATCATCGCCACGCGGACACTCGGCGCCAGGCCGAACAGCAGGCTGCCCACGGTGGCCAAGAGCAGCGAGACGGTCACGGTCCGGCGGGGACCGACCGAGTCGGACAGCAGACCCGCCGGGAATTGCATGGCCGCGTAGCAGTAGAAGTAGATCGAGCCGAGCACGCCGATGACGCTGGCCGTAGCGTGGAAGTCTGTCACCAGATCGTCCGCCACGATCGACAGGCAGTTGCGATGGAAGTAGACGAAGCAGTAGGCCAGGGCGAGGATGGCGAACAGCAGCCAGCGGAACGCCAGCATCCTCGCGACCGATTTTCCATCCATAGCAGATCCTTTCTTCGCTCCGAGCGGTACGACCGGCACCGCGGACCGGGACGCCGCCCGGCGTTTCCTCATATGCCCTCACGGGCGCGCGACCAACCTGGCGTCCCACGATACCGCCATCCGCCAGAATCGCAAGCGCGAAGCAGACTGACAAGAGGACCGAATACCCCCTGGCGTATCCGCGCCTCTTCGTAGGGCGAACGTCCCCGTTCGCCCCCAAGATCGTGCGTCTTCGCACGATATCCGGCGGTCGTAGCGGCTGTCCAAAAACAATTTGACCATTTTCGGTTCGAGTTGGCGATCTCCGGCCGGGAAAACAGCGGGTTTCCGCGCCCCAATGGCTAAGTCATTTTTGGACAGCCGCTTGGGCCTTGAGCCGGCGAGCGGGGACGCTCGCCCTACGAAGACCGCAGCCACCGCCCTCGGCCGCACCGAGAAGACTCTTCGCATCCGAAGGACCCATCGGTAGAATGGGCGGATCGAGTGACGGTTGGTGTGAATGGCATCGGGTCGGACTTGGAAAGGAGCCTCATCATGGGAGACACCCGGCACAATCGAGTTGCGTGCCTGCTCATCACGACGCTGATCTTCACCTGCACCGCGGTGGGGCTGTGTGCCGACCAGCGGTCGGTCCCGGAGACACTGCTGCTCAAGGACTTCCGCCCGCAGTCGGTGTACAAGGTTCCCCTGACGATGGTGCCGAAGGCCAAGTACCCGGCGATCGACATGCACGCCCATATCTATGCCAAGACTCCGGAGCAGGTGGACAAGTGGGTCCGCCTGATGGATGAGGCGGGCGTCCAGAAGGCGATCGTGCACACGATGGCGACGGGTAAGCGGTTCGACGAAGTGTACACGCTCTATGCGAAGTACCCCGACCGGTTCGAGGTCTGGTGCGGGTTCGATTACACGGGATACGACCAGCCCGGTTTCGGTCCGGCCGCGGTCAAGGAACTGGAGCGGTGCTACCAAGTCGGGGCCCGCGGCGTGGGCCCGATCAATATCCACGTGGGCGACCCCTACTGGATGTACCTGCCGATGGACGCCAGGAACGACGGCCTGATGAACGCCTACAAATGGCGGCTGGACAACCAGCCGGGCATCGTCGATCTGGCCGGCATGGTGGACATCCTGGAGCGGGCGGTGGCCCGGCACCCGCAGACGACCTTCGTCGCCTGCCACTTCGCCAACTGCTGCTACGACCTGAGCCGGCTGGGCGGGATGTTCGACAAGTACCCGAACCTGTACGCGGATATCTCGGCCCGCTTCGCCGAGACCGCCGCGATTCCGCGCTTCGTCGCGAAGTTCTACGAGACGTACCAGGACCGCCTTGTCTACGCGACCGACATGCAGGCGACCCTGGACACGTATCGCTTCACCTTCCGCATTCTCGAATCCGCCGACGAGCACTTCTACGCGTGGAATCACTCCAGCTATCACTGGCCCCTCTACGGCCTGGCCCTAAGCGATCCGGTGCTGGAGAAGGTATACCGGACCAACGCGCTGAAGATCCTCCAGAAACGGTAAGGCGCACGAATCCGACGTTCGACAGGGTGGCAGCGGCAAGCGCAGCTTGCCGATGGCCCGTGGGATAGACACAGACGCCAGCGGCAAGCTCCGAAGACTGCGCTTGCCGCTGCCACCCGTCCGTTTCGCTGTCGCTGTCGCCCCCGCGCAGGCGGGGGCCCACGAGAGCCGAGGTGCCTCCGGGATCCCGCCCCCGATCAGGTCGAGGACAGCCTCTGCGTCGGAATGACAGAAGCCGGCCGTCACCTTTGTAGAGTGGCACTTACAGGTTCACAAAGTTGCCTTGTGGCAGATGCGTTCGGTAATCCGAGGCGGGCGCAGGCGGCTCCTCGTAGGTCGTGCGTCCCCGCACGACGTCCTATCAGACGAGCGGGGACGCTCGCCCTACGAAGAGGGTCGCGCCTGGGCCATTACCGGAATTGTCCGTCATAACTCCGCAGATGGTGCCGGGGTCAGTCATCTCGTCGGTGTCCGCGTGAGCGGGATCTGGGACAGGATGTAATCCCGGCGGCTGCGGACGAACTGCTTGATGGCGTCGCGTCGTCCGTCACCGAGGCCCTCCGCCATCAGAACCGCGGCGTTCTCGTCGAGGAATCGGTCGAAGGCGGTGGGCGGATCGCTCGTGCCGTAGGAGGTTCTCCAGGGACCGTTCACCAGCTCGCTGAAGGCGTCATAGTACATCTGCTTGTACTTGGGATAGTTCAGGAATGCCGTGATTTCCGGGAAGATGCCGGCGGCACTGAACAGGTTCGTGTTGGGCCCGTCGCCGGAGCCCAGGGTGAAATCGATGTCCCAAGGCAGCAGGTACCATCTGCCCTCGGGCAGTGCGTAATAGAAGGCGTTATTCTTGCCGCGCCGATAGCCGTAGCTGTCCCAGTCGCCGACCGCGTGGCGGACCGCCAGCACCCGGACGAAGTGCCGGGGGTCGATCTGGGACTCGACCATCTGCGGGTAACGCGAGTCACTGGTGGGTGTGTTCATCGCGACCGCGAAGTCGAACAAGTGCTGCCAATTGTCGTCCTCGGGGTGCGAGCGCTTCTCGAAGTGCCAGCGGTAGGTTTCTGGAAGCAGCGGGTGCCGGGCGTCGGCCCGCAGGCCCTCGTCGAGATTCGTATAGCCGGTGCCGTCCGCGGTGTACTCGAAATAGTCATCGATCTTGTGAATGTACCCCTCTTCGTTCCCCGGGAACCAGGCCTCGATATAGTCGCCGTCGATCTTGCGCACGTCGTCGTAACCGCCGTGGCTTTGGCCATTGACGATCAGGCGGACCCACTCCTGCGTCGAGTACTCCAGGCCCATGTGTGCGAAGAACCAATAGGAAGCCCGTTCCTGCAGGGGTCCGCGGTTGCTGCCCTCGGTGTTGTCGAGGTTGATCTCCTCGCGGCCGCGGAACTTCTGCTGGGGGTCGAACTCGATCCGGTACCCATAGCGGTTGCGCGGGTCGCGGTTGGAGCCGCTGCGGATGAAGGGACTGCCGCGGAAGCGAACCCCGCAGTTGTAGAAGACGTCGGTGTCGTTGTAGACGAAGGTGCAGTCCAGCAATTCGTTGGACAGGTTGGTACGATTGCGGAACGTGTTGACCACGGCATCGGACATCCAGATCCGGTAGGTGGCCAGGCGGCTGCTCGCGGTCGCGTCGCCGACCCGCACCAGGCAGGTCCGCTCGGGCACGTCCGCGGAGGGCTCCAGCAGCGTGGGGAACCGCGTGGCGGCCGAGCCGTCGGACGCGGTGAGGTAGAACGCCCGCATCTGGCCGGCGGCGGAGCCCCGGATCGCGGCGGCATAGACGCCGTCGCCGGCGATCTTGTCGTCGCCGAGACCGTCGTCCGTCATGGGGATACTGGTGAATACCGTGGTGCCTTCGTACCGGTAATTGAGGATGACGGATTCGATACCGTCGTTGTCGATCACACGGGCGGTCACGGTGATGGTCTGCCCGCCCGCGGGGACCACGGGCGCATGCCGCACTTCCAGGATAGCGGGACCCCGATTGGCGACGAACGCCGTATTGGGTCGGCCGGGCGTGCCCAGATCGAGCGGCATCTCCATCTCGAACGAGTAGGCCGGCCGCGGAGGCATGACCGGCGCTCGCTCGCGGGTGGTTCGCAGCAGCAGGTAACGGCTGCCTCGCAGCCAGCGGGCCCAGCCCCGGAAGGTCACGCTGCCACCGGTGGCGCTGCGGATCAATTGATTGATGCGGTTGGCCCCGGGGTCGCCATGGCCGGTGGCGATCACGTGCAGCGCCCGCGAGCCGGAGTGACGATCCTCCGTGGTCACAAAGGACCGCGTGTGATTGCCCAAGATCCGCCAGGGCGATTCGCCGTCTTCGAAACCGCTGTTGGTCAGGCGGTCTGAACCGTTCGCGATCAGTTCCAGGTCGTCGACGAGCGTCTCGCCCGCGTTGAGGAGCATGAAATCGAAGACCGTGATGGCGTCGTGGGTGTACCGACTGTCGGCGGCGTCCACGGTGAACGAGAATGGCTGCCACCGGGTCTTTTTGCTCTCGTCGCTGTCGGCCCAGGCACCGGGCGTGTCGTTGTCGCTGCGCGGGTCGCGCAGCTCGAGGCTGGCGCCCATGCCATCGGCCCACCGGGGCCACTGGCCGCCGTCGTAGTAGGTCACGTCATCCATCGTGATGGGGGCGTTCTCGGATTCACCGGTCTTCGGATTCGTCTGCCGGAGCGGAGAGATCAGGCGGATCCGATCGCTGTGATTGTTGAGCGTGCCTTCGTAGGGCCCAAGCAGATTCGCTCCGAGTGTCAGGTGGCTGTAGATGGCCGTCAGAAAGGCCGGGGCCTTGGCCACGACGAGATATGAGCCGGGCGCCATGGTCACGTCTGCCCCGAACGTGTACTCGACGGCGTCGGTGAGTTTCCAGCCGGCCAGTGAAACCGCATCGCTACCGCGGTTGTAGAGTTCGACGTACTCGTAGCGATCGTCCCTGGCTGCGTGCTGGTACATGATCTCGTTGATGACAACGGGGCGGACCAACCGCTGATCGTTCGGTTTGGCGAACGTGGCGGACGCCAGGGCATCGAGCGCGTCAGACCCGTCGGGGTATCGGCCGAACGTCACGCCCGGCTTCAGGCCGTCGCAGTGTACCGCATCGAGGACCCGCGTCGGCGCCGGCGGGGTGGCGCTGCTGGCAGCCGTGACATAGACCGTATCGCCGGTGGGGCTCAGCGCGAAGGGCAAGCTGTTGGACCCGGTGCCCTGGCGAACAGCCCAGAACCCGCCCGGTGCCAGGACCGTCCCATCCGGGATCTTGCAGGCGAGCAGGTTGAACCGGTCGTTGCTCAAGTAGACGTGGCTCAGATCGACGGCCGTCGCACCCGGGTTGTACAACTCGATCCAGGAGGTTCCGCTGCCGGTCAGCAACTCGTTCACGCGGACCCGTCCGCTCACGGAATCACCGCTGCCGGCCGGCGTGACGGTAGCCCGCAGGATCACGCCGATGAAGCAGTCTGAACTGCCGGCCAGGGTCGCATTGTGGACTTGCACCGCCAGGACGTTCGTGCCGGTCACGAGCAGGCTCTTGCGGCCGGTCAGGTCCAGCGTGGCGGCCGAGGGCTCGGCCGCCGGGCCGCCGCTGGCGTTGTAAGCCGGCGGATTGCCCAGGATCGCGCCGCTGTCGGTCACGCGCGTGCCGTTGAGGTACATCACGTAGCCATCGTCGTAGCGGATCTCGGCCTGCAATTGCGAGAACGACGCGAGTTGCTCCGCCGTCAGCGTGAACCGCAGCCGGGCGTAAAGGGACATGTACCGGCCGTTCATGTCGTTCAACGGCGTCCGCACCCACTGCAGTTCACCTGCATCGTTGCTGTAGCCGTACCCGTTGGGTCCGTCGAGCCAGGAGGACCTGGGGGAGGCATCGTCAAAGCCGATCTGGGTCCAAGCAATCGTCGCTTGGCCGGCCGGGCCGGGAGAGGGCTCCTTAGTACCCTTGAAGTACCGCCCGGGAGTGCCGATGTCCACGAGCGTCAGGCTGGTCGGTTGGTGGGATATCGCCGTCTGGGCGGGTTCGGATGTGCCGGGGGTGCCGCCGATCCGCGCGCTGGCGGACCAGGAGCCCGCTTCTTCCGGATCGCCGCCGAGCTTTGCCAGGACCAGGGAATGGCCCGCGCCATTCGGGGAGACCGGCCAGGGACTCGCATTGCCGTAACGGAACGAGATGACGATCCCGCCGTTGGCGTTCGCAAGCTCGACCCGCTCGCCGTCATTATTGAACCGGCCGCCGTAGGGGCCGACCACGTTGCTGATCCCATAGGCGGTTTTGACCGCGTTCGGGTCGCGGGCGATCACCAGGTACTGCCGGGGGCCCAGCAGCGTGTTCGGCTCGAAGACGTAATCGATGCCATTGGTAAAGGCCCACTTGCCGAGCTCTTCGGAGACGGCCCGGTTATTGTACAGCTCGATGAACTCCAGGGCCTCGTCTTCCTGGGCAGCGGATGCGTTCACGGGGTGGTACATCACTTCGGTGACCATGATCCCCCATCCCGGCCGGACCGGCCCCAGCAGGGCCAGGCAGAACAGCACAGACAAACCCCATCCGGGGTGCCATCGCCTCACAGTCGGCATCGTGACCACTCCTCGTAGGTATTGAAGAACCATTGTGCCTCCTATTATACCATACTGTCCCTATGGCTCCACGGGAATTGGCCGGGGCCATTGCACGTGGGAAACGGTGTCAAACCGCCACGGTATCCCGGCCGTACCGGCCATTTCTTACCCGCGGGTTCTTTTCCGCCAACACCCAGGCAGGTATGCGCGTTATTATTGTGAACACGCGCAGAATCGGATGGGAACGCATGGATACGGCACAGAGCCGGGACCGAAAGACCGTTGGGGAGGACGAGCCGGAGGGCCGGCCGGCTGGAGCATTGCCCTTGGTGAAGGTGTTCCTGCGCGAGCGGGAGTGCCTGCGGCGCATCGCGGCGGGGATGGGCCTGGATCGGGCGGACACGGAAGATGTCCTGCAGGACGTGTCCCTCCAGGTCCTGAGGCAGGCGGACTGGTCAGAGCAAGACGGCGGAATGGTGCGCTGGCTGGTCCGCACGACGGTGAACCATTGCCTGACCGAGTACCGGCGGCGGTTTCGACACAAGGCCTCCCGCCTTGTCCGGCGCCGGCCGGACCTGGGCCGGTCCCTCGCCCACGACGGCGGGGCGGCCGAGCAGGTGGGTCGGGCGGAGGAACTGGACATCGTCCGGCGAACCTTGCTCGAGCTTGACCCGGCGCTCCTGCTGATCGTCGTTCTTCGTTACTTCTGCGACCTCGAGTCGAAGGTGATTGCCGAAATCGTGGAAACCAATGCTTCGACCGTGCGGGGCCGGCTGCGCGAGGCCCGCCTCGTCCTGGCCCGGAAACTGGCGCCAAGGAATATCGAGCCATGAACAAGACACCCTGTGACGAATTCGCGGACCGGATTGTCGATTATGTCGATGGCGAGTTGCCGGAAGATGAGGCTCGGCACGTGGCGGAGCATCTGAACGACTGTCCGAGCTGCCGGCAGATCGCGCACGACTTGCAGAGATCACTGGGCCTGGCCCGGGTTCTCTGGGAAGACAATCTGGGCGATACAAAGGCGGTAGCAACACGGTGCAGAAGATGGGTGCCGCATGTTGCGGCCGTCGCCGCCGGCCTCCTGCTGGCAGCGGGCATTCTCCTGATCTCGGTCGCCCCGCGGGGCTCAAGGAATCAAGTCCTTACGGCCGAGCAGGTCGAGCGGCAGGTTCAGCGCGCGGGCCTGGCGGCGCAGTTGCTCGCCGCCACGCGGATCGTCGCCCAGTGCGAAGGCACCGAATCCATCGTGGAAAGACAGTATCGCTACATTCTCTCCGAGTACGCCGATACGCCGGCGGCCCAGAGCATCAAAACCAGCTACAACCTGAACGTGGGAGGTACGCCAGATGAATAGTCCTGGAGCCTGTCGATCTGTGATGATCCTGACCCTCGTGTTCGTCGGCGCCGTCGCCTGGGGTGGCGAGCCGAACGAAGTGCCGATTTCCCTGGATTTCGAGGTCAGCTCCACGCCCCTCGGTCCTTTCACGCCGGACGCGCCCTCGGTCCCGGTGTTTCGCTGGCGGGCGTTTGGTCCGTACAAACCCACGTACGCCGCGGCCATCGACCTGGTGGAGCCGACGGAGTTCCTGCCCACTCCCACCCGCGGGGGCATGTCCGGTTTCCCCGAGTTTGCTGTGGACAAGGCGGCCTTGTCCCCGCGACAGAAGGAATTCCTGCAAGCGACGCGTGCCATTACGCGAAATCAGGATAATATCCTGCTGGACCGCTCAAATCCCAATGGCCCGCGGCGCGTGCTGCTCTACGCGCTGAGCCTCGACGACGCCAAGGAAATGGCCCGCGCCTACTTTGATTTTGCCGCGAACAAGACCTTCCGGCGGACACTCGCGGACAACCGTGAGGAACTGCGCACCCTGGCGGCGCGGCTCGCGGGCGACGAGAAGCGATTCGCCGAGGTCGAGAAGACCCTCGACACCGCCCAGAAGGCGCTGGACGAACTGGTAAAGACGGTGCCCTATCGGACCCAGGAGGAGGCGCACGGGGCCATCGGCGAGCTGGACCGGATGCTCAATGCCGCCCAGGTCGAGATTGTGGGGATCACGGCCAAGATTGACGCCATTCAGGCCTATCGGCAGCAGCGCCGGGACGAAACCGGGCATGTGATTGAGCGGGAGACGGGTACACGCCTGGACATGATGTTCGTGGAGGAATCCGTCGCCCTGCGCGGGGCCGAGGCCCGCAAACAGATGGCCACGCGTCTGCGCGAGCAGGCGAACCGGTTCCTCGACCTCACGTCCACGCTTGCGGCCGCTACCCAAGACAGGAAGTCGCTGCCGACCCAGGTGGATCGCCTCCGCAATGGACTGACGGAGACGCAGAACTACCTGGAGCGCCTGCGGCAGGAAGAGCCGAAGATCCCGGACAAGGTCGTCATCTACCCGGTCCAATGGCAAGACGTGTCCGCGGGGAACTGACAAACGGACAGTTCGGGTGCCGTATCTACGGCCTTGCGTAGACATGCTTCACCGACGAAAAAGGCATGCCCGCGCGAGCGTAGGCATGGCACCCGGCCTCGGTTCGTGGCATGGGCGCGAGCGCCCATGAGTCGCAGGGCCATTCCGGCCCTGCCTCCACAGGCGAGACGCCCGTGATACTCATGGGCAAGATGTCCATGCTGCTGAACGCCTTACGGCGGAACGACAAACGGGCGGCGCTTGAGGCTGCGACCCAGACAATTCGGGTTTTTTTTACATATCCTCTGCCGCATCTGGGCCGTTGACTTGGCTCGCGGCTAGGGAGACAATAGCCGGCGTGTGGCCGCGTGGGTTGCGAACCCGCCCCACCCTGACTGCTCCGCCTATTCTGAAACGGTAGGTCCGGGTGGCAGCGGAAAGCGACAGCTTGCCGATGGTTGGTCCGTCCGCCATCGGCAAGGCCTGTGCCAAGCCTTCGGCCTTGCCGCTGCCACCCATCGTCTCTGGCTGGACGGAGTACTTACGGAAAGGAGATGCAGCATGATGAGGCACGTCGTTGGTCTGACGGTGGTTCTGAGTCTGGCGACCGGTCTGTGGGCGGGGCCCTTCATGGGCGAGTACGAGGGGATGTTTCAGGCTGATGCGAAGGTCGCCCTCAAGGCGGTCGGCAAGGTGGTCGATGAGGGAGACCGGCATCGGGTAGTTCTCTATACGACACCCCAGACACCCATCGACCCGGGGGCTTACATTGAGATCTCTGGCCAGGTGGAAGGAGCCCAGATGACCCTCTCCGGCCTGTCCGGGGGCTATGGATGGAAAGGCCAGATCCAGGACGGTACCCTGGCGGTCAAGAGCGGCTACGGCCAGTCCTTCGAGCTCAAGAAGATTGAGAGCAAGTCACCCACCGCGGGTCTCAAGCCACCCGAGAACGCCCTTGTCCTCCTGACTTATGAGCCGGGCAAGACGCCGGATCTGGGCAACTGGACCAATGCCGGATGGGTGGCGCTGCCGGATGGCAGTATGCAGATCACTCCCAAGAAAGGGCCCAACCGGACCCAGCGGGAATTCGGCGACATCAAGCAACTGCATATCGAGTTCTGGCTCCCGCTGGAGCCGAAGGCACGCGGCCAAGGTCGTGCCAACAGCGGTGTCTATCTCGCCGACAATTACGAAGTCCAGGTGCTCGATTCGTTTGGGCTGACGCACACCTCCGGCGATTGCGGCGGGCTCTACAATCTCGCCCGGGCCCGGGTCAACGCCTGCCTGCCGCCCGAAACGTGGCAGACGTACGATATCACGTTCCGGGCCCCCCGGCTGGATGCCAGCGGCGAGGTCAAAGAACTGCCGCGGATCACGGTCATGCACAACGGCGTGAAGATCCACGACAACCTGGAAATCCCGGCGAAGCGTCACCGGGCCAAAGGCCCGCTCCAACTCCAGGACCACGGCCACCCGATCCAGTTCCGCAACATCTGGGTGGTCGAGTGAGGTTGGAAGTGTGAAGTTTGATTCTTGAAGTAAGAGGGCAGGGCCTCTGCCGGCGCGCCAATCAAGAATCAAACATCAAAGATGAAACTTCAATATCCTTCCATCATGATGATCGCCTTGTAGGCGGCCTGGCGGACCTCCCGGTCGGAATCATCCTTGTTGGCCTGTCGCAGCACTGGCAGCGTTTTCGTGTCCCGCAGGCGGCCGAACAACTCGGCCACGGCCTTGCGGACCTGCGGGTCCCGATCGGAAAGCAGCGCCTGCTCGAGCGTCGTCCGCACCTTGCTGTCGCCGGCGAACGGCTCCAATTCCGTCACGGCCTGCCGACGGCTGTCGGCGTCTCCGATTCTCAGCCTCTTGAGTTGCTCGCTTTTCTTCTGCTGGAGCCTTTCGGCAACCAGGTCCGGCGTCTTCTCCTTGGGAGGAGGCGTGGGTCTGGACTCCCTCACCACGACGCGTTCGCGCACCACCGGTCTCTCGAGGACCACCGGGGCAGGATAGTACCACCAGGGATCGTACCAGGGGTCGTACCAATAGTAATGGGGCCATCCATACCAGCCGCCATACCAGCCGTGTACGTGATGGGGGTGATGCGGGCCGATCGTGGTTCCAATGCCGATCCCGATACTGACGCCCGCGGACGCGGTGGCCGGTGCCAGCAAGGCCAGGCACGCCAACGCGGACACAAATAGAAGGAGTCGATAGCGTCTACTGCTCATATGCACTCCGACCAAACCATTCCCTGCCAGGATCTTCGGCCGTACTTCCCAGAAAGTATCGGCCGCCTGCACCTGCAGGCTGCAATTCTCCGGCCATTATACCATCAGCACAGGCAACATCCATCCCGAGCGGGGTCTCTGTTCCAAGACAGCCTCCGCCCATCAATACATACGATTCGCGGCGCGCCTCGGTTGTCAGACCGTGACGGCCTCGGTAAAATGGGAGCCACAACCGTCCGGAACAGTGTGCAACCGATAAGGAGGCATTGCCATGAACCTGCGGCGTTCATCTCTCACCCCTTGTGTTCTCGCCCTCGCGGCGTTCACCGCCGGCATCTCGGCCGGCCAGAGGCCCTCTCCGCAGGCAGAGGCGGCGGGAATCCTCCAGACGGCCGGGGCCAGCGGCGGGGTGGTCGTCCACCTCGGCTGCGGCGACGGCCAACTGACCGCGGCCCTCCGCGGCGGCCAGGGCTACCTGGTCCAGGGCCTGGACCGCAACGCCGACGATGTGGTCAAGGCTCGTGCCCACGTCCAGTCGCTGGGCCTGTACGGTGCCGTATCCATCGACCGATTGGTTGGTGATTCCCTGCCCTATGTCGACAACTTCGCCAACCTGGTGGTCGTCGAGCGGCTGAGCGATATCCCGATGGCCGAAGTCCTCCGCATCCTGACGCCCAACGGGGTGGCCTGCGTCAAGAAGGAGGGCGTCTGGATGAAGACGGTCAAGCCCTGGCCTGCCGAGATCGACCAGTGGACGCATTTCTTCCACGACGCCACCGGCAACCCCGTGGCGCACGACAGCGTGGTCGGTCCGCCGCGACGGTACCAGTGGCTGGGTGGCCCACGCTGGGCCCGGCACCACGACCATATGGCCAGCATGAGCGCCCTGGTCTCGGCCAGCGGCCGGGTCTTCTACATCATGGACGAGGGCCTGCGCGCGTCGATCCAGTTGCCGGCCCACTGGAGCCTGATCGCCCGGGATGCCTTCAACGGCACGATCCTCTGGAAGCGGGAGATCCCGGCGTGGAACACGCACAAGTGGCCGCTCAAGAGCGGTCCTGCCCAGGTGACGCGGCGCCTGGCGGCGGTGGGGAACCGGGTCTTCGTGACGCTGGGCTTGGATGCGCCCCTGACGATTCTGGATGCCGCCACGGGTCAGACCATCCGTACCTGCACCGGTACGGCGAATACGGACGAGATCATCGTCTCCGACGGAGTCGCTTTCCTCTTGGTCAGCGAGTCGCCCTCCAAATGGCCGGACTATCGGCAGGAGTTCTCGTACGTCTGGGACAACTCGAACCATGCCAACCGGGATTGGGCCTGGGATGGCCAGAAGCGCCGCATCGTGGCCGTGGAGGCCGAGACCGGCAAGGTCCTCTGGAAGAGAGAGACCGCCGTGGTGCCACTGGCGCTGGCGGCCGACTCCCGGCGGGTCTACCTGCACGACGGCGAGAAGCTCGTGGCACTCGACCGCCACAGCGGCACGCCGCTCTGGAATTCGGAGCCGGTCGCGCGGCGGCAACCGCTGCCCGTGTGCTTCGGCCCGCGCCTGCTCGTCTGGCAGGACGTGGTCGTCTTCGCGGGCGGCAGCGGCTCCATGACCGCGGTGGCCGCCCCGACGGGCAAGACGCTGTGGTCGGCGGGGCATCCGCGCTCCGGACATCAATCGCCGGAGGACCTGTTCGTCATCGACGGTCTGGTCTGGTCGGGCGATATCGCCCAGACCGCCAGCTCGGGCGTCTTCAAAGGGCTGGATGTGCATACCGGTACGGTGGAGAAGCAGTTTCCCCCGGATGTGGAGACCTACTGGTTCCACCATCGCTGCTACCCGAGCAAGGCCACCGACAAGTTCCTCATCACCTCGCGCAACGGGACCGAGTTCATCAGCCCCGAAAGCCAGACCTGGCAGCCTCACCACTGGGTACGCGGCGGATGCATCTATGGCATCATGCCCTGCAATGGGCTGGTCTATGCGCCGCCGCAGGCGTGCGGCTGTTACCTGGAGGGCAAGCTCTGCGGGTTCAGTGCCCTGGCGCCTGCCTCGACGGCGGCGGACCGGCTCCGCGACAACGGCGAACGCTACCGCCTGGAGCGCGGCCCCGCCTATGAAGATCTGAAATCTGAGATCTCAAATGTGAAATCGGACGCGGGGGACTGGCCCACGTATCGGCACGACCCCGCCCGGAGCGGCCGCTCCGGCGCATCCGTTCCCACTCATCTGAAGCAGCTCTGGCAGGCGGATCTGGGCGGCCGGCTCAGCAGCGTGGTCGTCGCCGAGGGCCGGCTGTTCGTGGCCTCGATCGATACGCACGCCGTGCATGCGTTGAAGGACGGTTCGGGCGAGCGGCTCTGGAGCTACGTGGCCGGGGGACGGGTGGACAGCCCGCCGACGGTTTGGCAAGGGCGGGTGCTGTTCGGCTCGGCCGACGGTTGGGTGTACTGCCTGCGGGCGACCGATGGGGTGCTGGCCTGGCGTTTCCGTGCGGCGCCGGCCGACCTGCGGATGATGGCTTACGAGCAGATCGAGTCGGTCTGGCCGGTGCACGGCAGCGTCCTCGTGCGGGATGGTGTGTTGTACTGTGTCGCCGGACGATCGATGTTCCTCGACGGCGGCCTGCGGCTGCTGCGCCTCGACCCCGCCACCGGGCGCAAGCTCTCCGAGACGATTCTCGACGACCGCGATCCCGACACCGACAAGAATCTCCAAAGTCTGATCAAACAGCTCGCGATGCCGGTATCCCTCCCGGACGTCCTCTCCACCGACGGCCGCTACGTGTACATGCGTTCGCAGCGGTTCGATCTCAATGGCATCCGCCAGCAGATTGCGCCTCTGCCGGTGGATGAGCAGGCAGGCGAGGCGGCGCATCTGTTCTGCCAAGTTGGCTTCCTGGACGATGCGTATTTCTTCCGGTCGTTCTGGATGTACGGCCAGGCGATGGGCGGCGGCTACGGCGGCTGGTTCCGGGCCGGCCGGTTCGCTCCGTCGGGGCGGATCATGGTCTTCGACGACAAGGCCGTCTACGGCTACGCCCGCAAGCCCGAGTTTATGGCCAACGCCTCGGTGCTGGAGTACGAGCTGTACGCCGCGGACAAGGAGGTCACGCCCGCGGGGATTCAACGCGTCACCAAGAGCGAGAAGCAGATCAACGCCGCTTCGAAGAAGAAGTCCGCCAATGCCTCCGACTGGGAGCTGCGCCACAAATTCCCGCCGGAGAGCCTGTGGTCGGCCGATCTCCGGTGGACTCAGGACAAGCCGCCGCTGCTGGCCCGGGCGATGGTTCTGGCGGATCGGACCCTGTTCGTAGCCGGGCCGCCCGATGTGTCGGATGAGGTCACCGCGTTCTACCAGCCGGATGACCCGACTGTGCAGAAATCGCTTCGGGAACAGGAAGCGGCACTGGAAGACCGCAGCGGCGCCCTGCTGCTGGCGGTTTCTGCTTCCGATGGCAAGAAGATGGCGGAATACCGGCTCGACAGTGCCCCGACCTGGGATGGCATGGCCGCCGCCTCCGGGCGCTTGTATTTGTCCACCATGGACGGCAAAGTACTCTGCCTGGCCGGTCGCCCGTGACCCGCGTGACCTCGATAGGCCCCTTCCGGGTGGCATCGTCAAGGCGGAAGGCCTTGGTTTGTAGTGTGCCCGCAAGGGTATATCCGGATAACGCCTCACGGCGGAACGACAAACAAGCTGCGCGTGACGATGCCACCCGCGATTCTCGCGGAACCGGTTTGCCTCTCCGGGTGGCAGCGGCAAGATGGAAGGCTCTGCGCAGGCCTTGCCGATGGCTCAGGGCGCAACCATCGGCAAGCTGACGCTTCCCGCTGCCACCCGGAGGATGTACCTGTCGGACAAAGGGAAGCTATCAGTTTTGGAAGGCCGCGGCCCTGTTTGCAGTGTGCCAGTAAGGGCATAGAAGATAACGCCTGACGGCGTGACTACAAACGCGCTCAGCGGCGGTCCTTCACGTCGTAGCACCAGAGCGTATCATGGTAGCGGAGGTACAGCCGCGCGTCGTGCACGACCGGATGGGCCCAGGCGTCGCGGGCCCGGGCGTCGACCAGGCGGAACCGGCTGACGATCTCCAGGCCGTTGGGCCCCGGGTTCAGCAAAGCGACGGTGCCTGTCTCATCGAGCACGTAGAGCCGCTGATCGGCGTAGAGCGCAGCGCCGGTGGTCAGGTCCTTCAACTCGCATTTTGTCCGGCCCGTTTGCCAGTCAACGGCGAGCCATGACTTGACCTCGCGATAACCCGAGCCATAGAGGGTGCCATTGAGGAGGATGCCGCAGCCGGTCACCGTGTCGATGGGCGAAGTCCACGCGTGCTCAGCGGCCCAGCTTTGTGCGTCGGGACGAAGCCGGTACAGCCTGCCGCGCTCGGCGTAGGGCGTTACGAAGAACAGACAGCCCGTGCCGTAGATGGGCGTGGCGACGTTCACGCCGTGAGGATTCGTCAATGGCACGGTCCAGAGCAGCTTGCCGGTGTCGGCATCGACGCCGAAGCCGTGGGCGGAAGAGCAGTTCGCGATCAGCCGCCGGCCGCCGTACCGGAACAGGATGGGCGAGGAATGGGACGCGCGGTCGGTCCCGAGCGGCTCGGTCGTCCAGACCGTCTCTCCCGTCCGCTTGTCAAGGGCGGCCATCAGGGCCTGGTTACCGCCGGGTGTGACGATCACGCGCGAACCATCCACGAGCAGGCATTCGCTGAGGGCCCAGGTGATGTTCCGGCCGCCGAATCGCTCGAGGATGTCCACGGCCCAGAGTTCCCGGCCGGTCTCTGCCTCAAGGCAGGCCAAGCGCCCGTGGGCGTTCAGATGATACAGACGACCCTCCGAATAGGCACAGCAGGCCCGCGCCCCCGGATAGGGCGTCTTCCAGGAAGAGCCGTTCTTTGCCTGCCATCGAACCTTCCCATTGTGGTCGAGAGCAAAGATGACGAGGGTCTCGCCCACGTCGCCCGTGACGTACAGCCGCTCGCCGACGATGATGGGACAGGACCAGCCCATGCCCAGGCCGTCGATCTTCCACAACAGGGCCGGACCCGCGGCCGGCCAGCTTTGCCGCAAGCCTGTTTCCTCCGAGATCCCATCCCGGCGGGGTCCGCGCCATTGTGGCCAGTCCGGCTCGGGCGGGGCCATGAGACCTTCGTAGTTGCTCTGTGCCGGAGCGATCGGTACGAGCAGCAGGCAGACAAGTGCCGCCGCTCCGATGAGGCTTGCGCGTGGTGGCATATCACTCTTCCCTTGGGGTTTCGGCTCCGTCCACGATCTCAATTCTGCACTTGGGGATGGCGCTGAGGAACCGACGGCCGTAACGCTTGCGGACGATCCGGTTGTCGAGAACCACCACGATGCCGGTGTCCGTCTTGCTGCGGACCAGCCGGCCGAAGCCCTGTTTGAACTTGATGATGGCGGATGGAAGCTGATAGTCGTTGAAGGGACTGCCGCCGGCGGCGCGGATCTGCTCCAGGCGGCCGGCCAGCAGCGGCTGGTCCGGGACGGCGAAGGGCAGGCGGGTGATGATCACGTTGGACAGCGCTGCGCCGGGGACATCGACCCCTTGCCAGAAGCTGTCGGTGCCGAACAGCACGCAATGGTCCGCGCTCTTGAACCGGGCGATCATGGCGCTGCGATCGAACTCCGTGCCCTGCTGCAAAAGGCCGAACTGATTCTGGGCCAGCCAGTCTCTCAGCCGCACCGCCATCTCCGCGAGCATCTGGTAACTCGTGAACAGGACAAAAGCCCGGCCGGCGGTCTGGAGCAGGTATTTCTTGAGCACCTCGGCAGCCTGGGAGGCGAAGTCGGGGTCATTCGGGCTCGGCAGGTCCTTCTCCACGTAGAGGGTGACCTGCTTCTCGTAGTCGAAGGGCGAGTCGAGGTGCAGGGCGTCGAAATCCGTCAGGCCGATCCGGCCCGCGAAGAACTGGAAGCCGTCGCGCGCGCCCGTGCTCAGGGTGGCGCTCGTCAGGATGATGGAGCGGAAGTTCTCGAACAGGCAGCGCCGTACATCCGGTCCGACATCCAGCGGGGCCGCCCGCAGGCGGATGGTCCGGCGCACGTTGCCTTCCGTCTCGACCCAGTAGATGCGGTCCGTTTGCTCCTGCGCAAGGAAATCGGCCAGATCCCCGACCAGGGCGCTGCAATGATCGGCCGCACGCACCAGTTCGGCCTTGGTGTCTTCGTCCTGTTCCGCCTCGCGCAGGGCGTCCAGTTTCTTTCGCAATGCCGTCAGGGCCGGCGAGACGGTGTCGTCGATGAAGTGAGGCGGGCATCGGCCATTGTCCTTCTTGTGCTCG
Organism: Planctomycetota bacterium; assembly: GCA_025459125.1. Classification (GTDB taxonomy): domain Bacteria; phylum Planctomycetota; class Phycisphaerae; order Sedimentisphaerales; family Anaerobacaceae; genus PLanc-01. Next base: position 3,906 of record JALORE010000024.1, on the reverse strand, counting down.
GCGGCCTCGTTCCAGGTGCGGACTGCCTTGAAGAACGTCTGGGCCGCCCGGTCCGCCTCGCATAGCAGATCGATCGCCCCGTCTTCATGGACCTGGGCCAGCAGGCCCCGGTGCGTGCGCGTGTTGTACAGGTTGTCCAGGAGGAACCGGGTCCGGTAGTTGCTGATATCCACGCCAAAGTGCTCCTCCGCCACCCGCTCGACGTTGTGGGCCTCGTCGATCACGATGGTCTGGTACTTGGGCAAGAAGCCGATTCCCTGCTCCTTGAGGATCAGGTCCGTAAAGAGCAGCGCGTGGTTGGCGATGATGAGGTTGGCCTCGTTCCAGCGTCGCCGAGCCTGCTGATAGAAGCAGCCGCGAAAATGGCGGCACGTGCGCCCGGAGCAGTTGCCGTGCTCGCTGCAGACTTTATCCCACGTCGCGGGATTCGGCAGAAACGGCAAATCGCTGCGGGAGCCGTCTTCGGTCGTATTGGCCCATTGACAGATCCGATCGAGCTCGTCCGCGCCGGAGCCAAAGAGCATTTGCTGATTGCGGACGGCGAAATCGAGCCGGCGGCGACAGAGATAGTTGTTCCGGCCCTTGGCCAGTACCGGCGTGAACGGCTGCGGCAGGCAGCGGGCCAGGAAAGGGATGTCCTTGTGGGCAAGCTGCTCCTGCAGCGTGATCGTGAACGTGCTGACGATGGCTCTCTGCCCGCTCTCGCAGATGCGCTGGATAATCGGGACGAGATAGGCGAAGCTCTTGCCGACGCCGGTGCCGGCCTCGACGGCCAAGTGCCGGCCCTGCGCCAGGGCGCGTTGAATCGCGCCGGCCATCTGGACCTGCTGAGGGCGCGGCTCGAAGCCGGGCAGCGCCCCGGCGATCGGTCCCTGCTCGCCCCATAGTCTTTGAGCGTCGATGATGTACTGATCCTGTATCACGATCGGAAACCCGGACTCCGCAACCACTGCATCCTACCGGAATCATGCGCCTCTCGCAAGCGGGGCCGGAGAATCCGCAGGGCCAACGCGACGTCAGCCAGCGCCCAAATGACTCAGAGCCCCTCACGTGCTCATAGAGACTATCTCGAAACTCGCAATGACATTCCGCGTATTGAGGCAGTTTCTTAGGGGTTGTTGGGGGCGCGGGCGGTCCGTCCGGCGCTGGAGGCGCCCACCGGGTTGAGCAGACCGCCGGCAGGGGAGAAGGCGTACGGACCGGCACTGGGGTTTCCGGCGTAGCCGCTGAAGGGCAAGGTGGGAGCGCCGTATCCCCAGCCGAAACCCATGGTGGCCGGCGCGTATCGTGCGGGCGGGGCCACCAGATCGCTGACGTCGTAAACGCGTGTAACCGCTTTGGGCGTCGGCAGGGCGTCCGTCGTCGAGACCGTGACGACTCCTCCATTCACGACGCAGCCGAGCTTGACCGATGCGCCCGAAGACAACGAGAGCGTCAGCAGATCAAGGTACTGGCCCACGCGGAGGCCCGGAACGCCGTCGATGCCGATGGGTGTATCCCGATCCACGCCCGCGGCGGCAAGGTGTTTCCAGAGCACGACGATATTCAACGGCGGCACGGTCGAATGCCGCAGGATGTCGATGGCCTCGCTGAAAGGCATCTGTGCGGTAAACAAAGCCGGATTGCGTGCGGCAGGGGGCTTGGGCTTCTCTGTCGGCTGCACTGCTGCGGTCGCCTTGCCCTTCTCCGCGGCCGCGTTGGGATCGGCTGCGCGTGCCACGGCCGTTAGTATGGCGGCGATACCCAGGGCGAACATCGCCTTGCGGACTGCGGCGGATCCGATTCCTTTGCTCATCCTGCACCTCCCTGTCTGTTCAGCCGCGACCCTCGCGCGGATGGTCCCTGCGGTGCACGGGCCGCCGCCGCTGCTATTTCGATACCGGCGGCAACGGCAGGGTGGCCTCGGACTTCAGCAGGTCGTCCGCCTTGGCCGTGATCGCCCGGTGCGGCACCTGCTGGATCTCGTTGAGCGTTCGCACCGCGGCCGTCAGTACCCGGGCGTTCTGTTCCTGCGCCACAATACGCTCCAAGAGGGCCACGGTTTGCGGGTCCGGGTAATTCTTGAGGGCGTAAATGGCGGCGGTCCGGCCCTGTTCGGCGGAGACCTCCTTGTTGCCCGCGGCGGCATAGAGCAACGCAGACTGTGCCTGCGGACTGTCGATCTGCGTGATGGCGTTGAAAATCGAGCCGCCTGTTCCCGGCGGGCTGGCCTCCAGCCGCTGCAGCAGGTGGCTGATGCAGGGGGCATCGCCAATGTTGGCCAGGGCGGCCAAGGCGGCCCGCTGAAGGTCGTCCTGCGGTGGCGTGGAGACATTCCCCGCCAGCTTCAGGAGGGAGTCGGTGGCCTGGGAGGACTGGACGTTGCGAATCAACTGCGCCAGACGCTCGGCCTCCAGGGGCGTTGCGGCTGTGCCATGGCGAGCCACCAGCTCATCGATGATGGCGGCGTCGGCCATCAAGGAAAGCGACTCGCCGGCAGCACGCGTGACGGACGCATCGCCGGCCTGCATCATCGTATCGAGCAGGAGCGGCCAACTATCGTGGTTCTCGATGCTCGCCACCCGCTTCGCCAATTGCTCCTTGTACGTCCCTTCCTTGGCTTGTGCCAATTGGTCCAGCAGGGCTCCGGCGGCGGCCGGCGTGCCGATCCGGGCCAGGGCGGTGGCCGCCCAGAGGGCCGTGTCTTCCGGGGCGGTCCGCAGCAGCTCGTTCAGGGGCAGCACGGCCTGATCACCCATGGCGACGAGCTCGGCGATGCACTGCTTGATCATCGCCTGGTCCTTTTCCTGGATGGCGACGCGCAGGATCGCGATGGTTTTCTGCACCCCCTGCAGTCGGCTGACGTCGACCGCCGGCGGCGTTCGGTCACCGGCGGGAAGGGCCTGGCCCGATCCCTCGGCAGCCCGATGCCCCTGCGAAGTCGCCGCCGGATCATGATCGCCTGCCGGATCGGTGGACTGCGGTCCCCGGCCGGCCGAAAGGCCGCCGTGGCTGGAGGGCACCCCGGGTGTCGGGTGAACCGCCTGCCCGGCGTCGGGAGCCCCCGCCTGTCCCTGCGTCGTGCGCGGGAACTCGGACGGGACCGGCGCTTCTCGCTCGATCGAGCGGTTCACGACATACAGAAGCGCCGCCGCGGCCAGGAACAGCACCGGATAGATCAACAGGGGCCACTCGAACGACCGGCGGGGCAGGGGATGACCGGCGGGCGACGGAGGGGACTTCTTGGTGTTGTTTTTCGCAGGCATTCTCATCCTATTCGTATCAAAGACGTTCTCCCGGTTGGCCCGACCCGCGCCGGGCCAACCGGGAGGTTGTGGTCGGGCCCTCCAACACAACATGCTGCGTTCGAGGGCCCTGTCCCATCATGAACCAGCCAACTACTTGGACTTGCCGTAAGTGCCCTGGCGGACGGCATCGATCTCCGCGCCCGTCAGGACATCATCAAAGACCGCCATCTCATCGAGTTGACCGTCATAGGGCCAGCTCATCTCGACGACGTTGCCCACGTAGACCGGGGCGCTCGTGACGCTGATCCCCTTGGGCGTATTGCCGGTCTCTTCGTACGTCGTCGTCCCATCGTACAGACGGACGCGGAAGCTCCGGTCGCTGTCGCGATAGGTGCAGCCGACATGATACCAGGCGTTGGCCTTGAGGTCGATGGAGGCGAGCGTGATCCAGGTGGCATCGGCGCCGTTGTCATGTCCGATCACGAGCCACAGATTGACAATGCCCTTCCCGTCCCGGGCCACACCGATCGCAAACGACCGCTTCTTGCCGGCCTGATCAAATTTGGTGAACAGACCGACATACTGGTAGAAGACCGGCAGCGAATCCATGCGGAACCACGTGCAGACGGAGATGTTCTTGTCGGGATCGCCGGTCTTGAGCGGGAACTTCGCGGACAGA
>JALORE010000458.1 GCA_025459125.1 Planctomycetota bacterium | reverse complement strand
GACTACGGCCGGGACCACTGGCAGCAGATCTGCACGGCGGCGATCCTCGAACCGGAACTGCCGTGGGAAAAGAAGTGCATCGAAGCGCCGGCCCTCTGCCGGCGCGGCGGCCGGCTGTACATGTTCTACGCCGGCGGGTACAACAACGAGCCGCAGCAGATCGGCTGCGCCGTGAGCGAGGACGGAGTTTCCTGGCGGCGGCTGTCGCAGTACCCGCTGCTGCCGAACGGCAGCGCCGGCGCGTGGAACGCCAGCGAATCGGGCCATCCCGGCGTGTTCACGGATCGGGATGGGAGCATGTACCTGTTCTTTCAGGGCAACCGCGATCAGGGGGCCAGTTGGTATCTCTCCCAGATGCGGATCGCCTGGGATGACGCCGACCGGCCGTACCTCATCCGCCCGCGCGATGGACAAACCTTCCATCTGCGGTAGCCGCGTGTGACCGGAATCGGGTACTTTCTTTCAATGATCCGCACAAAGGCTAAAACCAAGTGTGGCGTGATCTGGCGGCCGGCACCGGCGTTCGTCGTTCCGCCGCAAGGCGTTCTCGGATCATGCTCTTGCGAGCACACTACAAACCAGGGCCTGCGGCCTGGAAGTAACGATCCGGCGGGCTCTTTGGCCTTTGTGCGGATCGTTGCTTTCTTTCGTCCCTGCCGGTGCTATACTGCATGGCCTGCTGGGCAGTGATAGAGACCGATGGAAGAATCTGTGGAGGATTCTATGACGATGGTAAGCCGATCCGCTGCTGTGATCCTGGTGACGTTGCTGTCGAGCTTCGCTCCGGCCCGGACGCTGGTTGTGAGCGGCCCGGAGCCTGCGCTGGATGTCCCGCTGGAGATGCCGACCCAGGGCCAGGGACGGGCGGACCGCGTCCTCGGCGTCGCTGCGGAGGGGGCCAAAGAAAGGATCGTCCTGCAGGACTGTCCCTCCTTGTTCTTTTCGCCCAGCGGCCAGGAGGTCACCCGGACGTTCTGTACCGTCCTGCCCCGGCAGACGACGTCCGGCCGCTATGCCCTCCAGGCGGAGCCCTCGCTGGAGAAACGCTTCACACTCGCGGAGACCGATGAGGGGCTGTCCCTCTCCGAGCAGGGCCGGCCGGTGTTCGTCTACCGGCACAAAGAGCAGCTTCCCGCGGGCATCGCCGAGAAGTACCGCCGGGCCACGTATATTCATCCGCTGTTTGATCTGCGGGGCAACGTCATCACCGACGACTTCCCCAAGGACCACATTCACCATCGGGGTCTGTCCTGGACCTGGGCCCACGTCGGCGTCGCCGGCGCGGTGCACGACCTGTGGGCGTGCGAAGGTGTCCGGCAGGTCTTCGAGAAGTGGCTCGCCCGGGAGGAGGGGCCCGTCTGTGCGACGATCGGCGTCAAGAACGCATGGTGGACGACCGAGCGAAAGATCATGGATGAGTGGGTGTGGATTCGGGCCTTTCCCGCGAACGAGTACGGCCGGGCGATCGATGTCCTCCTGACCCTGAAGGCCCTGGAGCCGATCGATCTTTCCGGGCGAAAGGAGAAAGGCTACAGCGGTTTCGGCGTGCGGTACGGCCCGCGCACCACGACGATCATTACCACGCCACAGGGCAAAGAGGCCGCCGACAGCGATCTGAAGCCTCTGCCCTGGGCCGATGAGACCGGCAATTTCGGGGGCTCCGCGGCCCTGAGCGGGGCGGCGGTCTTCCAGCATGCGGGCAACCCGCGTTTTCCCGCCGGCTGGTGCCTGCGGCATTACGGGTTCATCGGCGTCTCCTGGCCCGGCGTGGAAGTCATCCACCTGGAGCCGGGGAAATCCCTGACCCTGCGCTTTCGCGTCTGGGTCCACGACGGCGACGCCCAGGCGGGCAAGGTGCAGGAAGCCTACAACCTCTTCGCGAAACCGCCCGTCCTATCCCTCGATAATTGAGAGGTAACGCTGCTCGTAGGGGCGCCCCCCTGTGGTCGCCCACCGGCATAGGCAGGCACGAAGATAGGGCAGGCACGGGGGCCTGCCCCTACGCACGATGCGCGTCATCTGGTCTCGGTCCCTGTGGCATCGAGGAAGCCCTTCAGCTCGCGAACCTGGAGCCAGAGCTTCTGATTCAGGGCGCTGAGCACGCCCAATTCGCCGCGCGAGCGGACCGCGGCCGCGTAGGTCCGAAAGAGGTCTTCCAGCGGCGCGGAATCGAGCTCGGCCTGGGCCTGCCGGAGGGCCGGGCCAGGCTGCGTCGCCTCGATCTTGCCGGCGAGCAGGCGATTCTTCAATTCATATGCGGGCTCAAGCTTGCGTCCGACTTCATCGAGCAGGAGCGTAAAACGCAGGTGCGCGCTCAGCCAGGCGAGGTTGGCCTGATGCTCGGCGGTCTGGGCGCTTGCCTTCAGCTTCTCCGTCAGCTCGATCACGTCGGACAGCCGTTGCTTCAACTTCGCCTCGACGCGGCCCCAACGCGGATGATACGGGAAATACTCCGGCGAGTCGGGCGGGTCCAGCCACCGCTCGGCGTCCATCTGTGCCAGCACGGGGGCGAGTTGCCGGCCTGCCTGTTCGCCGAACCGCTGCGTGCAATCTGCCTGGTAGATCGCTTCCACTGTGGTCTCCGAGACCGGCTCGGCGGCGAAGCGGGCGAAGGTGTCCAGGTTCAGCCGGGTCTCCTCGGTACGCCAGTGGATGGCGACGACACCGTCCAGGTGCTGGCGGTGCGCGAGCTGGACGTGCTCCCGCAGGAGCCGGACCCGCGGCTGGAGGTGCCAGAGCTGCCGGTCGCCTTCGAGCCAGGGAATCGCCCAGACCGGCCGGTCCTTGGCGATCTCGGCCAGGAACTCCGGCTGCGGGGCCCAGCCCTGGTTCGGATTGAGGCAGGTGAAGACGATGTCCCTGGGCAGGGCCTGGTTCAATCCCTTTAGCATCGCAGGCAGTTGCACGCCGCCGCCCCAACCGCCAATGGCGATCTTGATGCGCGGCGCCCGGCGCTGGAGGTAAGCATGTGCAGCGCGGACGTAGGCGAGCGACCAGACGCCGGTGAATTTGGCGTCCTCCTGTCCGGCGTCGCCAAAGAGATGCGACTGCTGGTCATAGAGCTTGCGGAAATCTCCAGTCATCTGGGCCGCTTGAACAAACATCGTATGCTCGTGCAGCCACAGCCAGATCCAGTCGAGGCCGGGATAGGCCCGCAGGATATCGTCGATCGTGGCCTGCAGGATCTCGATCGAGGCAGGATGGGTCGGGTCGGGCAGCATGGCGCCCCGAATCCACGAGTCGGGGGGCACGATGGACGCGAACTCCGGCGGATGGATGCCGAACTCGAAACCCATCGCCATCTGGATGCCGCGGGCATGAGCCATGTCGAGCACCTGGCGCATCAGCTCCCGGGCCCGTCGATAGCGGTCCTCATTGTCCCGGGCCAGGATCGCGCAGTCGGCCCCGAAGGCGCGGGCCCCGGCCGGCAGCGGGAACTGGCCGGCGGTCCCGAAGGCGAAATCGCCGACCGGCAGGGGCCGGTACCCCCAACGGGCCGTAAGCGATGTGTCGAATGACGTCGCCGGAACCACATCCCGGTATTCCATCCGGATCATCGGCTCGACATAGGGCGCGTAGCGCTCCGCCCCTCCGGTGTAGCAGTGAAAGCCGATGAAGTTGAGCTTCAGGTCCCGCATCCGGTCCAGGTACCGCTCGTAATCGTCTTTGTTCCAGGCGGTCGGGCCCGAGAGGAAGTTGTGCCAGGGGAGCGTCCCGCGAATCTGGAAACCGCTTTCTGAAGAGCCCTGTG
>JALORE010000457.1 GCA_025459125.1 Planctomycetota bacterium | reverse complement strand
GAGGGCGGCTTCGCCCGGTTGGCCGGGGTCGAGCCGGAGCCGCAGGGGCGCTCGGATGTGACCATCCAGAGCGGCGACGGCGCACCCGACCCACAGACGTTTGCGAAGCGCAACCGCCTGATCGCGGCCGGCCCGTTCGAGGTTCACGTCGCCCGCGTGTTTCCACTGGAGCAGGCTGCGGAAGAACCGGTCGCCTCGTCCGCGTGAGGATCATCTCCGGGTCAGAGGATCCAACGAAAGTCCGCTCGACGCCGGCGCCCTGGTTCTGCTGGTCCTGCCGGTTCTGTCGGTCTTGGCCTCGTTGGACTGGAGATAGATGTTGCGGAACTCGACGGGGCCGCCTTCGCTTTGCAGGCAGATCCAGCCGGACGTGGGGTCGGCCTTCGTCCCTTCGTTCTGGAAGATGCCGTTGACGACGCAGCGAATGGCGCCGTCGCGGCAATAGATATCGTAGGTGTTCCACAACCCCGCACGCTTCTCGCCGGACACGGCCCTCTTCTTGATGACGACGAACTTCTCGGCGGGATTGCGGCGCTCGGTGCCGGCCACCGTCAGGGCGGCGCCGCCCATGAGCACGAAGTCTCCGGCGCTGCCGGCCTTGAGCTGGCACTCGATGCAGACGGGCCAGACCTGGTCCTGCCCGCCGGCATGCAGCAGCACGCCGCTGTTGGTGGGTGTCTCGGGCCAGCGCCATTCGAGGTGCAGGTGATAGTTCTCATATCGATTCTGCGTGCGGATGTAGCCGTTGGGCTGGCCCGAGCAGTACAGAACGCCGTTACGGACGCTCCACACGTCGTTGACCTCGACCCCCGGCTCCGCGACAAACCGCGTCCAGCCGGCGAAGTCCTTGCCGTTCCAGAGCTGGATCCGCTTGCCGGGTAGTTTGCCTTCCGGCTTACTCTGGCAACCCAGGAGGCCCGCCAGCGCCACGCACACCACGATCCCCAACCCAGCCTTGCCCGTCATCCGCATCATAGTCCCATCCTTACCAAGGCCCATCATTTCCGATCACGAGGTTCTTTCCCGGCCCGGCGTTCCGCGCCGGCCCGGCACCGGCTCCTCTAATACCGAATTCGCGTCCCGGGCGTCAACGGGAAAATCCCGACCTCGTCAGCGCACCGAATCGTCGTCGGGCCGGCCCAGCTTCTGGTACAGGTTGCGGCGGCCGGCTTTGTCGCCTTCCATGATACCTTGGGCGTATTCGGCGACCTCTTTCGCCTTCTCCCGCGGGACGACGACCACCCCATCACCGTCGGCGACGATCACGTCACCCGGCCGGACGAGGACGCCGCCGCATTCGATGGGGCGGTTGACCGACTCGATCTCGTTGCGGCCGGGACGGATGCCGCGTCCCACCTTCCGCAGGTACAGCGGGATTTCCTCCGTGGCGATCTCGTCCGTGTCGCGGGCGGTGGCATTGGTGACCACGCCGACGCAGCCGCGCAGCTTCCAGCCCATGATATTGTTCGAGCCGATGGAGCCCACGTCGGAATCGGGGGCCTCATCGATCACCAGGGCCGTCCCTTTGCGGATCAGCGGCGTGAACGGTTCCGGCGACAGCTCGCTGTACCACTTGCCGACCCAGGCGTCGTACGGCTTGGTCTCCAGGGCGGGGGCGGGCGGTCGGTTGGTCGGCACGTACCGCGCGGTCACCGCGATGCCGATAAACCGATGCTTGTAATGCTGTGTGTCCTTCCAGGCGGCGTGGATCTCGGGCGACATGAGGGTGACGTTGGTCAGCCCCACCTTGTCCAGTCCGTCCGTGACATCGGACACGCGCAGTCCCTCGAAGAGCTTCAGCGTCTCCTGGTCGTCCGGCTCGCTGTAGACCCTCGTTTCGATGAAGTTCCGGCCCACCCGCAGCTCGTCCGCACCGGGCTTGGCCGCCGGCTGGGCGGCGGCGGGTCCGGAGACCAGGGCCATCCACACGGCCGTGACGACGATCAGCATGATGCCCATGACCAGGCTCAACACTCTTCCCGCGTTGTGCTTTCGGCTCATCGCTTTTCTCCTGCAACCCGTCCCATCGCTCATCGATCGGGCCCCCGTCATGGGCGGCCCATGGACGTACTATAAGCCTGTCCACGGTCCGGGGAAAGTGGAAATCAGGTGCAGCCGGTTTCAGCGTACCTCCTGGCTTGAGATACTCAAACGAATCCCAGCGGAAGGCTGGCCGCTTGGGCCCGGTTTTGAAGAAGCCTTCCGGCAGCGCGGGGCCTCCCTGAGATCTTACTCTTCTTCGTCTTCGGGATTACGGAGTGGGGGTTGATTGCCACGTTGGCTGGTATCCTCGCCACGCTCGGGTCTTGGCCTTTGAGCGGATCGTTGAAAAAAAGCGGCCGCCTCCGGACGCCAAGACCGACAGGGATGCAAATCGGTCTCAGCAGACGGCGGCGGCCCATCCTGATGGAAAAGAATCGCCCCTGCAGAGCCAAAGCGAGGACATTCCCGTAAGCCAGTGTGTTCTGTTTTGTTTGAAATACCCGCTTGATACTCGCTGCAGGGGCGACCATCATGCCATGTTTATTTTGTCTTCCCTCAGAACCTCCCAGTCTTTCCGAAACCAGCTTGTCGAGCGTTTGCCCTCTTTTTCGTTGACCCGTAGGGACCATCGGCAGGTCTACGCAAAGCGCTTGAGTGTTTCTGCGCGGGCGCGATGGCGCGAGGAACGGAACACGCCCCGCGCCGGAATTCCCTGCCAAAGCGCGCGGACCGGGCCGCGGACCGGGGACTCTCCGGGAGCCCCCGGCCCAGCGCAGATTCCCCGGCGTGGGAACGGCACAGCTTGACTGGGTTCGGTGGCTTACCCGGTTTAGCTCCGATAACGCGGGTGTCGCGCGGCGGTGTCTTCGCTCATTTTTTTTTGTGCCCCGCCTGGATTTTGTGTCCTGCAACAGCGTGAGCAATGAGCGGCCGGGCGTTCAGGAACATCCCCATTCCTGCGCGGCTGCTCCCGACAAAGTGGTGTTCGACAAGCTCCGGAGCCACCTGAGCACCGAGGACGTGATGCCGGCCCCCAAGGAGGAGGTTCGGAGCCTGTTCCCGGATTGCGACGAAGGTGCGGAACCGCCGTTCGGGAATCTGTATGGGATTCGGACGATCATGGACAGCGTCCTGGAAGAGGAGGATCACATCGTCTTTCAGGCGGGCACGCACGACCAGGCCATCCGCATGAGCATGGCCGACTACCTGGCGCTGGTGCAACCGGAGATCGTCGATTTCGCGTACCGCCCGGAGCGCCGGAGCTGAGTCCCACCCCATTTCCCGTCACGACGCCCCCCGGCAATTGCGCGGACGAATCCGGCCGCCGGGTTGCCGTCGCGTTTCCCAATCGGTAGGATGACACCGGTCACAGGGTGTGCCTGCGTACAGGTGGGACGGGTCGACGATGGTGGATACGGTTGGGGACAATCCGATTCCCGAAAACGAGTTGGTCATCACGGCCTCGCGCAGCAGTGGTCCCGGCGGGCAGAACGTCAACAAGCTCAACACCCGTGTGATCGTGCTGTTCGATGTGACCGGCTCGCCGAGTCTGTCGAACGAGCAGAAGCAGGAGGTCTTGAGCCGGCTTGCCACCCGCATCGACAAGAGAGGTGTCCTGCACGTGGCGTCGCAGGCATACCGTAGCCAGGAGGCGAACCGGCGGAGAGTCAGGAGGGAACCGGGCCGAGAGCCTCCGGCTTCCCCTCGGCGAGGATCCGGACGAGCTCTTCCTGGAAGTAGTCCGACGTCGCACGGATGTGTTCCGGCGTCCGTTCGGCGTA
>JALORE010000204.1 GCA_025459125.1 Planctomycetota bacterium | reverse complement strand
ACAGCTTTCGGGGCAATTGTCTATTCGGGCTCGCAGAACGTCACCCTGGCCCTGAACCCGATGTCCCCGATGGATTCCCACTTCATTCAGATTGGTGACATGGCGGGCGATTGGGACGATTTCCGGGTGGACCTGTGGCTGGACATGGGAATGCCCGGAATGCCGGGAATGCCCTCCGGCATGCCCATGGGGACTGGTCTGGGGATCTTCGCCCCGGGAAGCATGGCTGGCAGCATGGGCATGGGGATGGGACTGGGGATGGGAATGGACCTGGGCATGGGCACGGCGGGTATCCTGGGTCTGGCCCTCTTCTCACCGAACCTGGCCATGGGGGCGGTCATCGGGCCCGAGTCCCCGTTTCTCGACTCGGCCTACCTGTGCGCGTCGGGGGGATTTGGCGAGAACGGCGGGTACATTGGGCTGCGCACGGCGATGGGCCAGTATGGCTGGCTGCACATCCTGCGCCAGTCGGGCATCGGAACCGCCAGCCACAACGTCATCTTCGACGGATGGGCCTATCAGAGACAGCCGGGGCTGGCGATCGCGGCCGGGGAGGGCGGCGACTGCGACTGGGCAGCCGGCAAGCCGCACAAGATGCACTGGCCGCAGTTGCCCGACCTGGGTGCAACGGGACTGGATGTCGATCTGTCCCAGGGGATCCTGGCCGATGACTTCCGGTGTACCAGCAGCGGCCCCATCCACGACGTTCATCTCTGGGGTTCCTTTCGGGACGACCTCGTGCCGGCCGAGGGGCCGGGCAGCCTCGTCTTCGACCTGAGTATCTATTCCGATGTTCCGGCGGCCAACAACATGGCGAGCCGTCCGGGTAGTCTCCTGTGGACCGGGAGTTTCGCGCCGGGTCAGTATACTGCGCGCAAGGTCCACGATGGCCCGGAGTCCTGGTACGAGCCCGCCACGAATCGGTTCCTGCCGAACAACCACCGGCAAGCCTTCCAGTACAACTTCTGCATCGAACGGGACCCATTTGTCCAGCGGAAGGGGACCATCTACTGGTTGGCGGTGCGATGCCATTCTCGGCAGGCCAGCACCCTGTTCGGATGGAAGACGTCGTCCCTGCGATGCCGTTGGAATGACGATGCTGTCTACGGCGTGGTGGGAGCAACCGGTTGGAGGGAGCTGAAGTACCCCAAGCAACATGGCTACGAGGGGCAATCGCTCGACCTGGCCTTTGTCATCACGGGGAACGAGGAGACCGCGCCGGGGAGCGACCTGGGGGATGCCCCGGACAGTTCCAACAGCATCGCCGGTGCGATCATGCCGGCCTATCCGGCCGGGGTGAATGCCCGCTTCCCGACCGTCTATCAGGCCGGCTCGCCCCCCTATGGGCCGATCCACCACAAGCCGCGCAGCCTGTTCTATCTGGGCAAGGCCGTCAGTCAGGAGACCGAAGCGGACATCGGCGTCGATGATGATACCGTGAACAACCTCAATCCGCTGACCGACGCCGCGAACCAGGACGGCAGGGATGATGGCCTGATGCTGCCCCTCGTCATGCCGATGTGCCAGACAACGACCGTCAATTACGTTGTCACGGTGACCAACCCGCTGACGGCGCCTGCCTATGTCAACCTCTGGTGCGACTGGAACCGGGACGGCGATTGGGACGATGTCCTGACGTGTCCCACCGGCGCATCGGTGCCGGAATGGGCGGTGCAAAACCAGGTGCCGGCTCTGCCCGGGCCCGGAACCTACACGATCACGTCACCGGCCTTTCGCTGCTGGCATCCGGCCGGCCGTACGCTCGACCCGCTGTGGGTGCGGATCACGATCGGCGAGCTGCGGCATGTGCCGCCGACGGTTCCTTTGACCGCCGCCGCAGGAATCGGCGGCGCCGGACCGGCGGCCGGCTATCAGTATGGCGAGACCGAGGACTACCTGGTGCGGCCCACGATTCAGGCGTTTCCCGTGAGATACGATTGGGGCGACGCCCCCACCGGTGCGACAGCCCCCGGGTATCCGACCCTGGCGGTCCAGGATGGGGCGCGACACGTGCCCGTGGGTCCCTGGCTGGGTGATGCCAAGAACCTGCCCGATGCGGAGCCGGATGGATTGCCGCACCCGGGCGCCGCCGGGGACGACACCAGCGGGGATTCGGATGAGCGGGGCGTGGTGTTGGCGCCGTTGACCGCCGGCCAACCGGCCTCGGCCACGATCGAAGTGAACGGCGGTGGCGGGATCGTCCAAGCCTGGATTGATTTCAATGCCGATCGCACCTGGCAGGCCAGCGAGGAGATTCACGATGACTTCCTCGCGGACGGCCTGCACGTGCTGTCCTTCGTCGTTCCGGATAGCGCGGTGAAAGGCGAGACATTCGCCAGGTTCCGCATCAGCACGAGGGGCGGTCTGGCCCCGACCGGGATGGCGGTGGACGGCGAAGTCGAAGACCACATCCTGAAGATCGACCGACCGCCTGCGGACGGGGGCGACAAAACGTGGTGCCAGGCGCCCGACCTGACGCCGCGGGGAATCGACATCTGCGTGGACGGCAGCAGCAATCGCGCGCGCGTGCTCGCGGATGACTTCCGGTGCACGAGCCGGGGCCGGCTGAATCTGATCCGGCTGTGGGGCTCCTGGAAGGGCGACGCCAAAGGCGAGATTCGGCGCATCCACGTTCAGATTCATCCGGATGATCCGGTTGGCACCGAGGGCGCAGACCGGAAGAATCTCTACTCCCAGCCGGGGCCTGAGGTCCTATGGGACAGGACGTTCTCGGCCGGCGAATTCGCCGAGAAGCTGTACCACATTATGGAGATCGGATCGGAGTGGTGGTGGGATCCCTGGAGCGGCGAGCTGAAGCCGGAGGGCGACAAGGACGTGTGGCTGGTCGAAATGAGCGTCAAGCCTGAGAGCGGGTTCCTCCAGGAAGGCTCGCCGGAGAAACCGCGCCTCTACTGGCTGTCCGTGACGGTGGAGACCACCGGAGGGCAGTTCGGATGGAAGACGCGGCGATGGCCGGAGCACTTCATGGATGATGCCGTGCGCGGCGGTGGGGCCGGGACGTCAGGGGCGTGGGACGAATTGCGGTATCCGCCCGGACATCCCTGCGCTGAGATCAAGGAGAACTCGATCGATCTGGCTTTCTGCCTGCGCTTCACGGTAGACAACCCTCCGGTCGCGACCTCGCAGCCGATCGCCGTCACCCAATGCCCGCCGGTGGAGACGACCTGTCCGGCGTTGCTCACAACCTGTCCTGTGGTGGAGACGTGTTGTCCGACAACCGCGACTCGCTGTCCTGTGGTCGAGACCCAGTGCCCTGCCGGGGTGACCAAGTGTCCGCTGTCGGAGACCAAATGCCCGGTGGTCGCCACGGGATGTCCGGTCTATGAGACCCGGTGCCCGTCGGCGGAGACCAGGTGCCCGGCCGAGTCGACGAAATGCCCGCCGGTCCAGACCAAATGCCCGCTGACGGAGACCGCGTGTCCGGTGGTCTCGACGGAATGTCCTGCCTACGAGACCCGGTGCCCGTCGGCGGCGACCAAGTGTCCGGCCGAGTCGACGAAATGCCCGCCGGTCCAGACCAAATGCCCGGTGGTCTCGACGGGATGTCCGGTCTATGAGACCCGGTGCCCGTCGGCGGAGACCAGGTGCCCGGCCGAGTCGACGAAATGCCCGCCGGCCCAGACCAAATGCCCGCTGACGGAGACCACGTGTCCGGTGGTCTCGACGGAATGTCCTGCCTACGAGACCCGGTGCCCGTCGGCGGAGACCAAGTGTCCGGCCGAGTCGACGAAATGTCCGCCGGTCCAGACCAAATGTCCGGTGGTCTCGACGGAATGTCCTGTCTACGAGACCCGGTGCCCGTCGGCGGAGACCAAGTGTCCGGCTGAGTCGACGAAATGCCCTGAGGTGGCGACAAGATGTCCACCGGCCGCAACCAAGTGCCCCGTGGTATTTACGCAGTGTCCTCGTTGTGTCGGCCCGGCGGGTAGCGATGTCTCCTCGGGGATTCTTCCGACGGTGACATGTCTGGCCGTCAACACGCCGTGCCTGACCGTGAGGGACTACCTGATGATGGCGCCGGTAACGAGATAGCCTGAACGTGCGGTACAGCGAAATGGAAAGATCTGGGCATCCGGCCGGCGACCACGAAGGTTCGGATGAAAGCACGTTCGCCGCGGTTCTTGTCGCCATCCTGGGCCTGGCCGCGGCATGGATTGCCGCGGGGTCAACAGGCCTGATTTCGCACCCCTTGCGGCGGGCCCTGACGCTTCTGCTCCTGGGGATGGCCGTCCTCCTGCCGCGTTCGTCCCGGCGGAGCCTGATCTGGCTGGCACCGGTCGCAGGTCTGGCCCTGTACCTGACTTCCTTGCCCGCGGCGGCCCCTGGCACGATGGCCAGCGCCGTAATCCTGGTGTGCCTCTCGTTCCTCTCGAGCGGCCAGAGCAGGAGGATCCTGTCGGCAGCCGCCGTGGCTGTTGTCGTCTTCGGCCTGTACCGTTTCACCCTCACCTCCGTGCCGTGGTTCTGGCTCGCCGGGGACTTCCTGGGGCGTAGTCTGGGACGCTTGGCCGGGCTGATCACCGCGCGGCCTCTGTCGGTCGGGGCCACGTACGCGGGCTTGGACTTCCTCGTTCTGACGACGGTCTTCTGTGGGCTGTACCTGCCGCATACCCGTCAGCCCCGTCGACGCAGAGGGGGCTTCTTCTGTGCCGGAATCCTCCTGGGCCATCTGCTCTATCTCATCCTTCTGTCATTCATCCCTGACCTGTTGGCGGTCATGCCGGCGCGGACCGCAGCCGCCGACGGCGGCCGACCGCTCGTGGAGGTTCTTCGCCACGCCGTCTCCTGGAATTTCCCCGCGATGGCGTGTGGCATTCACCTTCTGGTCGTGGGTGCGGTTCTGCGCTGGTCGCCCTGGGATTGGCACGATGGCTCCCGCTTTCCTCCGGGGGAGTCCTCCGGGCCATCGTCTCGCGCCCCATGCGGGTCCTTCAGCCGGTTTGTCCTGGCGGGGGCGCTGGCCGGGGCATTGATCCTCCCCCTGAGCGCCGCGTGGTATGGCTGGTCCTCGAGTCTACAGGGCAAGAAGGTCGTCTTCTACGAAAAAGGCTTTCTCAACTGGCTCAAACCCACGCACGACTCCTACGGCAGGTTGTCGAGCGGCATGTACGGGATGCTTCCTCCGTTTGTCGAGAGTCTCGGCGCACAGGCCCTGCTGTCCAGCGATCTGTCCGCCGCCGACCTCGCGGCCGCCGATGTTCTGGTAGTCATCTTCCCGGATGAGCCCTGGCACGAGGGCCAGTTGCCGCGCATCGAGGACTTCGTGCGGCGGGGCGGCTCGTTGCTCGTGCTCGGCGAACATACCACGCGGGACGAGGCCGGCTGTGCCCGTTTCAACGAACTGCTGGCCCATACGGCGATGACGATCGAGTTCGACTCCGCCACGTTTGCCGTCGGCGGCTGGTTGCAGTCCTATGAGGCCATCCATCATCCCATGACCGCCGGCATTGGAGATGAGCAGAACGAGTTTGGCGTGGTGATCGGGGCCTCGGTGGGAGTCCGCTGGCCGGCCCGCCCCATCCTCGTCGGGCGATGGGGGTGGGCCGATGAGGGCGACGAGACCAGCGCGCGGGCCATGATGGGCAATGACCGCTACGAAAGCGGGGAGCGACTGGGCGATGTCGTACTGGCGGCCGAGCAGCCGCTGGGAAGAGGCCGGATCGTGGCGTTTGGCGATACCTCCAGTCTGACCAACGCCATCAACGTATCATCCCACCGATTCACCTCTCGTCTTCTGGCGTACTTGGCCGGCCCGGCGGCACACCCGGCCTGGCGGCAACTGGTCGCGATCCTGACGTTCGCATTCTTGACCGCGCTGGTGTGCTGGAGGCCGGCTGTTCGGAAGACAACGCTGGTGGCCCTTATCGTCACGGCGTCATTCACGATCGCGAGCGGCATCACGCAGCGAGCCATGAACCCATTGCCCGATGGCCGTGGGAAGGGGCCCAATACCCTCGCTTACATCGAGGCCTCCCACCTCGGGGCGTACAGCAGCGAATCCTGGCGGCCCGAGGGCGTCGGGGGACTGGCTCTGACCCTCATGCGGAACGGCTACCTGACCCTGGCACTGCACGAGCTGACGGCCGAGCGGCTCGCGCGGGCAGGATTGCTGGTCGTGTTGGCGCCGTCCCGAGCCTTCTCGCCACCCCAGCGGGAGATGGTGAGGGCCTTTGTTCACCGGGGAGGCATTCTGATCCTTTGTGCAGGCGGTGAGGCCGCCGGCGCCAGCCGGTCTCTGCTCGACGCGTTCGACCTGCGCATCGGCCCACCCGACCAGGACGGTGGGGAGCCCGCCCCGCTGGGACACTTCAAGTCGCCTTATCTGGAGTCCGAGGGCAAGCGGGTCTATGTGCGTTTTCACGCTGCCTGGCCGGTTGCCGGCGACGACCCGAATGCCCACGTCATGGCATACGGGCGGGGCGACCGGCCGGTGATCATCCGCCAGCGTCTGGGAGCGGGACAGGTCGTGCTCATTGGCGATACCTGTTTTGCCATGAACAAGAACCTCGAATACGAGAACGGGGCACCGTTCGAAGGTCTGCGGGAGAACGCGGATTTCTGGCGGTGGCTGCTGAGCCTGCTGCGCGAGCAGCCGATGTGGGTTCCTCCCGCACTGCAGAATCCCGGCCCGGGCCCGGCGACGACCGCGGAGGTGCCATCGTGAGGCGGGCATGGATCGCACTGGCCCTGTTGAGTGCCTCGTGGCTCTTCGGGCGCGCCTATTATCAGGACGCCCATGGGCCGGCCTGGGCGGCGATTCTGGTCATCGCGGTCGTGTTGCTGTGGGATTTCGACCTGGCCAAGCCCCCCGTGAGTACCCTCGCAGCGATCGCACTGGCCAGTGCTCCGGCCGGCGCGCTGGCCCCATGGCCATACCGTTCCGCCTTCCTTCTGATGTGCACCGGGGCCCTGCTGTGGGCGGCGCCCATTCCCCGGCGCTGGCCCGCGCGACTCGGCTCGGCGGGCCTCGTGGCCGGAGTCCTCCTCGTCATTCAGTCGGTGGGCCTGCTGGTCTATGAGGGCGCGACGGCGCGATCCCACGAGCTGCCGCGCGGCCTTGTCCATCTGCTCTACGCCGTGATCCGGCTGCTCGGAATGGACGCGGCGCTCGACGGCACGAGCGTGGCCGTGCATTCGATGCGCCGCGTGCACGAGCTGGGCGCCACCTGGGAATTGATGCTGGACCCGGCCACGTGGTGTTTCCTGACCGGGGGCATCGTCCTGGTCCACCTGCGGGCACGGGCGGGGGCCTGCGCCGGCGGCGCGGCGTCTCTGCGCGCGCTCGTGACCCTGGTGGCGCTGGTCGCACTCTGGCTGCCCGTTCGCGCCGGACTGTTCGTCGCGGCCTTCACGCATCGGGCCTTGTGTACCGGGTATGACGCCCCGCTGGTGCTGATGGACCAGTTCTGGAATCCCTGGGTGCACTTGTTGGCGCTTTTCGGCCCGGTCCTGCTGGCCCTGCGCTTCGTGCGCTTGCCTGGCGTGACGCAGGAAGGCCACGCGTCACCGGGACACACGCTCCGGACCGCGATACGACCCCTGGTGCTGATCTGCACCGGGACGATCCTGGCGGTCGGGGGAACCCTGTGGGCTCCCGCCGGCCCCCGCAGGCAGGGACGGATCCTCGTGGACGAACATCATTCCACGTGGGAGCCGACCGGCCGACCCTATGACACCGACTGGTACGGCCCGGAATCCGGATACAACTACGCGTGTATCTACGATTACTGCTCCCGCTTCTACCAGATGGATCGGCTGACGACCAGCATCAGCGAACACACGCTGGACCGCTGCGACGTCCTGGTCGTCAAAGTCCCGACGTCTCCGTATGCCACCCCCGAGATCGACGTTGTGGAACGGTTCGTCGAACGGGGCGGCAGCCTGCTGCTGATCGGCGAGCACACGAATGTCTTCAACACCGGGCTTCATCTCAACGCGATTGCCCGTCGCTTCGGTTTCCGTTTCCGTTACGATTGTCTGTTCGACATCGACACGCCGTTCCACCAGCTTTATCGCCCGCCACGGGTGCCTCATCCCATCGTGCAGAACCTGCCGCCGCTGGATTTCGCTGTTTCCTGCTCGATTGCTCCGGGGTGGAGTCCCGGCCGGGCCGTCATGCGGGGCATCGGCCTCTGGAGCTTGCCGGCCGATTACCACGCCAGCAACTTCTATCCGCAGGTCGAAGCCGGGGCCCAGTCACGCTATGGTGCGTTCGTCCAACTCTGGGCGACGCAGCACGGCGCGGGCCGGGTCGCGGCCTTCGCCGACTCGACCATCTTCTCGAACTTCTCCGTGGGGGAGCCCGGCAAGGCCGCATTGATGCTCGGCATGCTGGAGTGGCTGAACCATCGGGGCCTGTCCCCGTGGGTCCGGCCCTCGGTGATCGGGCTGGGCCTCCTCGGCGTGGCGGGGGGACTCTGGGCGGGCCGTCGCCGCCGTGAGTCCTGCCTCCTCCCCTTGAGCGCTGCGCTCTTGGGCTGGTGCGTCGCCGTCGTGGCGGTCCCAGCCATCCATCATGTCACCTACCCCCGGCCGCAGCCTGTCCGCCCGTTCACCCGGGTGGTCATCGATCGTACCGTGTGCCGCGGTCCGCTCTCCACCAGTGGGTTCATCGCCGGCGATCCGAATGGCTTTGGGATCTTCGAGCGATGGATGCTGCGGCTCGGCTGGTTCACGTCCCGGCGGGAGGGCGACCGCGTCTTCGAGGACGACATCCTCGTCTTCCTGTATCCCAACGGGCCTGTGAGTCGCGACTTCCGCACGTCCCTGAGCCGCTATGTCGCGTCCGGTGGCAGGGTCCTCATTCTGGATTCTCCGGCCAATCGCGATTCCACGGCCAACGCGCTGCTCCATCCCTTCGGCCTCCGCGTGGAGCCCGCGCGCCCATTGGGAGGGACTCTGGCGGTGCCCGGCGGCTGGCCGTCAACCACGGTTGACCAGGCCTGTGAGATCCAGGGCGGCCACGGCCTCCTGCGGCTGGGCGATACCAGCGTCGCGGCGACGGTCGACTACGGACGGGGCAGGGTGATGGCCGTCGGCTGCGGGGCGCGCTTCTCGGACCCGCGCATGGGCGTGACGGGAGATGTCGTCCCCAACGAGGAGTTGCGCGCGGTATTCGACCTGGAATTCCGGCTGCTGGAGTTCCTCGGCTCTCCGGTCGGCCCGTCCCCGGCCGCGGACGGGAATGAACCGTGAGTCTCCCTGCCAAAGGGCGCGGGGATGACGCCGGGTCAGGCGTCCTTTCCGCCCGGCCAGCCGCAGGCGGGGGCGAGAAAGTCGGGAACACGGCGGATGCGGCCCTCGGCGGTCACGCAGGCCAGGACGCTGGAACCTTCCGCCAGCAACAGGCCGGTGCTGCGCCGGGTGAGCTTGTAGGTGTGTTCCACCTTGCCGGGCGTCACGTTGGAGCAGGTGGTCTCCAGGAGCAGTTCCTCATCGTAGAACGCCGGCCGGCGGTACTTGATCCGCAGCTCGGCGACCACGAAGAAGATCCCCTCGGCCTCGAGGTCCCGGTAGGCGACCCCGTTGGTGCGGAGCAACTCCGTGCGGCCCATCTCGAACCAGACGGGGTAGACGCTGTGGTGGATCACGCCGCCTTTGTCGGTCTCCGCATAGCGGGGGACCACGGTGATCGTGTGGCTCTGCACTGTCGCTCGTTCGGGGAACTGCATATCGCCCGCCAGCATACCACGGCGCAGGCTCTTTGCAAGAGGCCGGGGCCGGTCGGGTGCAGGTCCGTTATTGCGCGGTTTGTGGCGAGAGCGTCTCGCCCTGGTGTGTCGCGGGCATCTTGCCCGCGATTCGAGGGCGCGCGTCCTCGCCACGAAAGCACAGGGGCAGGATGCTGGTCATTACCTCTCTGCCATCTGCTCCACGGCCGATGTCGCCCCGTCTTGTCCCCCGCGCAAATTATTGAGAATTCCAGACGGAATTCGCTTTACGAGCCCGGCCAGGGTCCGGTATAGTAATAGGTGTCAGTGCAGGTTCAGCCCTCAAGCCCCTGCGTGTTATCTCGCTTTTCCTCTCCCTCCGCCGCGCAGGGGCTTCTCTTTTGCGCACCGGCCGGTACCGTGACGGCAGGGATCTTCTCAGGGCCAATAAGATCGCATATTCGGCCTTTGAACGCCACAACCCGATGAAGACTACCAGGCACGGGCCGTGCGCTGCAGGTAGGGTGCGCACCACGCACCGTTCACCCTAGCGGGTCCAGTGGCGTTCGATCTCCTCGAGGGTCTTGCCCTTGGTCTCCGGCACGAAGCGCCGGACGAAGACCAGCAGAATCACGCAGGAGGCCCCATACAGCCAGAAGGGAAACGCGCGATGGAAAGTCTGTGCCAGCCATGACTTATCGTCGTTCATCATGGGGAACGTCTGCGAGACGAGGTAGTTGGCGACCCATAGGCAGACGGTGGCGATGGCCATCGCCCGGCCCCGGATGCGGGTGGGGAAGACCTCCGAGAGGATGACCCACGTCACCGGCCCGACGGACAGGGCGAAACACGCGATATAGCCCAGGATGAACAGCAGCATCCACAGGCCCATCGCCTCGGTATAGGCCGCCAGGCCCATGGCCAGCAGGCAGATGCCCATGCCGGCCGAGCCGATCACCATCAGGGGCTTGCGGCCGAGCCGGTCCACGGTCCAGATCGCGACGATGGTGAAGGACAGGTTCACCGCCCCGACGACGATGTTCTGCAACAGGGCCGCGTTGGTCTCCGAGCCCATCTTCTTGAAGATCTCCGTGCCGAAGTAGAGGAAGACGTTGATCCCCGTGACCTGCTGGAGCACCGCCAGAACGATGCCGATCACCAGCACGATCCTCATCCCCGGCGCCAGCAATTGGCGCAGCGACCCGCTCTCGTGGGCCAGCGCCTCCTTGATCTCCGCCAGCTCCGCTCGTGCGTAGGTTGTACCGTTGACGCGACTTAGGATATTCATGGCCTCCCGCTCGCGTCCTTTCTTGGTCAGCCAGCGGGGGCTTTCCGGCACGACAAACGACAGGATCAGCAGTACCAGCGCCGGCAGGGCCTCCGAGCCGAACATCCACCGCCAGCCGACCCGCGCGTTCCAGGCCGCGTCCCCCTGCAGGTCGATGAAGTAGTTCACGAAGTAAACCACGAGAAAGCCGGTCACGATGGCGAACTGGTTGACCGAGACCATCCGCCCGCGAATCCGCGCGGGACTGATCTCCGCGATGTACATGGGCGAGGTGATGGACGCCGCCCCGACGCCCAGGCCGCCCAGGATGCGGTAGAAGATGAAGGTGGCGAGGGTCTGCGGGATGGCGGTCCCGACCGCGGAGACGAAGAACAAGACTGCGGACAGGATCAAGACCTTCTTGCGGCCGAACCAATCGCTCAAGGCTCCGGCCCCGCCCGCCCCGAGGGCGCAGCCGAGCAGCGCACACGCCGTCGCCCAGCCCTCCTGCCGGGCGTCGAGCTGGAAGTGCGTCTTCAACGGCCCGATCGCGCCATTGATAACACCGGTGTCGTAGCCGAAGAGCAGCCCGCCCAGTGCGGCGACCAGGGTCACGAGGAAGACGTACGTCAGGCTGCCGGTCGCGTGGCCCGCCCGGAGGGAACCGCGCTCCGCGCCCGGCGCGCCGCCCGCCGCGATCTCTGGACTTTGGCTCATGATGCACGCATCTCCTTGGAGGCACATTCCGGACCAGACTTACTCTTTGCAGCTTTCCAGCGTGTGCTTCAGTGCCCAGTCGATGAACATGGCGTAATTGTCGTTCCGATAATTGCCGCTGAGGCTCTTGCATTTCTCCCGGGCCGACTGCATCTGCAGGACCAGCGGACGGGCCTTGGCGCCGAGGCTTTGCAGCGTCCGGGCTGCGTGCAGGGCCACAACCTCCCGTGCATCGAGCAGACCCTGCGCCAGCACCGGCAGCGCCTCATCGCACAGGCCCAGCCGGCAGAGGATACCCGCGGCGGTGAAACGCACGTTCGGACTGGCGTCGTCCAGGACCTTCCGCAGCGCATCGGTCGCCGGCGCCGCCTCCGGGCCCAGGGCTTCGAGGCCGACCGCGGCCCAATACCGTACGGCACTGTCGCCGTCCTGGAGGAAATCCACGAGGGCCGGCAGAACACGGGGTCCCGTACCCACCAGTTCCGCCGTCGTGAGGATGCGGCCCGGTGCGTACTTGCCCGGGTCCCGGGCGGTCTCATAGGGGGTCGAGCCCTCCGACTGGATCAGCATCTGGGCTTCCGGCATCAGCTCGGTGTCTTTCGTCTCGACCATCCAACCCCACAGCAGCTTGCGCATCCGCAGGAGCGTCGCCTCGTGCGCCGGCTCGCCGGCCAGGTTCTTGAGCTCATGCGGATCGACGAGCGTGTCGTACAGCTCCTCGACCGGCTTGGTCGGCTCCCAGAACGGCTTTTCCACGCCGGCCATGCCGCCTTCCCGCGCGACCCGCCGCAATTCCTGCATGATCTCGGCCTGGTCGCAGTAGTCACTGGCCTGCACATACGGCAGGTGCGGCATGAAATTGCGGATGTACTTGTACCGCTGCTCCCGCACGCACCGTGACATGTCATAGGCCTCGTCAACCCGGCTTTGGGCCCCGACGATGTATTCGCGGGGCGCTGCCGCTGTCGGGCCCAGGAACGGCCGGCCCTGCATGTACGCCGGGACCGACACTCCCGCCAGGCTCAGCACCGTCGGTGCGAAATCGACGAAGCTGACGAGCTGGTCTGTCCGGCCGCCCGCCAGCGGTGCCAGGGGCTGGAACTTCGCCGGCACCCGAATCATCAACGGCAC
>JALORE010000203.1 GCA_025459125.1 Planctomycetota bacterium | reverse complement strand
GCCTTCCGCGATGGTCCCTACGGCTTCACGAATCCGGCGATCATCAACAGCTACTATGGGCGCTGGTGGTGGCCCGAGGACGAGAAGGCCGGCGTCAGTCCGATCCCGGGCAGCCCGCTGCCCTGGACGGGGGACTACCTGGACGGGCTCTATAACAAGATCACGATGATCGCCTATGCCAATCCCGGCTTCGACAACATCAAGATCATGCGGACGAACCAGCGGAACCCCGAAGCGCTGCTGGGCGACGGTTACGGCCTGATTCGCTTCCACAAGAAGACACGCCGGATCACGTTCGAGTGCTGGCCGCGGTACGCCGACCTGAACCGGGGCGATGCGGCCCAATACCCCGGCTGGCCCATCACATTCCGGATGGAAGAGAACGATGGGCGGAAG
Organism: Planctomycetota bacterium; assembly: GCA_025459125.1. GTDB lineage: Bacteria > Planctomycetota > Phycisphaerae > Sedimentisphaerales > Anaerobacaceae > PLanc-01. Next base: position 12,433 of record JALORE010000203.1, on the reverse strand, counting down.
GTCTTCGGCTACCTGCCGGACATGGTCGTCAATGGGGCGGCCGATCCGGTCGTCCAGGTGGTCAGGGAAGCCGACCGGGAGCTCCTCTATACGCGGCGCATTCAGGGATCGCGTTTCCGCCCGCACGTCTACGGACCCGGGAAATATACCGTGAAGGTCGGTCGCGACAAGCCGGACGCCTGGTCCAAGACCGGCCTGACGCCGGACGCCAGAGATGCCGAACCCTTGACGGTCAGCCTGCCGTAGAAAGACGGCAGCGATTCGCCCTCGGGGAGTCCCCCGGCCGGGTGCCATGGCTGCGGCTTTGCGCAGGCATGTCCTGCTGCCGGAGTTGAGCATGTCTACGAGGCGTAGACATGGCACCCAACAATAAAAGGGTGCGATTATCGGTTTTGTTTGTCCAGACTCATTACAGCTCCCCTTATGCCAACTGCGATTGAGTCCTTCGCATTCCAGCCCACCTTTCGGGTGGCAGGGGTCCCCAAGTGCGATGTTTCGCACTTGGGAGCCCTTCCCAATCGCGATATAACGCGATTGGGGTCCCGGCTCCGCTTGACGATGCCACCCACATTAAGAAACAACGATCCGCTCAAAGGCTAACGGGATGGGGAAAAGGGGACATTCTACTTTTTCAGTCAGCCCCGACCGCGAAAAGGATGAAAAAGTAGAATGTCCCCTTTTCCTCTTCGCTCGGGACGGGAGCCCCGCTGAGCCTTGGAGCGGATCGTTGTTAAGAAACCCTCAGGCGTACTCCGTCTCACAACGACTGCAGATACTCCAACAGGTCATGGAGTTCCTGCTCGTTGAGGTCCTTGGTCCGGCCGCGCTGCTGCAGGAAGTTGAAGTTGGTGATCGTCTCGCGCAGGGTGAGGGCCTCGCCGCGGTGGAGGTAGGGGGCCGTGCGCCAGACCTCCACCAGCGACGGCACATCGTACGGGATGCCGGAACCCAGGCCGGGATCGACCGTCTGCCCGGAGGTGAACGTGGGATGCGGATGGCACGTGGCGCAGCCGGCCTTGCCCTCGAAGAGCATCTTGCCCCGGCGGGCCGCGGCGGTGAGGCTGCCGCGCGGCACCTCCGGCGCGTGACACTTCCCGCAGCCTGCCTGCTGAGTCTGGGGCGTCTCCGGCACGCCGGCGTTCAGATGCGGACTGGGAACGGCCTTCATGTGCCGCAGGTACTCCGTGAGCGCCTGCACCTGTTCCGGGTCGGGCTCGGCGAACTGGATGTGATGAATCCCCGCGCGCACCGCTTCGGCCGCATCAGCCCGCACACCGCGCCACATGAGAGGTGGCGTCAGCGCGGACATGAGCAGGCTCTTGGTGTCTTTGGTATTGCCGAGGCCGTCGTTGAGGAGGTCCCAGTAGAGCGCATCGCTGCGCCCATCCGGGTGACAGGTCGCACAACTCTGCCACTGCTCGAAGCACAGCGTTGCGTCGTGGAAATACTGCTCGCCCAGGCGTGCCGGCGTGGTCCGCAGCGGCTCCTGCAGCGCCGCCACACGCACGGAGGGCTCCGGAGCGTTGAGGTCGACCACGGCCAGGTTGTCGGAAAAGAAACCCGGTACGTACACGACACCGGCTCGTTCCAGCAGGGCACGCGGGCCCTGGACGCCGAGCGGCACGCGCCGGCGAATGCCGGCCAGCATCGTCAGGTCCCGCGCGCCGGGCGGGATCCAGGGCGTCGGGTTCGCTGCGCTGCGTTCCCGCAAGGTGGGAAAATCGATCACGCTCAGCTCCTGGGTGCCCGCGTGGGTGACCAGAAGGCGCCGCCCATCGCCGGAGAAGGCCACGGCCCAGGGGTTGGCGGCACCCCGGTTCGGATCGTCCAGCACGACCGTGTCGATCCACTCCAGCGCCTCCGCATCCAGCAGGGTAACGGCATTCCTGTTCATGGCGCCCTGCGCGATCCTGGTCGTCGGCCGGGAATAACCGCTCAGGATGTGCGTTACGGCCACGTGCCTGCCGTCCGGAGACAGCGCCAGCCCACGCAGGCCCTGGCTGCCGCTGGGCAGCTCGATGTTCTTGATGATGCAGTTCTGCACGGTGTCGATGACGGAGACCTCCGCGGCGATGCACGGATTCTCGTCGTCCAGGGCCGGCTTGGGCTGCGGCAGATGGTTGGCGACGAAGAGCCGCCTGCCATCAGGGCTCAGCGCCAGAGCCACCGGCTCGCGCACGACGGGCAGCATGCGCACCTGGCCTGTGGCCAACTCGATCGAAGCCACCGCATCGTCGAAGCGGTTCGCCACCCAGAGCCGGCGACCGTCCGGGCTGAGTACCGGCGAGGTGGGCGTATGCCCGACGCGCCACTGTGCGCGCATCCCGCCGGTATCCAGATCGACGGCGAGGACTCGACCGGCCGGCTCGGAGGTCGTCACATAGGCGAGGCCGCCGCGCACGGCCACACCGGTGGCGGCCGCCGGAAGCGGGATCATTCGCCGTCCGCCGCCCGCGCCGGGGTCGAGAAGGATGGCACGCCGTCCAACCGATCCCAACACCAGGATTCGCGTGCCCTGGTGGCACGATTGGACCGCCACCGGCGCCAACTCCAGGCTGCCGGGGGCTTGTTCGCCGACCTCTGTCGATCTGCCTACGGGGGGTTTACCATCGTGCCGGGGCCTGGACGCCCTGACCCCGCACCCGCAGAGCACCGCCGCGATACAGATCGATCGCAACAGATTAACGCAGTCTTTCATGAGCATTCCCGTGCAGCCGCCCTTATTCAACGAAGACCCGCTCGAAGGCTAAGACCGAGTGTGCCAAGCTCGGGAACCATCGCCCAGGCCGGAGGCCGGCCTTGACGATGCCACCCGGCAGAGGCTTCAGTGTTCGAGCGGATCATATTCATCTTACCAGGCGTGGCCGGGATGCGGAACGCCGAGCTTGCCCCGTCGTCGAGGAATGTTGACGGACTTGGGCGACAAGGCCAAGGTGCAGCTTCACGATGAATCGGAAAGGGTGAAAGACCGCGGTTACGAGGTGATGGAGAGTTGGCGGGGCGGCATCGAACGCCGGCCGATGACCTCTCTCCTCGTTGCTTTCGCCACGGGTATCGTCGTTGTGCTATGGGTCGCCAGGAAACATCATTGAGTTGAGCGTTTGAATCGCGCGCCGGTATCGCCCTCACGCCAGAAACTGTGAATTTTGTGTTGAAACGGTCGTTGGAATCGGGTATAAACACCGATTCGATGCCCGGCCTAGGGATGGTCTGTGGCAATTCCGGCTGGGAATGGGACTGCGAACGCAGAGTTTCGCGTTGGGTCAAGCCTCCGACAGGCGGTGTTTCTGCCTGGGGGGGCCCGTCCCGGTGGATTGGTGGCCGCTACGGAGTTGTCGGCTATGAAGCGCTATACAGGGCAGCAGGCGCTATACGAAGCAATAAGCCGCTCTCGTGCTAAAGCTAAGCAGGGCAATGTTTTAGAGCGATTGCTCCCGGAGGTGATCAAGGCACAGAAACCGGTCGGCGAGGAGGAATCGACGCCGGCCAAGCCGGTGGAAACACCTGCGGAAGAGCCTAAGCCGGTGGCGAAAGAGCCGGTGCGACCGGTTTCGGAGAAGCCGCACGAGCCCGTGGCCGTGAAGGATAGCGGCCAGCCCCGATGGCTGGGCATGGAGCAGAAGCCGGAGGCCTTGCCGGAGAAGTCCTTGCCGGCGGCAGCCAGGTGGCGGCCCGCGGAAGGAACGGATCGTCCGGTGTCGCCTCCACGGAACCCGGTCCCGGCGTGGTTGCGTCTGAAGCCGGTACAGCTCAATGCCGGCCGGGTCGAGGTTTCGGTGCCTTACCATATCGGCATCGCGGCGGTATTGGTGCTGATTCTGGCGGTCTTGTTCTCCTTTCGGCTCGGACAGAAATATCCGCTGGCGAAAGCCCAGGCGGCGGTAGCCACGAAGGCGCCCGGCGCCACGGTCCGGCCGGACGCGGCCCGGGAAACGGCCGCCGCGAAAACGACGCCGTCCGACCCTGCGGCGGCCGCGGCGACGGGCGGGCAGGCGGCACGTAGTGAAGGCGACCATTGGATTGTTCTGGCCACGCATAAGAATGAAGCCGAGCTGTTGCCGGTGGTCGAGTATTTTGCCAAGCAGGGCATACCGTTGAGTACGTATGAGTTGAGCCGGACGCGCCAGGTATTCCGTGAGAAAGGCTGGAGTGCGGCGCGATTGCCGAGCGGCGACGGATACTTGTTGGCCACGAGGTATTTGTACAGTAACCCGGATCGGGTGGGCACGGACGGATACGCGGTCAAGCAGAAGATTGTTGAACTGGGCCGGAGCTACAAGGCCCCTCAAGGCAGGGAGAGCTTTGCCGCGACCCGTTTTGCCGACGCGTACGGGATGAAAATCGCGAACTAACAGGAGAGAAATTCGATGTCCATAGATCGCTCACTTCGGTTGAAGGACGCGTTGGTCCGGCACCGCAATGTGTTGACCCGGGCCGAGCGGATCGATGTCTTGAAGGATGAAGAGCGTTGGAACGAGGGCGATTCGGTGATCGGTCTGCCGAAGGTGGCCCACCGCAAGAGCGCTGCCGGCAAGAAGGCCAAGGCGGAAGCCGCAGCGGCGGCGGAAGCCGGGGCACCGGGAGCAGCGGCGCCCGCCGCGGCCGCGGCGCCTGCCGCACCGGCCGCTGGAGCCAAGGCACCGGCTGCCGGAGCCAAGGCGCCGGCCAAAGGGGCTGGGAAGGCCTAGCAGGATCATCATGCCTTCTCCAGCCCGGCACAGCCGGCGCCGGTGGGGCAATGAAGATAGCTGGCGGAACGAGCATGCCGAACGGGGTGTCCGGCATGCTTTTGTTTTGATGGGCGATGGGGAGTACGATCATGGTCGAGAGGCAGGGGGTCCGGGCCGGATTCGTCTTTCTGATCCTGGCGGCGGGAGCGTCATCCGTGGTGGGGCAGGGGAGTACCGGGGTTGTGTGGCCCGGCGTGGAATGGGAGACGGTCGCACCGGAGCAGGTGGGGATGGATCGGTCGCTCCTGGAGAAGGCCCGTGCCTGTGCCCTGACCGGGGGTGGTTCCGGCATGATCACCCGGCACGGCAAGGTCGTCCTGCAGTGGGGCGATCCGAAACAGACGTACGATCTGAAATCCTCCACCAAGGCGATCGGCGTCACGGCCGTGGGGCTGGCGCTGCTCGACGGCAAGTTTCCAAGTCTGCACGATCCTGCATCCAAGTACCACCCGCAGTTGGGCATCCCGCCGGAGAGTAACCGCGAGAAAGGGTACCTCGGCCAGATCACGCTGTTCCACCTGGCGACGCAGACCGCCGGCTTCGACAAGAACGGCGGCTACACGGAACTGCTCTTTGCGCCGGGCACGAAGTGGGCCTACAGCGACGGCGGGCCGAACTGGCTGGCCGAATGCGTGACACTGGTCTACGGCCGGGATCTGCAGGAACTGATGTTCGAGCGCGTGTTCGCGCCGATCGGCATCGGGCGCAGCGACCTGCAATGGCGGGCGAACTCCTACCGGCCGAAGGAGATCAACGGCATTGCCCGGCGGGAATTCGGCTCCGGGATCAGCGCCAACGTCCCCGCCATGGCCCGCATCGGCTATCTCTACCTGCGCCAGGGCCGGTGGCAGGACCGGCAGATCCTTCCCTCGTGGTTCGTCGATGCCGCCCGAACCGTGCCGAACCGGGTGCGCGGTCTGCCGGGCCTCAAGCCGGAGAGCTACGATCATGCCGCGGATCACTACGGCCTGTTGTGGTGGAACAACGCCGACGCCACGATGAAAAACGTTCCGCGCGACACGTACTGGTCCTGGGGTCTGTATGACAGCCTGATCGTGGTCATCCCCTCCCTCGACATCGTCATCTCCCGGGCGGGCAAGTCGGTCAGTGGACCGCGCACGCCGCATTATGCGCCGATCGAGCCGTTCATCGAGCCGGTGGTCCTGTCCGTCCAGGATCGCGGCCGGTGGCCGGGTGCGCCGTACCCTGCCAGCGAGGTCATCCGGAACGTCGCGTGGGCGCCCGCCGACACGATCGTCCGCCAGGCGGAAGGCGGCGACAACTGGCCCACCACCTGGGCCGACGATGGGAACCTCTACACCGCCTACGGCGATGCCCAGGGCTTCCAGCCCCGGGTCGAGAAGAAACTGAGCCTGGGCCTGGCCCGGGTCACGGGTGGGCCGGCGGACGTCCAGGGCGTCAACCTCCGCAGCCCGACGGGCGAAACGGTGGGGGAAGGGGCCCGCGGCGCCAAGGCCAGCGGCATGCTCTGCGTGGACGGCGTTCTCTATATGCTGATACGGAACGTCGGTAATTCGCAGGTGGCGTGGTCGGGCGACCATGCCGTCACGTGGCAGCGGTGCGACTGGAAGTTCGAGACCGGCTTCGGGGCGCCGACGTTCCTGAACTACGGCGCCAATTATGCCGGCCGGCGCGACGATTACGTTTATCTCTACTCGGCCGACAGTGACAGTGCCTATCTCCCGGCCGACCGGATGGTCCTGGCCCGCGTGCCCATGGCTCGGATCCGCGCACGCCAGGCGTACGAATTCTTCCAGGGACTGGATGCTGCCGGCCAGGCCCTTTGGACGAAGGATATTCGTGATCGCGGGGCGGTTTTCGTCAATCCGGGCCAGTGTTACCGCTCCGGGATCAGCTACAACGCCGGCCTGAAGCGGTTCCTCTGGTGCCAGGTGCTGCCTTTCAGCACCGATTCCCGCGGCCCGCGCTTCCAGGGCGGATTCGGCATCTACGAGGCCCCGGCGCCCTGGGGGCCCTGGCGGACGGTGTTCCATACGACGAGTTGGGACGTCGGTCCGGGGGAGACGAGTTCCCTCCCGACGAAGTGGATGAGCCCGGACGGCCGGACCTGCCACCTGCTCTTCTCCGGCAACGACTGCTTCAGCGTGCGCCAAGTGGAGTTCCGCTGAGCGCCTCGTGGGCCGTCACCAAAGCTCCGGGGATCGGCTATGACATAGGCTCGTAGGGGGCTGCCGCGTCGGGGCGCTTCGTTTCCGGTGCCTCGGCATTGTTCGGCAGAGGCTCTGCCGCCGGGGAATCCGCCTGCGGCGCGTCTGTAGCGGCAGCCGACTGGTAGGGGTCGTATTCGGGCGAAGGGGAGGAGTCCGTGGTATCGGAGGCCGGCTCGTTGGACACCTGGGTCTCGCCGGATTCGGAGTACGACTCGCCGGTGGTCTGCCCGTCGTAGCTTTGCGCCGGGTCGTCATAGGTGCTCTGACCCTCGTGGGTCTCGATATCCCCCACGGCGTCGTTGGCGGCCTTGTTGACGTCGCTGGCGACCTCCTGGGCGCTCTCCTGGAACTCGCGCATGCCCTTCTTGAATTCGTTGACGCTCTTGCCCAGACTGCGGGCCACCTCGGGCAGACGCCGGCCGAAGATCAACAGGCCGAGGATCAGAATGACCATCCACTCGCCGCTGCCCATGTTCGTGATAAATGCCATCAGTGGCAAGTGCCCAGCCATATATGGACTCCATCTCAATGTCGATTCCAGCCTTACCGGAGGCGCGATGCCTCCCATACGTTGGGCCGACGCACATGTTTGGTGCCCCCGGTCGGCACAACATTATACCGGAGATACGGGGCCCCTGGGAAGCGGCAAGGATAGAAATGCCGGGATTGACGCGACCCGTTGTTCGGTGTGATTCGCAGGCGGACGGGGGCCGGGGGGGAGATTTTTCCCCACCATGGCGCGCCCGGGTTGCCAACCTCCCGGCGGGCCGGTATAATTCGGCCATGAGGAATGGATTTCGCACAGCCCTGATCCTTGCGGTGTGCCTGTCGGCAGGGGGTTGGCAACCGGCCGCGGCGGAACCCAATGACGTAAACACACCGGCGGGCCCGCCCCGCGAGGCCAAAGCGGCGATCATCCCTTGTTCCGGCCTGATCGATCAGTCGCTTTTGTACTCCATCCAGCGCCGCACGGGCATCGCGCAGCGCGAAGGAGCGAGCTACTTCATCTACGAGATCAGCACCTACGGCGGCTTGGTCGATGCCGCCGATGCCATCGGCAAGTACCTGATCCAGCAGGTCCCGCCGCGCGGGCACACGGTGGCCTACGTCGCCACGGAGGCAATCTCGGCCGGGGCCATGATCAGCGTGTCCTGCCGGGACATCGTCATGCGGGAGAATACGACGATCGGCGATGCAGCGCCCATCACCATGGGCGGCAAGCTGGAAGGCGTCGAGCGGGAGAAGGCCGAAAGTTTCGTCCGGGCGACGTTCCAGCGGGCCGCGGAGGCCAATGGCTACCCGCCGCTGCTGCTGGCCGCCATGGTGACCATGCAGATCGAGGTCTACCGCGTGCGGAATCTCGACACGGGCCAGTACGAGTTCTTCGAAGGGGACAATCTGCCCACGGACCCGAACCGGTACGACGTGAAAGGGGCCCAGAAGGTCGACGGCAAGGATGAGTTGTTGACGCTGACGGCCGCGCAGGCGCTGGACTACGGCGTCGCCAGGGCGGTCGTGAAGGATCGTGCCGGCGCGCTGGAGTTTCTGGCCCAACGCGACGGTGTGGTCTTCACGGGAGAGCCCCTGGTGCTCGAGACGACCTGGTCGGAGCGGATGGTCAGTTGGCTCAATTCCCCCGGCGTGATGGCGGTGCTCGTCATGTTGGCGCTGCTGGGGGTATATGTCGAATTCAGCACACCGGGGTTCGGGCTGGCCGGGATCGTGGCGGTGATCTGTTTCGCCATCATTGTCGGCAGCAAATATCTCGTGGGCATGGCCAACTGGGTCGAGGTGGCCCTCTTGTTCGTGGGAATCCTCCTGCTGCTGGTCGAGATCTTCATCCTGCCGGGATTCGGGGTCGCGGGCATTCTGGGCATCATCGGCATCCTGCTGGGGCTCTTCGGAATGCTGATCACCAACGCGCCCGATGAATGGCCCTGGCCCGAGACGCCGACGGACTGGCAGTCGCTCTCTTCCGGCGTGGTCTCGCTGGGGATCGGCTTTGGGGGCTTCCTCGCGCTGGCCTGGATTCTGTCCCGCTTTCTGCCCAAGACCCGCTTCATGAGCGGGTTGATCCTGTCGCCGGCCAGTCCGGGCGGCGCCGGTTCCCAGGTCAGCATGACGGCCCCGCCGCAGCGGGCCGGGCCGCTCCAGGTCGGGGCGGTGGGCGACGTGGTCTCCCGGCTGCGTCCGGCGGGCAAAGCCCGGTTTGGCGACGCCCTGGTGGACGTCATTGCGGCGGGCGAATTCCTTGACAAGGGCACGCGGGTCGAGATCCTGTCGATCAGCGGCAGTCGCGTCGTCGTAAGAAAGGTCGAGCAGGGCCCTGAGGCCTGAGAGCCGCACCGGTGGCGCTCCGAATACAGGAAAAAGGAAGAATCTGTGGATTGGTGGCTGTTATTCGCGGTTTTCCTCTACGTCATCTGTGCGACCCTGATCGTGGCGGAGGTGTTCATTCCGAGTGCGGGAATCCTGGGCACTCTGGCCCTGGTCGCGGGAATCAGCGGTCTGACGCTCTTCTTTCACCACAGCACCGCGGCGGGACTGGTGGGCCTGGTCGTCGCCATTTTTATGGTGCCCTCCCTGTTGTTTGTGGCGTATAAGCTATTACCGCGCACGCGGTTCGGCCGGCGGGTCCTGCTGACGCCGCCGGTACGGCAACGGGGCGAAGCCATTACGGACGCCCCGGAATTGAGCCAGCTGCCGGGCCGGACGGGCCGGGTGCTGACGGCCCTGCGGCCGGTGGGCATGTGTGATTTCGGCGGGCGCAGGGTGGAATGCGTCGCCGAGAGCGGATATGTGCCGAAGGACAAGGAAATCACCGCGATTCGCGTCGATGGAACGCAGGTGACGGTCCGGGTCGTGGAAAGGACTTAGGGAAAGGGTCGAGAAATGTGGCAGATGGGTGTGATGTTGTCGCAACTCAGTCAGCAGGTCATCGTCGGGATCCTGATCCTGATCGGGATAGGAATCCTGGTCTTTGCCCTGGTCATGCTCAAGTTCGCGCGCTTGTGGCTGCAGGCGTACTTCTCCCGGGCCGATGTCAAGCTCACCGAGCTGATCGGGATGTGGCTGCGCAAGGTGGACATGCGCACGATCGTCCTGAGCAAGATCACGGCCGTGCAGGCCGGCCTGACGCTGACCACGAACGATCTCGAAAGCCACTACCTGGCAGGGGGGCGGGTGCCGAACGTCGTGCGGGCGCTGATCGCCGCCAACCGCGCGAACATCGATCTGTCCCTGAAGACCGCGACCGCGATCGACCTGGCCGGACGCGATATTCTCGATGCCATCCAGACCAGCGTCAATCCCAAGGTGATTGACTGCCCCGATCCGAAGAAAGGCAAGGAGACCATCGACGCCGTGGCCCAGGACGGCATTCAGCTCCGGGCCAAGGCCCGGGTGACGGTCCGGACGAATATCCAGCGGCTGGTCGGCGGCGCGACGGAGGAAACGATCATCGCCCGCGTGGGCGAAGGCATCGTGACCACGATCGGCAGCTCCGTCACCTACAAGAACGTGCTGGAGAATCCGGACAAGATTTCCAAGGCCGTGCTGGAAAAGGGGTTGGACGCGGGCACCGCGTTCGAGATTCTCTCGATCGATATCGCCGATGTGGATGTCGGCGAGAACGTGGGCGCGCAGCTTCAGGCGGCCCAGGCGGAGGCCGATATGCGGCGGGCCAAGGCGGAGGCCGAGAAGCGCCGGGCGATGGCCGTCGCACGCGAGCAGGAGATGCGGGCGCTCGTCGTCGAGAACGAGGCCAAAGTGCCGCTGGCGATCGCCGAGGCCTTCCAGGCGGGCAATCTCGGCATCATGGATTACTACCGGCTCAAGAATATCGGCGCCGATACCCAGATGCGCGAGTCCATCGCCAAACCGAAGAAACCCGAGCAGTCATAAGCGGAACCACCGATGAACGGCATCATGGTACCATCCGGTTGGCTGGCGCAGGGGCCGGACTTCGAGGGCTGGGCGAACATCCTGTTCGTGCTCGTCATGGTGGCCCTCTGGCTCCTCGGCGCCCTGGTCAAAAAGATCAGCAAGAAGGGGCCCGGCGGGCAGAAGGAGGGCCCGCCGGCGGAGCCGGGCAGCCAACAACGCGAGAGTTGGCAGGAGCGGCTCCGGCGCCGGGCCGAGGATCTGCAGCGGCGTATGGAGGAAGAGGCCGGCCTCCGCAAGCCGGGCAAGCCCCCCCGGCCCACGCGGCCGACGCCGGCGTCGCCGGGCGGGCAAATCCGTGTGCGCCCGACTCAGGGCGGCGAGTCCGTCATCGTCTATGAGCCACCCGCGGCGGAGGGGTCGACGCAACGGGAGGAGCAGATCGCCCGCCAGCGCGAAGCGCGGGAGGCCGTGGCCAGGGTTCGCACGGAGGGAGCCAAGGTAATGGCTCCGGCGGACTTGCGCCTGCCGGTATTCCAACCCATTTCTCCCGCGGCGGCGGCCGGAATGGGCGTGCCGCCCACGCCCTTGGAGCCGGCCAAGGCACAACTGCCATCCACGCACGAGCCCGCAGGGTCTGACCTCGGCGACGTTCTGGACTACCGCGACCCGGACGCCGTGAAGAAGGCGATCCTGCACTACGAGATCCTGGGCAAACCCCTGGCCCTGCGCGACCAGCCCGAACAGACTTCGTCCTTCTGATATCTGCGGCGGTCATACGGATTTGGAAAGGCCTTCGGGCTATGACCGTGCCAGTCGGGATACTCGTAGGCTGTCCGCCCCCTGCCTGTGGTACTTTATGGGACTATCGATGGGGCGGATTTGAGAAACGCGTCCCGCGGGTACGGCGAGAGGATGAGCTTCGAACCATCGGTCTTCGTGATGAGGATCAGGTCGCGCCGGTTGGTCGCGTAGGCCGTGAAGCGCCCCAGCGAGCGGCTCCGGAACCAGCCAAACCACCCGAAGAACCCGCCGGAACCGAAGACCCGCCAGACAAAGCCGATCTCCGGGCTGTCGATGCGCCGGATCTCCCGGATCTGGGTGCGTTCGATGAGCACGTCCGACCCGAAACGCCGTACCGTGACGCCCTCGGGCCCGACGGTATAGTACCTGGGAGCCAGCGACGCCGTCTTGCCGAAGATGCCCAGCGGCACGAGCATCAACAGGAAGTACAGCACGCGGCCGCTCGTGTCCTCGGCGGACCCGCGTATCGCCTGGGTCAGCAAGATTGCCTCCGCGGCCAGAACCACTGCGAGTACCACGACGGTGATGAGCCAAACCAAACCTGACCAGCGGGCGGAGAACCGTGCCGAATGCGACGACATAACGGACTTCCTGAACGATGGAACGAACCCGGGTCCCAAGACCCATCCAACTCAAGCCGGATTATACCACAGGGCCGGCCCGGCGGCTACCCGGTGGCCCCCCAAAAGACCCCATCCCAAAGGTCTCATAAGACATGTTATGTTTCATTCGGCCGGAACCAAGACCTGTTCTCGGTAGAGTAGAGGACTGAGCGACGACGTCGCCGCTCAGTCCCCCCTCTTCGAACCGGACGGGCGGTTTTCC
>JALORE010000202.1 GCA_025459125.1 Planctomycetota bacterium | reverse complement strand
CAGACCTTCCTGGGTCGCCCCGGCGGCACAGAGCGCCCTTCCCAATTCAGCCTGGGCTTCGGGATCGTCCGGCTTGAGACGCGCGGCCTGGCGATGGTGCTCGAGGGCCTCGGACCGGCGGCCCTGCTCGTCCAGCAGCAGCGCGACGTTATGGTGGGCGGCATAGCTGTGCGCGTCGAGCTCGACCGCCCGCAGCCAGGACTTCAGGGCTTCCGGCTTGTTGCCCCGTCGGAATTCCGCGACGCCAAGATTGAAGTGCCCCTCGTGGACCTCCGGGGCCAACTCGACGGCGCGGCGCAGATGGCGGATGGCATCCTCCAGCATGTTCCTGGCCAGGAAAACGGACGCCAGATCGATCCAGACCCGGCCCTCCTGCGGTTGTAGCTGAGCGGCCTCCGAGAGATACCGCTGCGCTTCGCCATATTGCTCGCGGGCAAAGAAGGCCAGCCCCAGGTAATGGAGGGCGTCGCCGTTCTTCGGATCCAGCGCCAGGGCTTTACGAGCCTGTCGCTCCGCGCCGTCGAAATCGCCCGACTTGAAGTACTCCCACGCGCTGCGGGCGTAGGAGACATCATCCAGGAACTGCTCGCGGACCTGCCGGATCGCGCCGGGCGCGAGGTTGACGAATTCTGGAATGTTGGCGGCCCGGTCCGGGGCGGTCAGGCGATCCAGCACCACCGGCGGCGTGCTTTCGCCCTGCTCGTCGATATGGGTCAGGTACAGCCGCGTGTAAGGAGAGTCCGGCTTGCCGGAAAAAACGAGCCATTTGCCGTTGGGCGAGAAACTGTGCCAGGAGTTCATCCGCGGCGTGTTGGCGCGGAGACGGCGGGCGGGACCGCCTTCGGCCGGGATGATGTACAGCTCGCTATCGGGCTGGAGCAGCATGTAGTTCTGTGCCTGGCAGAACACGATCCACTTGCCGTCCGGCGAGTACCGGGGGAAGAAGTTGCTCTTGCCGTTGAAGGAAGCCCCGGCCAGCGGCTCCGCCCGGCCGCCCTTGCCTCCGTGGAACGGAAGGCGATAGAGGTTGAACTGGAACGGCTTCCCGTCTACCAGGAACTCGCGGCAGTCCCCCGGACTTAGGAGCACGCGGCGTTCCTCGCCGGCGCGGCGCAGCTTGTACGCCTCCGTCGCCGCAAAGACGATGTACCGGCCATCCGGGCTCCAGGTCGGATTGCTCTGGACCAGCTTCGGATCATCGGCCCCCGGGAGGGACTGGAACGTGCGCGTCTGACGATCGTAGATGCACAAGATCCCTTTCACGGGAAAGAACAACTGCGAGAAATCCAGCCCGGGCCTGGCGACAAAGACCGACTCATCCTTGACCGTGCTCACGACGAAGCGGCCGTCGGGCGAGACCTGCGAGAGCAGGCCGAACGTGGCCTCGTTCTCATCCCGGCGGTAATCGCTCCAGGTGATGATCACGCTCTTGTCGAGTGTCATGGACTCACGGACCGACGTGATGGCATAGGAGCCCTTGTCGTTCGCGTAATCGATATCCATCCCCAGCACGGTGCCGTCGGCGGAGAAGGAGTGACAATTCCCGCACACCGGCAGGTCCTCCAACACGACGGGGGGCGGGTGGGTTGCGGAAACCGCCCCGAACCGCCAGCGAATCGTGGAGGGGTCTTTCACCGCGTCCGCAAACGGCAGGTTCACTTCCCGATAGAACAGCGGCGCTTCCACCGGGTCCGACGAGGTCCGGATCGTGACTCGCCCCACCGACAGAACCTCCGCCGGCCCTCGGCGCCACCAGGACGAACGGTCCTTCGTCCGCACCCCGAGCACCGTCACAACCGCGAGTTTCTCCCGCGACCGGCTCTTGATCTGGTCCCAGATCCGCGGCTGGGGTCGCCATTCAGCTTGCGGCACGAAACAGCAAACGCGTCCCTGGTCGTCGGCAAACTCGATGGAGACCAGCCACTGGCTGGCACGGACGTCTTCGTCTTTCCAGCGTACGGCCGGCGCACTGAGGTCGGGCGGAAACAGAGTCCCCTCCCGCGGGTATTCAATCACGAGCTGACCCGGCGGCGGCGTTTGCGCCAGGGATTCCAGAACCTGCCCGGGGTCCACCCCGGTCCCACGCAGCAACAACGCTCCCAGACCGGCAGCAACCACCACGCCCGCCGTCCCGGCTCCCCACAGGAGATTTTGTATCATCTTTCGCACAGTCCTCCTGCCTCCGGTCCTGCCAACCACGGACCGCCGGGCACACGACGCTCGGGTCCCTGAACGGAAGCGCCGAAAACGTCGCCAAGCCGTTCCTCCCACGATAACACAGTTCCGGCCGCAACCACAAGGAAATCCTCCCCCGGGAAGTCACGTGGGTACACGACAGGACTGCGGCAAACACCCCGTATGTCGTGGCGAGCGAAGCGAAGCAATCCCAATTCGCGGCATTGAGTTGGCTTCCCCCGCCCTCGATCGGGTCGAGGGCAGGCTCTGCGCGGGGGCCGGGTCCCTGTGCATCTATCGGCGGAGACCCAGTGCGGCCGGCCTCACCCATAGATCCATCCGCTGTCCCTGGCGGCGGATGACGAAACGAACGGGCCGATCCAACGGCAGACCCGACACGATACGGGCCCACTCGTCCGGAGCCGTCACGGTCCCCTCCAGGACGCGATCCTCGATCTGCGCAAGAACGTCTCCTTTCCTCAATCCGGCCTGTGCCGCCGGAGATCGTGGCGTCACCTCGGAAATCACCGGGCAGCCGTTCGCATCTCGCTGCACGAGAGCGCCCAGGTACGCGGAGGCCGCCGGGCTTGTCGACGCCCGGCTGCCCGGCCGGTCCTGACTCGGAGCGGCGGATGTGACGGAAGGACTGGAGACAGCCAGGAAACGCACATTGTCCAGCAGCAGGCCCGCGCCGTCACGGCCGGCATGCTTGAACACGAGGGCGGCATTCGTGGCCTGCCGGACCTTGATCTGCCGGCGAATCGTGCGGAAGGGTTCTTTCGCATTCAGGGTGAAAGATTCGCTGTACAATCCGCCAAGGCTGACCGTCACGGTATTCGCGGTGCGCTCGGGATGGCCGGCCAGATCAAACTCGAGTTGATAGACGCCCGCGCCGAGCCGGAAGGCGCCCTTCGACTGGAGCGTGCTGGCCAGGTACCCGCCGCCGTCCAGATCGAGGTACAGGCCGTGGTCCGGATACGCATCGCGGAAGCCGCGGCCCACCAGGTCCACCTCTCCGCTCCGGACGAACCAGTTCCCGAATCCATCATAGCTACGCTGGCCGTGTCCCTCGTTTTCAGAGTTGAAGTCGTCCGAGAGAATGACGCTCTCGACGTGTACCGTCTGCGACACGGGATCGGACTTCACTCCCGGCAACTCCAACGGTGTATCCGGCGGCGTGGGCAGCGGGACGACGCTCTCAATCCAGAGGTAATCGAAAAACGCGTAGGCGCACCGCCAGTCATTCGCGTGGGCCTCAACACAGAGCTGAACGGGCCAGCTCGTGGAAAAGCCGGACAGATCGTAGGTGAGGTCCAGCCACCCATCGAGGCCGCGAACGAGTCTCTCCGGCCCGAGCCGGGCGCCGTCCACCTTGACGACCAGAAGCCAATCGCCGTCGGGGCTCCGATTGCCGCAGACTCCCAGCTTCAAGACTGGGGAAGGGCCCGGCAAGGTCGTGTTCTGGATGAGCCTGACCGGCTCGGGGGCGGAGCGCGGGTGCAGATACATTACCCCGCGTCGGCCGGGGCTGGGATTCGCTTGGCCGGAGCGAACCACATCGGCGTACAACCCGGCCCGACCGCCCCCCGGAAGGTCGGCCAGGGTGTCATGCACCTGCCACTGAACTGCCCACGGCTCCTCGTTCTGCAACTCCGGGGGAACCACCGGCCCCGACGCCGGCTCGCGGCTGCGGAACACTCCCCGGTTCACCCGAACCACGTCATCGAGAGTGACTCCCCCACCTGCGCCAGGCGCCGGCTCGAATACTCCCACTACCACGGAACTCCCAGGTTCGGACGGAGGGGCGGACGGCTTTGGCCCTTTGGCGCCGGAGCCGGCGGGCGTTTGCTCGAGGATACCCTCAACCACAGAACCCCCCGGGTCGGACGGAGGGTGGGACGTTTTCGGCCCTGGGACGCCGGCGGGCGGCGTCTGGTCCGGGGTCTTGGCGGGGAGAGGCGGTCCCTTGACCGCCGGCGCCGTTGCGTTGAGCCGACGCGGGTTGGGCGAGTGAATCACGGCCCGGTAGTCCGGCTGGGCGGCCGCCCGCGACTTGTCGCGTGTCACGGCCAGGACCAGACCGCCCTGAACGCTCTCGACCTGCCACTCGCAATCGAGGGCGATCTCACCCAGATCCGGCACGGTGTTGAGCACTTCCACCTTGTCACCCGGATTCGGCAGCAGGTCGGGAGCGATGCGAATGGTGATCTTCTCACCCATCACCTCCAGGACAACGCCACCCAGGTCGGCCCCCGCGGCGCCGGAGTTGCACACGATCGCCAGCACGGCTCCCACCAGAACGACAGAATGTCCCAGGCTCAAACGCAGGTGCCTCATCGCTCCAACCTCCCCATGCCAGCGTCCCAAGGTGTCTTCTCGTGTCGAAGGTAGGCGTCCCGGAATTCGTCGCAGGCCGATTCCCTCTCCGGCAGGATGGCCGATAGCGTCCAATCGAGCCCGGCGAGGACACCCGCCCAGGCCGCCCGGCCGAGCGGATCGTCCCAGTCCGTCCATCTGACGATTCCGACCACGGCGTCCACGCTCACCCGGAGACTCGCCCTGAGCAGCGGATGCTCCACCGGAATTCGTGCAGCAACACCACCTCATCCGCCAGGGGGTCCTCGTAAGCCACCGTCGCGACATAACAGGTGATCATGGAGGCAATCTGCACGAAGAACCGCAGGGTCTCTTTCCGGTCGGCGCTGGTCCAGTCCTTTGTGATCGGCCCGAGCCGGCCCTGGGTCTTCTGGTCCGCAAGTTCGGAAGTGCCATCGGCCTTGGTGAAAGCCAGCGCCTGCAAGTTCTTCTGGGTCTTCAGAGTGGGGTACGTCGCCAGCATCTGATTCATGTCCTCGTGCGTGCCCAGCACGGCTAGCAGCAGGGCCCCGGAAAACTCCGCGGCCTTGCCTTGCTGGTCCCGGCCTGTCACCCCGAACTTGCAGGCGAATCTGGCCCCCTGCGCAAAGTCGCTGCGCGGATACTTCTTCAAGGCCTCGCGGCTCACGTGAATGGGAAGCACGGACTTGCTGACATCCACCGGTGTGAAGACCATGCGGTCCACCGGCAGGGTATCCGCGTACGCGAGTGCGGCCTGCCGATAGGACTCGTCGCTCTCCCCTTCCGCCTTCTTGCGGAATTTCGGCACGTTGCTCTTCTCAAAGTCGGGGGCATAGATCTGAAAAACCGCGTAGAAGGGGCCGGAAGGCGCCGGCTCCTGCTGCTCCCCGCCGGCGTAGAGCCAGACCTTGACCTTCTCGCCCTCTTCGGCCCCGGTCCCGGGACCGGGCTCCTGTCTGTACGCCAGGCCCCGCTCCTCGCCCCGGGCAGCTTCCCTGGCGCGATCAACGATCTCAAGGGCCAGCTTCGCCTTCGCCACGGCTTCTTTCGCATCCTTCTCCGTCAGGCCGGCCAACCTCGGCACCACGCAACTCGGCACGTACCGCGCGTAGACAGCCAATTGGATCGGCACATCCGGACGGTGTTCCGTGCCCGGCGCGACCGACTGGGAGATCACGGTGAACTCTTTCTGCCGGGACGGGGCGCCGGCACCCTGGGACTCCTGCGCGAGGAAGCCCTGATCGGCCAGAAATTCCTTGGCACGCTCCACGGGGAGTCCCACGACGTTCGGGACTTTTCGCACGTACTTGTCGTGCAGAATGACCGCGACTTCCGAGCCCTTGGGGACCGGAGATCCAGCGCTCGGCTCGGTCTTGCTGAGCTTGTACTGGAGCCGTTCCTCGGGCGAGGGCTTTCCGATCTTCGGGCGGCCGCGCAAATGCACGCCGGAGAGCTGACCGGCATAAGTCCTGAAATCCGGCGGATTCCGCTCGTCCCACGATGGCACCGAAACAGGCGCGTTGTCGACCTTCAGCGTGACCTGCCCGACATCGACAACTCCCGGCGACACAGGCAGCGCGACCGAGGCGACCGCGGTGAAGAAATGCTTGCTCGTACTGCCCTCAAAGGACAACGTGGCCTGATCGCCCGCCATCACCGGCGCGTTGACCGGGACGTCGAAGGAGCCGTCTCTGGGCGTGTCCTCATCGTCCCGTCCGAAGGCCGCCGCGACCGCCTCGCCGATGGCGCTGGTCCGTAGCTCGCCGCCCGGGAGGTACGTGCCGTTGCCGATGCCGAGCGGCTCGCTGCGGATGGTGGCGTAGCCCGGGTACGGACTCTCGGCGTCCGGTTTCTGGGCGGTGACGACGCCCTTCAACCGGAAGCTGCCCGGCACGAAGACGGGCAGACGCAGTGTGATCGGCTCGGCCGGCGGCTGCGGCTCCAGCCAGTTCTCCACGTCCCCGACACCATATTGGGCGCTGGCCGTCAGCTCCCGGCCGTCCGGCAGTCTGTACCGAGCGGCCAGCGTGAGTTTCTCCTCATACGTCCGGAACTCGTGCGTCGTCCAGTATTCCTGGTCGGAAACGTACACATCGTTCCCGTCCACCGTCACCATGTCCTTCCGGCCCGTGATGGGATTGCCCGCCTGGTCCAGCACGCGAATACGGATCGGATCGACCTTCACCGTGATCGGTTTGATGGGCACAAAGGCAATCTGCTGCCCGATGAGGACCGCGCCGCTCCTCGGCCTGCCGTTCTCGAAGCCCGGCAGTCCTGCGAGCGTCTGGGGGAGTGCCCCTTCCACGTTGGCGAGGCCGCGCGCGTACACGCTCACGATCCCGATCAGGCCCGCCCCCTTCTCAAACTCCTCTCCGTGCCTGGCCCGGATCGCTTCGAGCTCCGCCCGCGCCTCGTCCATCAGAATGATGTTCGGCGCCGTGCGGTCGTGGGCTCTCAAGACGCTCGTCTTGATTTGGTACGGCCGCAGGTAAAGCGTATCATCGGCAACGATGTCGACGGCAGCGCTCAGCTCGAACTGCTCCGTGATGGGCGCACCGGCCGGACCCTTGCGGAGGTCCGCACCGCTGCGAGCGATCTTGAACAGCGTCGCACTGATCGTCGGTTTCATCCGCTGGACGGCGGAGAACCGCAGCGCCGCGACATAGTCCATGAAGGCCCGGTTGTCCTTGAGCTTTTCCGCAGCCAGACCGAAGGCCTCGTTCATGAACAGGTCCTTGGCCTTCGCGATGTTCTCCTGGTTCTTCTCCGCGCGCCCCTTCTCATTCCGCAGGTACGTGGCCGTCAGGTCCCGGCTCCGTTCCCAATCCGCCCTCAACCGCTGCTTGAGGTTCGCGACCGTCGCGTCGGAAATCCGGTTGAGGCGCTCTACAGCGCCGGCAAGATCGGCGGTATCGTACCCGACGGCCTCATGCCGCGTCATCAATCCCATCTCGACGAGGCGGTCGAACAGGGCCGAGCCGTTGCGGGCGATGAAATCGTCCACATACCGATCGATCTCGATCCGGTTCTCCTGGCACCACCGGAACAGGCTGTCCCGCCTGATGCGATAGGCTAACTCCCGATTGACTTGGGATCGCGCCAGGTACCGCTGGGCCCGCTCATAACGTTCCTTCAGCAGATTCAGCTCCGCCCGTTCCGCCGAGGCCTCCACCTGCTCCTCAATGCTATCGGAGGTGCTGATGATCCGCTCCAACTCGGCCAGTCTCGCCGCGCCCGGCGCCGGCTCGTAATCCACGCGGAAATCCACAATGCCGTTGGGCATGAACGCGTAGGCGGGCTGCACCGGATCGAGCACCGACGCGCTCATCCACTGCTGCTCCCGGACCGCCCCGGCCTCCGTGAAGTAGCCGCCCGCCCACGTCCCGTCGCGATATTGCTCGAATTCGATCTTTCTCTGTCGCAACGGGTCAATCTGCGGTTTGAGGCGGGCCTCCGCTTGCTCGTACCTCTTCTGGGCTTCGTCGCGTTTCGTGCGATAATCCGCGTAGGCGATGGCCCGGAGAGCGGGATCACGGTCGTACATCGGCGGCGCGGGGATCGCCGCCCGGGCCCGCACCAGCTCACTCTCCAACGCTTCCAGTCGGGCATAGTCCGAGTCGCTGAACATGGGAGGCGCCCTGCCGATCTCGCCATAGGCGACCGTTTCCGGGCCCGCGAACCCGCGATAGAGGGCATCCTCAATGTTCCCCTGCGTCGGCGCTTCCACTTCCACCTGGTAGATCGTGTACATGGACTGGCCGATCGTGTACGCCACCATGATCTTGGCGACGGGCGGATAGTAAAGGGCCGCGCCGATCAAGGCGGCGCTGGAGAGACCGCCCCGGCGGACGTTCTCGGCCTGACCCAGAATCGGGACGGAAAGGAAGATCTCATCGAGGATCTTGTCCGTCACCATCTGCATGTCGCCCTTGGAGACGAAGAAGACCTCCGCGATCTGGCCCAGCGAGCTGACCGTGCCCATGTCCCAGAACATGCTCCGGGCCACCTTGCGCCAGTTCCAGACCAGTTTCTGCTCGGCCAGGGCCGCGTGGGCCACCTCCGCCTCACCGAGACGCTCGAAGCCCAACTGGTCCAGGAAGTAGAACTTAACCTGGCCGGCCAGGGCATCGAGCCTGGGTTTGTACGCGCGCAGATACGCATCCGGGTTGGCGATGGCGGTTCGGATCGGCATGAACTGCGCCTCGGCGTAGAGCTTGAACAATTGCCAGCGGTTGCCCGGCAACTCGATGTCGAGCCGCTGCAACATCCGGGCGCCGTCCACCATGCCGAGATCGTAGATGGCAAACAGCAGGGTCATCTTCGAGCTTTCCACGAGGTTGGCCTTGACATCAGGCCACCGACCGGAGTCCACATCCAGGAGGTAGCGGCACCGATCCGCCAAGTCCGGGTTGAGCAGCAGCTTGAAGTTGTCGGCGCCCGTGTTGTGGATGGTCTCCAGGCAAAACTCACTGGCCAGCTTGCGATGGTAGGCCTCGGCGGCCTCGATCTGCGCCTTCAATCGCCGGGCGGCGAGATCCCCCGTCTCCTGGGGCTTGTACTTCTCGCCGAACATCTCTCTCGCGAGCGCGTCGAACAGCAGGGTCTTCTTCTGGAGGTCGTCGGTGGGTACGGACCCATGCTGGCGATACGCCTCGACCTTCATCAGGTCCGCCGGCGCCTCGGCGACATGCTCGAGCCGCAGGTCCCGGGAGACCTCCAAAGCCAGCAGGTGCGCCCGGCGTTTGGCGACCGCTTCGGGAGTCTCGCCGGGGAACAGCCGCTTGAGCATCTCCGCGCCGAAGGCGTTCCGCTGGTTGGAGTTCATGTCGAGATAGTCCACCTTGTCCTTCATCCGCTGGAAGTTCTCCATGAGGAAACGGCTGAAGAGCGAATCATCGAACGTTCGCAGGTGGTACTTCGTGTTGAACTTCGCGGCATTCATGTAATGTTGCAGCTCGAAGTAGTTGGCGACGGCCGCTCCGAAGGCGCTGTCGGGCAGCAACTCGGGGGTGGCGTAGAAGATCGAGCGCATCGCCAGCTCCAGATCCGGATTCGCGCGCTTGCCCAGCGGCGCCTCCGCGGCGTCATCGAGCCGTCCGTACTCCTGCCACACCCGCCGGTTCTCAGGATTCAGCAGGGCCTGGAGCTGTCTTCTCTGGACTTGCTGGAGGACCGCGCCGTAGGTGCTGTAGGCTCCCTCGATATTGCGGAGTTCCGCGATGGTTCCGAGGTAGGCCGGACCGAACTCGTGGATCGAGAAGGCCCGGGGGTCTGGAAACCGGCCTCGGCCTTCGATCGACACCACGTCCAGCATGTCCAGCCGCAGGTCGCCGAACTTGCCGTCCCACGTCTGCTTGAATTGGTCAATGAAGACCGAATCCAGCGACTCATCACGGATCAGGGCCCCCGACTGCGGGTCCCGCCGGAAGACGTAGAACGTCTGATCGAGGTCGCTGCGCATCCCGCTCTTGGGATTCCCGCTGTCGCTGCGGGCCACTTCCCAGCCGTCGGCCCGATGCTTTTCGAGGGCCTCCACCATCGCCTCCTCGATCATCCGGTCCCGCGTCCGGGCCATCAGCACGCTCATGGTGTCGCTGATCTGCCGGTGGGCATAGCCCGCGTCATTGAACGCCTTGCTCGTCGCGGATTCATCCAGCGCATGGGAGATCAACAGGGCGGCCTTCTTATGGGCACTGCCGCCTCCTCGTCCCGCCTCCACGTAGAATCGCTGGACGAAATCCTTCAGTTTGACGTAGGCTTCGGCCGAAAGCTCGCCCTCCGCGCCGGCCGTCAGGACACCGCCTGCGTCCCGCATGAACTCGTTGTACAGAATCAGCAGCTTCTCCGGCGCGCCACCGGGAACCGATTCCACCACGTGGGCGCGCGCGGACCCCGCGACCTGGCCCTCACGCCCGCCACTCTCGTTCGCCGACGCCGGCGGGACCAACAGAATCACCGCCGGCAGCAGAAGAGCCAAGGCCAGGATTCGGAAGGTGCTGCCTATTCGTGGGATCAGGCCGGCCGAGGACGAAAGGTTCCGGCGCCATATGCTTCGCCGCATCATCGAAGTCTTCTCCCTGAATCAGACCCTGCCTTGACACGCCCTGTGGAAAGCACTCCATCCATACCGCCACCGAGCCACCGGCACCCCCCCACCACTGTCGTGCCCATTCTATCCAACAAGTGTCGCTATGGCAAGAAAGAACGTTGGCGTACTCCATGCCACGGACGGAGATTGCTCCGTCGCCGCACTCCGCGCAACGACATGGTGAACGCACGGACCCCGTGAGGTTCTGTCACTGGCGTGCCGGCGCGCGCGAGGTGAAAACGCGTGCGGCGGGGCGCCGGTTCGGGTAGGATGGGGATGGTTGACAGCCGCGTGTCCGTGGGCTGCGGGCCCTTGCCACCGGGGAGAGTCCGCAGCCCGACGGGCGGGCGGAACCTGAGGTTGCTGTGGGGCAGAGCAAGCACGTGGCAAGAAAGAGAAGACCGGCACAGGCCGGGGCAGGACAGAACGAGAAGCCTCCACGGGCGGAAGCTCGCCGGGGAGGCTGGCACGCGTGGCTCGGGATGGGAATCGTGCTGGCAGCCACCGCACTGCTATACGCGCCGGCCACCCGGCATGCGTTTACCAACTGGGACGACGATCGGCAGATCACCACCAATCCCGACATCCGCGACCTGTCGGCACAGGGCCTGCGGAAGATGTTCACCAGCTTCTACGTCGCGCTCTATCAGCCGCTGACGTCGCTGTCCTTTGCCCTGGAGTACCGCCTCTTCGGACTCGACCCGCGCGTCTATCACACGGTCAACGTCCTCCTGCACGTGGTGAATGTCCTGCTGGTCTATCTGTTGGCGAGGTCGCTGGCGCGGCATGCCGACGGCATTGGACCACCTCGAACCGATCCGTCACGCTGGGGCTCGCCGGTCGCCCTGGTGACGGCGGCTCTCTTTGCCGTTCACCCTCTGCAGGTCGAGGTGGCCGCCTGGGTCTCCTCGCGGAGCATCCTGCTGTCGACGTTGCTGTGCCTGGCGGCGATGATCTTCTATGTGGCCTACGCCACCTCCGGTCGGAGGCGTTATCTCGCCGGGGCCCTGGCGCTGTTCCTGCCGGCTCTGTTGGCCAAGACGACCGCCGCCACGCTGCCGCTGCTGCTGGTGACACTCGATTTCTACCTGCGCCGCAAGCTCCGTTGGCGTCTCCTCGCCGAGAAGGTCCCCTTCCTGCTGCTGTCCGCGATCTTCGGCGGCGTTACGATGTTCGCCCGCAGCGGCCTCAGCCATATGCAGGACTTCGCCTTGAAGTACTCGCTCGTGGAGCGCGTTTGCATCGTGTGTTATTCCAGCCTGTGGTACGTGGGCAAGCTGCTCGTCCCGACGAACCTCTCCGTCTTCTATCCGTTCCCGGTCAAGACGAGCGATCACCTGCCGGTCATCTTTTACCTGGCGCCGCTGCTGCTGCTGGGCCTGGCGGCAGGGATCGCGTGCGCCGGCCGCTACCGGCGGCCCCTGGCCTTTACCGCCCTGTTCATGCTGGCTTCGCTCGCGCTGGTGATCCAGATCATTCCCATCAGCGAGTTGATGGTCTGCGACCGCTACGCGTACGTCCCCTGCATCGGGCTGTTCTTCCTGGCTGCGACTCTGAGCTGGCGGACGGCAGCGTGCAGACGGTCTGGGAAGAAAGCCTTGATCGTCGGCCTGGCGTTGATCCTGGTCATCCTCGGCGGTGCGACACATCGGCGTGTCGGCGTCTGGCGCGACAGCCTGACCCTCTGGAACGACGTGATCGACAAGCGTCAGGACCTGTGGATTGCCTATCAGAATCGCGGGCTGGCCCACTACGAACGAGGCGCCCCGCAGGCCGCCATCGCCGACTGCGACGCCGCCCTGCGGCTCAACCCCGGCGCCGACAAGAGCCTGAACATCCGCGCTGCGGCCTACGCCGGCCTTGGCAACCCGGCGGCGGCCCTGCGAGACTTCGATAGTGCCATCCAGGTGAATCCCGACCCCAGCTACTTCGCCAACCGCGGTATTCTGAAACGCAAGACCGGCGACCTGGCCGGCGCTGTCCAGGATTTTGACATGGCCCTGCAGCTCAATCCCCGGAACATCGGGACTCTCTACGAACGCGCGGCCGCGTACCGCCTGCAGGCGAACTGGGCGGGCGCGATCGCGGATTATCAAGCCGTGCTACGGCTCAACCCGGCGCACGCCGGCGCGGCGTTTCTCCTCGGCGCCACGTGCCTGGAGACCGGCGACGGCGTCCAGGCGGTGACCATGCTGGAGAAGGCCCT
The DNA here is from genome assembly GCA_025459125.1 of Planctomycetota bacterium. Taxonomy (GTDB): domain Bacteria; phylum Planctomycetota; class Phycisphaerae; order Sedimentisphaerales; family Anaerobacaceae; genus PLanc-01. The sequence goes on along the minus strand of JALORE010000202.1, from coordinate 17,718 downwards.
CGCGCTCGGCTGCCCCGACCCTGGTTTGGCGTACTTCTTCCTGGCCCAGGCCCATCACCAGCAGGGTCGGACCGATCTCGCCCGGGACGCCCTGCGCCGTGCCCAGGAGGCCGGCTATCGCGGCCCGCCGGCAGAATCGCGTCCAGCGGTAGGGCCCAAGCAGCCGTAGCGCTCTACCTCGCGGCAGCGCCAAGTGCAACTCCTTTGTAGTGACACCGTCAGGGATTCGCTGTTGTCGACCATACCCTGTGGTATCGGCAGTGCGCGGGCCCGGCGCAGCGCCGCCGGGATTAGATTGCCCCCCGGTACTGCTGGATCAGATCCCGGTCGGGCAGGGTCTGGCCGCTCTTTCGACCCATGAAGTAGTAAACGGCGGTCGCATCCAATGCGGCCGGCCGGTTGGCCAAGTAGTAGTCCACATACTTGAGGGGGAAAGCGGTTAGACGTGCGAAGACCCGCAGGAACAGGCGTAACGTCCTGGAGGTCGTGAAACTGAGCAAGAAGTACTGATACGACCACGCCAGGGCCATCGCGGGACCGCAGACGGCTCCACTGTCCATCTCTTCGAACCGGCGGAACAGACGCCGATGCCCCAGATGCGTGAAACGCGTGAAGTCGTACCGGCCGCCGTGCACCTGTTGCACAAAGGGCGTTTCCGCGTAGACGATCCCCCGCGGTTTCAAGACCCGGTGGATTTCCGCGGCACACCGGTAGGGATCGACCACGTGTTCCAGCACCGCCTGGACCACCACCCCATCGAACGTTTCATCCGGAAAAGGGAGATCGTGGGCGTCACAGATCAGCCGGGTGCGCGGGCCGAAGGATACATCGCTCTCGACCAAATCGACGGCAGTGTTCCGAGCCAGTTCCTCCAGGCCCTGTCCGAGGATACCGCCGCCAAGGACCAGGACCCGCGGCGCCGGAGACTGCTCCAGCAGCGCCGAACTCATCCGGCGGTAGTTTGCCTTCGCCCGGAGGTTCCGGTCGATCGTGGGCAGCCAGCGGCGCAGGGTCGTCTTGACCCGGCACTCGCCGGCATTGCTGACAAACGTGGTGCGATGGGAGACGAAGTCGTCGAGAGAAAAGATGCTCGCCTGCTCGTCGATCAGCACCGGGATTCCGTCCACGATCGGGTAACCTGCGGCGCATCCGGGATTCGCGCACGTGAACTGCTCCCCCGCGTGGTTCAGCCGGGCCCGACAGCGGGGACAGCACAGGGACTCCTGGACATCCGGCGCCAGTCGAATCTGTGGCTGCATGCATTCTCCTCATCGGCGGCGCGGGAGTCTGGGCCCGCGGCCGGGACTACCGCCGATAGCTGCCTCCCCGGCGCCGCTGCTCGGACTTGGCGCTGATGACGGTGCCTTCCCGCAGATCGAGACCGATCCGCTCGATCAGCGTCTTGAGGTAGGCCAGATGGGGACACGGCGGGGCATGGTAATTGTCGTTCGTGATGCAGGAAGAAAGCTGCACGACGATCTGGTCCTTGCCGACCCCCTCTTTCTTGCCGATCGTGCGGACCAGGTTCGTGAGCTTGCGATGGGTGGCCCGGCCGCAACAGCCGCCGCACGTCAGGCTCAGGTACCGATACGATTTGTCCCTCGGATACTCGGCAAAGCCGCCGGTCCGCTCGTGGAGGGCACGCTCGCACAGGTACCCCGGGCACCGCTCTTTCACGATGTGACACTGCAGGATGACGATATACTCTTTTTGCGTCAGATCCATCCGGGAAACCTTCTCATGTCCAATTCCTATAAGCCAAACCGCTCGGTCGCAACACGGTTGATGTGTTCCCCGATGGCCAGCGACGCCGTGGCGGCGGGCGACGGTGCGTTGAGCACATGGATCGCGTTGCCCCGGGCCTCAATTCTGAAGTCGTCTACCAGCGTGCCGGTCGGTCCCAGTGCCTGGGCCCGGACGCCGGCGTTGCCCGGGTGAAGGTCCTCCAGGGCCAGCGACGGCACGAGTCTCTGCAACTGGGCCAGCAACCGCTTCTTGGAGAACGCCCGCGCGTACTCGCTCACACCGTATTTCCAATGCCTGGCGAACAGGACCCACGTCCCCAGGTAAGAAAGCGACTCCCACGCGTCGCGGAGGTTGAAGTCGGTCTTGCCGTAGCCTTCCCGCTTGAACGAGAAGACCGCGTTCGGGCCGCACTCCACCCCCCCGCCGATCATCCGCGTGAAGTGCACTCCCAGAAACGGGAACGCCGGGTTCGGCACCGGGTAGACGAGGTTCCGCACTCTGCTCGCCGCCGCCGGCGTCAGCTCCGAGTAATCCCCCCGGAAGGGGATGATCCGTACCGGCGGCTCGATCCCGTCCATTCGTGCGACCCGGTCGCACTGCAAACCGGCGCAATTGATCACGTACCGCGTGCTGAATACGCGCTTGCGGGTGATAACCTTCGTGTAGAAGTCGTGCTTGTCGAAACGCGTGACCTCGTGCGAGACGAACACCTTGTTGCACTCGTTCGCCTGCTCGATCAGCTCCGCGAGCTTCTGGGCCACCTTGACGAAGTCGATCATCCCCGCGGAGGGAACATGCAGCGCCGCGATCCCGGTCACGAACGGCTCGATCTTCCGGATGCGGTCGGGCCCGATCTGTTCCAGTCCCTCGACCCCGTTCTGCCGGCCGTTGTTGAGGATCTTCGCCATCGCCGGCAGCTCCGCCTCGTCGGTCGCAACGATGATCTTGCCGCAGATCTCGTGCGGGATGCCGCAGGTCCTGGCGAAGTCCAGGAGTTCGCGGCGCCCGGCCATGCAGGTGGCCGCCTTGGCCGAGCCGGGCTTGTAGTAGAGCCCCGAATGGATGACCCCGGAGTTGTGACCCGTCTGGTGGCCGGCGACGTGGTCCTCTTTCTCCAGCACCGCGACACGAAGCGGCGAGTGGTTCCGCGCGATCTTGTACGCCGAAGCCAGTCCGACAACACCGCCCCCGACCACGATGATGTCAAAATCCATCTTCGTCTGCATTGCCGATCCATCCTTGCCCTACAACACCCCTCCGCCGGCAGAATACCGAATGGCCCCGGGAGCGTCAAGAGGACGCCGCTCCAAACCAGCCTCCGGCCCGCAGCCTTCGATTGCTGCGCGGGTCGTGCTTACCCCTTGTGTCGGGAGCAGGGATGGATCATAATACGTGCGGAGGTCCCATATGAAGCACGAGTTTTCCATCGCGCGGCCGGAGGGAGTGAAGGAGCTCTTTCCGGGCCAGTTCCAGATCTTCTCGTGGCTGGATCATGTCGTCACGGCGCCCGGATTGATCACACTGGTCACGACCCGCAAGGCGGATGGCCGGCCGAACGCCTGCCTGCACGCCTGGGGAATGCTCGTGGGCGGGCAGGAGGGCTACTCGTCCGTACTCGCGGTGTCGAGGCGAGGGCATACGTACGCCAATATGGTGCGGGAAGGCCAGTGGTGCGTCTGTATCCCACCGTGGCGATTGAGACAGGAGTGCTTTGCCACAATCCAGTGCAACCGCGAAGACAATGATGAGATCACGGACGCCGGTCTCACCGTGGAAGAGGCGGTGGTGGTCCGGGCACCGCGCATTGCGGAGTGCCCGATCTGCCTGGAGTGCCAGGGCGCGTGGGATCACGAGCTGGCCGCCGGGGATGGCAATCATATCTTCGTCGGCAAGGTGATTCATGCAGCCTTCGAGGCCTCGGTGCTGGTCTCGGATCTCGCGACAAAGCTGGAGCGGCTGGAGCTGATGTGCAGCGTGCCGTGTGCACTCAATCCGCTGAACGGCCAGTGGAGTCCCGGCATGGGCTTCGCCAAGTTCAGCCTGTGGGAGGGATTGTGAATGGCGGTGTCGGATGAGTTCCTGGCGTACCTGGTCGAGCAGCTTTCGTTGCTGGGCGAGGTCACGGTCCGCCGGATGTTCGGGGGCGCGGGGCTGTATTGCGAGGACCGGATCTTCGGTGTCGTGGCGGACGATGTCGCGTACCTGAAGGTGGATGACTCGAATCGGGAGGACTTCCTCCGGGCAGGGTCCGCGCCGTTCAACCCGTACCCGGAGGTCGCGACAGGGCGGTCCTCCTACTACGAGATCCCGGCGGATGTCCTGGAGGATCGGCAGGTCCTGGCCGAATGGGCCGGACGATCGCTGGCAGCGGCGAGAAAGAAGAAGGCGTAGGACGCGTGCGGGCCAGTGGGGGGCGACCGCGTCCGGGCCGAAGGCTTGAGCGAGGGTCCATCGCACAGGGAATCGGCCATCGGCAAGTTCCGAAGACTTCGCTGGCCGCTGTCACCCAGTTGCCCGGGAGTAAAGGCGGGACGCGGAAGAGATGGGAGGTTGACCATGACAATGGGAGCGTCGAGACCGTGCTGGCAGAACTGCAGCGGGGCCGATGACGATGAGGTCCGCCTGATCGATGCGATGGAGGACGTCCTGAGTCCTTTGGATGAAGCGACGGTGCAGATCCGCCGGCTGATCACGCTGTTCGAAGCCTGCTACCATGAGGCGGACAAGGAGGCCGAGTTCCTTGTCCGGGCGATCGGGGCCGGAGGCTGTCCGCCCCGGTCGGCGGAGCGACCGACGGAGCGAAAGAGAGAACTGGAGCACGCCCGCCATGTCCTGGCGGCATGGCGCGAGAATCCGGCGATCCGGGGCATGAAGGGAGACATCGGGGGCATGCCGGCGGAGCAACTGCTGGACTCGATCGGAGAGCCAGACCCTCATCCACGACACCGTGGACGGCCGGCCCTCCCAAGTCAGCTTGGCGTACGCGATCGACCTGCTGATGCCGTGCGGCTGGGATTTCACCGGATGTCTCGCGACGATCCTGAGAGCGATCGGCGGGGACCTCCACCCGCAACGGCCCCTGGCGTGCTGTGCACGGAACATCAAGCTCAGTCCCTTGTGCGAGCGGCTGCAGACGATCGCGGCGACACTCGACGCTTTCTGGAGGGACCAGGACACCGCCAGTGACACCGACCCGCGTATCCTGGCCTCCCTGGGCACACCGACGCCCGTCAAACGCTGGCTGGCCGCCTCATTGGACAAGACCATCCGCCTGCACGTGAGCCAACCGTTCGGGATGGATTTGTTCTGAGCCCCGCGGGCCGCCGGATCACTCGGTGTAGTCCGGGTCCAGTTTGCGGAGCAGGACGTTGCCCATGCGGTAGGAGCCGTAGGTCATGAAGAAGGCCGAGAGCACATCGATGCTGTAGTGCAGATGCATCGCCAGGACGACGATCGCCATGACGATGGAGCCAACGAGGAAGACGTAGCGGATGGGGCTGTGCCGAAAGAGGTAGAAGCCGAGAAACGGCATGGCCGTGTGGCCGGAGAAGAACATGTCGTTCTCGAAATAGAGCTTGCTGAAGATGCCGGGGAACTCCACGGTGACGGCCCCCGCCGGCGTAGCGAGGTGGGTAAAGATCATGGACAGCGACCGCAGCAGCAGGAGCAGGCTGAACTGAATGGCCACCACGTGCAGCATCCGGGCCCGGAGCAACAGCGGACACAGGAACATACCCACGATGAGGGTCATGTAGCCGTAGGTAAAAAGAAAGGCCAGATTGACGGGCGGGAGCCGGTCCAGAATGAGGTCCGGCACCTGGACCGCCGGCCGGGACGTAACGTAGGTCCCGCACGCATAGTCGGCCAGCAGCGCCACCCCGAGGAAAACGCATGACAGCACGAGCAGATACCGGCAGGCCAGGACGTCCCGGGTCCACGCGCGCACGCCCGCGCCGGGGATTTCCGGTGCCAGCACCGTCTCCCCGGCCGGGGCCAGCGGTCTCAACCGCGGCCGCGGCGCTACGATCGCGGGCCGTTGTGCCGCGATGGTGGAATTCTCTCCCACTGCCGTCATGCCAACCTCTTCCTGCACGTGCTCCGCCCCTTACGATCCGAGACTCGGCACCCAGGCATCATTGACTCCGTCGAGCGTACCGCCACCCTTTTTACCGGCTGGGTCCCCGTTCGTCAAGTCATCTGCGTCTTTTGATAGGACGAACGGCTGATGGAAGGCTGACAGGCCAGGTGGCAGTTGGTAGACTATCGCTTTTTCAGCAGGAGAATGATGGATGGCTGATGCCAGCACGACGGATGATTTCTGGGGCCGCGACGAAGGCCTCTACGATCTCGCGACGACGGCCCCGGGACCGGCGGGTGAGCTACCCCTGAGCACCGAGATCCTCACGCACGCACCCAGCGGCGACGTGTTCGGCCTGATCCAGGATGCCGGGATGGGTTGGCCGCCGTCCCAGGTCCTGGCGGATGCGTTTCTCCTGCTCAGCCACCAGGGCGGTCTGCGCGGCGCGGATGGCCGGCCGATCGCGCTCGGCTATCACGTCGGGCACTATGAGCTGGGGCTACTCGTGGAGGCGGCGGCGCGGGAGTTCCACGCGCTGGGCTGCATGCCCTTTGCCGGCTATTGCACGGACCCCTGCGACGGACGAACGCAGGGGACGCCGGGCATGATGGACAGCCTGGCCTATCGCAACGAGGCCGCCAGTGTCTTTCGCCGGCTGATCCGCAGTCTGCCCGGCCGCAAAGGCGTGCTCGGCATCGCCACCTGCGACAAGTCGCTGCCGGCCATCATGATGGCCCTGGCGTCGATGCACGAGTTGCCGGTGGCCGTCGTCCCGGGCGGCGTGACCTTGCCGCCGGCCCACGGGGAGGACCTCGGGACGATCCAGTCCATCGGGGCCCGATTCGCCCAGGGCGAGGTGACGCTCGACTACGCCCGGCAGATGACCTGCCGCGCCTGCGCCGGCGCGGGCGGCGGTTGCCAGTTCCTCGGTACGGCCGCCACGTCACAGGTCGTGGCGGAGGCCCTCGGGCTGACGGTGCCGCACGCGGCACTGGCCCCGTCCGGCCAGAAGATCTGGCTGGACGTCGCCCGGCGCTCGGCCCGTGCCCTGCGGCGGCTCTCTCAGCAGGGCTTGACCGTGCGGCACATTCTGACGGCAGCTTCGATCCGCAACGCCATGACGGTCTTCGCCGCCTTCGGCGGCTCGACCAACCTGCTGCTGCACATCCCCGCGATCGCCTACGCGGCGGAGTTGGACCGCCCCACCGTCGCCGACTGGAATGCCGTCAACCGGAGGACCCCCCGGCTCGTGGATGTCCTGCCGAACGGCCCCAGGGGCCACCCCACCGTCCGCGCCTACCTGGCCGGCGGCGTGCCCGAGGTGATGCTGCACCTGCGTGCGCTGGGCCTGCTCAATCTCGACGCGTTCACCATCACCGGCGCGCGCCTGGGTCAGGTGCTGGAGAGCTGGGAACACTCGGAGCGGCGCCGGCGGTTGCGGGAGATCCTCCGGCAGAGAGACGGCATCGATCCCGACGACGTGATCCTGCCCCCCTCCCGGGCGCGGGAGCGAGGCCTGACGGGCACCATCACCCTGCCGCAGGGCAACCTCGCTCCGGAAGGCGCGGTCATCAAGAGCACCGCGATCGATCCGACGCTGCTGGATGTGGATGGCGTCTACCGCAAGGTGGGCCCCGCCCGGATCGTCATCGGCGAGCGAGCGGGCATCCAGGCCATCCGGCAGGGCGACGTGCACCCGGGCGAGATCCTGGCAGTCATCTGCGCGGGGCCGCTGGGCAGCGGCATGGAAGAGACGCTGGAGGTGACGGGCGCCCTGAAGAATCTCTCCTGGGGCAAGCACGTCGCGGTCCTCACCGACGGCCGCTTCAGCGGCGTCAGCACCGGCGCGTGCATCGGCCACGTCGGTCCGGAAGCCCTGGCCGGCGGCCCGCTCGGCAAGCTGCGCGACGGCGATGTCGTGCAGATCGTGATCGACTGCCGGCGTCTGGAAGGGAGCGTGGACCTGATCGGAGAAGCCGACACGCCCGCCGAGAACCGCAGTCCCAATTTGGGCAGCCGCCTCTTGGCACAGCGTCCGCTGCGATCCGACTTGGCGGCGTACACGGATCTGCCCGACGATACGCGGTTGTGGGCCGCCCTTCAGGACATCAGCGGCGGCACCTGGGCCGGCTGCGTGTTCGATACCCAGAGGATTCTCCGCACCCTGGAGGCCGGCCGGCGTAATTCCCAGGGGGATTTGTGATTGACGATTATAGATCAGAAGGGGCGAGCGTATGAACCACAACAAGGAGAAGCTCTCCGGGGTGTTCGCGCCGGTGGTGACGCCGTTCGAGGGGGATCAGCCGGACCTCGATGCCCTGGCGTTCAACCTGACCAAGCTGCGCCAGACCGATCTGACCGGCTTTCTGGCGCTGGGCTCCAACGGCGAGGTCAAGAGCCTCACGGACGAGGAGCGGCTGCTCGTCCTGGAGGTCTTCGCCCGGGAAAAAGGCGACAAGGTCGTAATGGTCGGCACCGGGTGCGAATCCACCAAAGAGACCATCGAAAAATCGCACGTCGCCGCCCAGATGGGCTTCGACTACGTCAGCCTCCTGACCCCGCACTATCATGCCAAACAGATGGACGGCGCCGCCCTCCGGCGGTATTACGAGCGCGTCGCCGAGGCGGTTTCCGTGCCCGTGCTGCTGTACAACGCGCCGCAGTTCGCGGGCGGCGTCCAGATCCCGCCCAGGACGATCGTCGAGCTCGCCGCCCACCCCAACATCGTCGGAATCAAGGACTCCTCGGCCACCGGACCGGGCCGGTTCCTGGCCGAGCTCGACCCCGAGGAGGATTTCTCCGTCCTGGCGGGCGGAATCAACTTCTTCTACGCGTCGCTGCACGCGGGTGCGGTCGGCGGCGTCCTGTCGCTCGCCAATGTCGTACCCGAGGCCTGCACGGAGGTATACGACCTGTTCATGAAGGGCATGTACGACCGGGCGCGTGAGCTGAGCGCCGGGCTGATCCGGCTCAACCAGTTCATCGCCGGCGCCTGGGGTGTGGCGGGCGTCAAAGCGGCCATGGACCTGATCGGCCTGCGCGGCGGCCGGCCGCGCGAGCCCCTGATGCCCGTCCCCACGGAGGGCATCGCCCAGATCCGCCAGGCGCTGGTCACGGAGGGATTCCCGGTGTTTAGTTTATGATTTATGATCTGCGATTTGTGGTTTGCGATTTGAGATTCTCAACCGGAGATCGCCGGCGGTGCATCCGAAGCAACACTCGATGTACCGAAATCATAAATCATCAATCATAAATCGGTGGGCCATGTTGATCCTGGGTGTGGACATCGGCACGACGAGCCTGAAGCTGGGCGTCTTTCGCCTGAGCGACACGGCGCGTGGCGCGGGCGAACAAGAGGCCGATGCGCTCCAATTGGTTCGCCAGTTTTCCCAGACGTACGCGATCAACGTTTATGACCATGGCCGCTGCGCCGACATCGGGCCGGACAAGTGGCAGGCGGCCTTCGTCGCCGGCTGCCGGGCGCTGGCGGAGGAGATCGCGGCTGTCGACATCGTCTCGCTCAGCGGCACCACGCCCGGCCTGACCGCGATGGACAAAGACGGCTCAGCGCTCCACCCCGCCATCCTCATGCTCGACCAGCGCTCCCACCGGCAGGCCCGGGAGATCATCGACACGATCGGGCTGGACCGCCTGCTCGAAACCACCGCCAACATGCCGGTCGCCGGCGGCTGCTCGCTGGCGAGCATCCTGTGGCTGCGGGACAACGTCCCGCAGGTGTTCCGCCGGACGCACCAGTTCGGCCACTCCAACACCTGGTTCGCCCACTGGCTCACCGGCGCGTACGCTCTCGATCCCTCCTCCGCCTCGCTGACCGGCCTGTACAACACCGCGTGCAATGACTGCACCTGGAACGCGGATATCGCCCGCGCGTTCGACCTCTCCCTCGACCGCCTGCCCCCGCTGATTCCCGCCTGGCAGAGCGTCGGCCGGGTCCGCCCGGTGCTCGCGCGCGAGCTGGGCCTGAAGAAAGAGCCCCCGGTCCTGATCGGGGGCAACGACGCCGTGCTGGCCGCCTACTCCGTCGGCGTCGACACGCCGGGGCAGGTCATCAACGTCAACGGCACCTGCGAGATCACGCTCGTCTGCCTGCCGCGATGTCTGCCCTCGCAGAACTACAACATCCGCGCCCACGTCCTGCCGGACCGGTGGCTGACCCTGCACGTCATGAACGCCGGCGGCAAGGCCCTCGAGTGGTTCAAAGGCGTCTTCTGCTCCGAGATGACCAATACCCAGTTCTACGACGGCTTCCTCCCCCGCGCCCTCGACGCCTGGCTCGACCCTGTAGCCCAGCCGCCCCCGGCTGGGGGATCTACGGAACCGCCCACGCCCGGGCAGGAGATTCCCCCCGCGGACAGGGGTCCTACAGGGCCGGGGACGCCCCACGACCCGGCCGTCACTTACACGCCCTACCTGATGGGCTCGCGCTACTCGCTGGAGCCGCTCACCGCCGAATTGCTAGGTCTGACGCAAACGACCACGCGTGAGGAGATCCTGGCCGCCCTCGTCCGCGGCCTGTGCCAGTACCAAAGCCGCCATCTGCGCGAGGTGGAAGAACACGTGCCGCTCGAACGCACGATTCACCTGACCGGCGGCGCCGTCAGCGGCGCCCTGATCCGCGCCAAGCAAGAATGGATGCGCGACGCCGACTACATCCACGCCCACGACTCCTCCGTCCGCGGCGCCGCCCTGCTGGCCCGGCTTCACGTCGCTCCGGGCGCCATGGGGTGAGTCATGAGCCGACAGACGCTCTTCGTAGGGCGAGCGTCCCCGCTCGCCTGAGGATGTCGTGCGGAGACGCGCGATCTGCGAAGAGAAGGACTCGGGGCCACAGGGGACCCGTGCCGGCAGAGAAGCCATCTTGACACGACGACACAATCCGGAGTACACTTAGATTGTTTACGGCCCATGCCGCACAACGTGTGGCATGGGTTGGAGCCGGAAGGAGAGACTATGAGCTATACTGGGTGGGTCCGAATCGCTGTCGTCCTCTTCGCCCTGACGTTCATCGAGCGTGACAATGCCCGCGCGGAGAATCGCGGGTATACGTTCTCGATCAACGGCCAGCCGGTCCAGCCGGTGCACTACTCGCGGAACAGCGACGCGGATACCTTCGCGCCGGGCGACGTCATCTACGTGGGCGATAGACAATTCGACTACGGCGGATTGTATATGACACTCGGCGAGGAACGGGATTGCCGATTCGTCACAACGTCGGGCCGGACCAGCGATACCCAGGACAGCAGCACGACCGCCCGGCCATCCCCGCGAGACAGCCGGGTGTTCCTGGAACTGCCCGACGGCCGGCGCCAGATCGTTGGGCTCAAGGTCAGCTGGACCATCCGCCAGAAACCCATCGATCCGCAGGAGCAGGTACAAGGCAAGAGTCCGGGGCCTGCGAAACCCGCGTCTTCCGAACGGATCTCGTACAACCCTCTGGAGGGCCTGTCCCCCGAGGAGATCCACGGGCTCTGGGGTATCGCCTTGATACAGTGGCCCCAGGGCATCGAACAGCAGTTGGCTCACGTCAACACGGAGCGGGTGTGCTTTACGGTGGACGATGGAGCCGGCGTGGGCGGTCGGACGCCGTCCTTCTTTGGTGGCCCCGTGTTTCCTCCCCTGCCGGCGAAGACCCGCTACCTGGTCGTCGAGGAATCCGTGAGCCCGGGACTGCGGGACTTCTCGCACTTCCGGCAATTTCATGATCTGGTCGTTCTCCAATTTGAATCATTCCCCAGCGAGCCCCTGGACGCCGGCCTGATCTGCCAGAATGCCGGTCTGCGGTACCTGGACCTCTCCGGTTGCGGCATTCCCAACTACGCGAAGCTGGCGGCCCTGACCGAGCTGCGGTTCCTGAACCTCGCCCGTTGCAGGGACATCGACAATCTTGACTTCATCAAGGACATGCGTCAGCTCGGGACGCTCCTCGTGGGCTGGACCAGAATATCGAGCCTGTCGCCGCTGGATGGTTCCCCTTCGATCTGCCAAATCCACGCGGGCATGAGCAGTGTCCGTATCCTGCCGCAAGGCGACCTCCCCGCGCTCAAGGCAATCAACGTCATGTCCTCCAAGTTGGACAGGCAGGCCGTAACGCAATTCCGTCAAGATCACCCCGCGTGCGTCGTGGAGTATGGATGGGTGGATTCGTTACGTCATGCCCTTCAGGAAACCACCAGACTGCGCATCAGGAGCGGCGGCACCTGCCATCGGCGGCCGGAAGAGGAGAAGACGCTCGTGGAGATCACCGACGGCGCTACGACCAACCGTGTGGTGGACGCCATCGACATTGACGAAAGTCGCAGCGGTGGTGCGTGCATGTGCTGCGGGAATCCGACGTTCGAATTCTACGCCAGCGACCGCCTGCTGGCCATGGTCGGCTACCATCACGGTGAACGGCTGCGCTGGGCTGGTGGAAACTGGACCGGGGATGGAGAGCTAACCAGGGCCAGCCAGGATTTCCTCATTGCGTGGCTGGATCAGCATGGCGTCCAAGGGCCGCGCCGCGAGGTGGAGGGACGCCAGAGACAGAAGGACGAGGACGCGCGGCGAGAGAAACGATACACGGAACTCATCCCTCCGCAAACACTCAGCATCGTAATGGAAGCGTTGTCGGAAGCATCCCGGAGTGGCGATCCCCGCGGCGAGAAGCGTCCGAAGCTGATGGCCGAAGCGTTCATGAAGCATGAGAAGGATCGGCAGACCAGTATGGAGCTCTACCTGAGAGTATTCGGTGTCACCGCTAATGGGGCCTGGAACACCTACTACTTCCACGAGGAGACGATTTCGAAATGCCTGCTGCCTCGATTCAAGGGGCCGGAGCTGGCGCAGGCTGCGACAACGGTGGCGAAGGACGACGAAGGCATGATCGGAGCCGCCCGATGGTTCTTCGGGGAAGATGGCTGGCGTAATCTGGATGAATCCGACCGCCAGCGCGTTCTGCCACCCCTGGCGCAGCGGGCCCTGCAACATCGCTACATGGACACGCGGAAAAGGGTGATGAACGTCCTGAGCGAGTTCAACAGCCCCTGGGCCGCGGAGTCACTCCGCCAGATGTTGTCGCGGCCCACGGACCCGAACTGGTCACCGCCGAAATTCAAGCCCCAATACGGCTGGAAGATTGCGCTTCCCGGAGGCGACCAGGTCTATGCCGACGAATGCTCGGATGCGGTATGGGCTGCGTTCTGCCTGGCGAAGATGCGTCACGTCGAGAACCGGGAGGCGATTCAGAAACTCGCTGACGCATCCCCGGAGCGGGACAAAGCCCTGCTGCAAAAGGCCCTGCAACTGCTCTCTACAACTCCGTGACGCTGCCTGGGAGGAGGCGGCCGACGAAGATGATGGAATCTGGGCCGAGGCCTTTGTCGGGATCGCCGTGGTCGGCTTCCTCCCAGGTAACGTAAGCGCCGCCATCCGCGCCGGCGGGCTCCATGAAACCGATCATCCGCCGGGCATCGGCGGGCGGGAGCATCTTGGCGCCGAGCCAGCGGCCGGCGGCCCGGATGTCGGAGCAGCCGCTCCAGCAGACGCAGCCGAGGTTGCCTTTGGGATCGACCTGGGGTGCATGTCCGCTATTGCGATCCGCGCGGGTCCGATCGCTGTCGCGCAGGCCCGCGGCGAGGGCGTCCCGTCCTCGCGTGTCGCGGGCATCCGCCACCTCCGCGGGGGCAGGCTCTGCCCGCGATTCGAGGACGCTCGCGCCCTCGACACGAAAGAAGAAGGGCAAGATGCCCTCGCCACGAAAGAGCGTCGCCCGAGGTCTACGCGGCAACGGTCAACCACGCTCGACTTGGAGATCGGGGAACGTGCCCTCCACGACTGGCGCCGTTGGGGCCGGTTCCGGCGTGCCGGCGTCAGTCCTGGTCAGATAGAGCAGCCAGTCGCCTTCCGGCGGTGAGGCGACAGGCTGGCCCGTTGTCATCGTACCACCGTCACGCATATCGCGGGTGTTGCGGGGATTGATCCATTGGACCTTGTACGTCCCGGTGGGCCGCCGGACCGCAACCGTGCCCGGGCTGTCGAGATAGACGAGGTACTGCCGGCCCGGCTCGGCCAGGCAATAGCCGTTGTCCACCAGGTCCTGCCGGGGCTTCATGCGGTAGTACGGCACGGTCTCGAAGAAGTCCCAGACCGCCTTGAGGATGTCGTGTCGGGCCTGCACCCGGCGGTCCAAGTCCATCGTCCCGCTGAAGCCGGAAGAGGAGTCGCCGTCCATGTCGCCCAGGTTGATTGTCGCACCGGACAGGATCATCACATACGCGTTTTTGCGGATGTCGTCGGGCGTATACGGCGGATGGAACTTGTTCCCCGGCCACAGCGTCTCCTGGGCGTAGAGCGGCTTGGCCTCGTGATGGTTCTTCAGAAGCCCCGCGCTGAGCCGCTTGCGGTCCAGGGTCTTGGGGCCCTGGAGGACGCCGTAGGTGGTCCAGTCGGCATCGCGAAAGGCATCGTCTCCCGTCGGATTGTGTACGGAGCGCGGATGGCCGAAGACATCCAGTTCCTTGATCCGCCGGCCCAGACGGTTGATCTCGTCGGCGCTCAGATAGGGCTTGCCCTTGAGCAGCGGCTCCGGACCGGCGACCAGCAGCAGGACATTCCAGTAGGCGCCCAGCCGGGCCAGCGTGTAGCGGAGGTACAGGTCCTGTTTTGCGGGATCGCGTGGGAAGTCGGAGTCCCGGCCGAAGAAGCCTGCGAACGGGTAGACCATCATCCGGCGGGACGCCAAATCGTCGAGAATCCGCTCCATCCGGCGGTACTCGGCGGGATTCGGCTGCTGCGTCTTCGCGTCCCACAAGTCAGGAGTATTCCACCCTTTGCCCCGGCCCGGGCTGTCCCGGTTGAGATAATGGCTTGCGATGGACAGCATGTTGTAGCCCTGCTTCTGGGCCCAGTCGAGAAAGGCCGTGCGCTGCGCCCGCCGGGCAGGTCAGACGGCACGCACTCGAACATGCCTTGCACGCCGGGAGTGCCATCCGAAAACCTCGCCTCATACCGCCAGGTCCCCACCGCATCCGGCATGAACCGTATCCGCCAGGTGCGTTCGCCATCGTAGAAGCCCCAGAAGCGGACCGTGCCGCCATCCGGCCGGGTGTAAACCACGTCGAGCGTCACATCCTCATACGGATGGGCGTAGCTCCTCTCATTCCCGACCGCTCTCTCGAACAGGCCCCACCGGCCTACCTGTACGGCGGCCGCGGATTCGACCAGTGGATTCGGCCCGGTGAGGGCGCCCTCAATGACGCGCGGGACGCTCGCGGCGCCGGCCGCGACGTTGATTCCGACCCCGGCAAAGACGATCCCGTTGTGGCGATTCCACAGCACGACTGAGCCGCCCGCGCCCCGGCCGCAGGCCCAGGCGGCGTCCGTCCCGGGAAACAGGTCCCGATCCGTATTGACCCAGGTCAGGAAGCCATACGGAGCCTCCGGGAATTCCGCGGAGGAAAGGCCGATCTTGCCGTCGTTGGGCCCGTCGTAGTTGGCCTTCATGCCGCGCGTCTGCTTGGATTCAAGCTCCTCGACGAACCAGCGGGGCACCAGCTCGACGCCGTTCCACGTGCCCCGTGCCAGCACGAGCAGGCCGAGCCGGCCCATGTGCTCCAGACTCAGCACGAAGCGCACGCCATCGGCCATGCCGGAGGAACTGTCCGTGACAATCCGCGTGGACCAGCCCTCCATGCCGATCGCGTCGAAGTACGCGGCCTGGGCCACGTCCGCGTAATTGTCGTAGAAGTCTTTCTTGCCGTAGGCACGGGCCAGCGCATGGCACAGGCGAACGAGGTTCAGGTCCGAATACGTCCATATTTGCCCGGGCTGATAGTCCGGGTGGTCGCCATAAGGGTAGTCGAAGCCGGCCGACTGCGTCAGCACGTGCCACCAGGTGGCCTCGGCGTCGTGGCCCTGAAGATCGGGGACCCACGCGCTGATCTTCTGCCGGTACGACGGGATGCGTCCCTGCCGGAGCGCGGCGCCGACGATCATGGCGTGCCAGGTCTTCCGCAGCGAAGCGACATCGACCGTCTGCTGAAAATCCCCCTGCACGTACACGAGATAGCCGTGCCGCCACAGGGCCCAGCGGGGAGTTCCCCTGCGGGGGGTATACGGGTGCTCCCGGATATACGCATCGATTCTCGCGGCGAACTCGGGGCTCAAGCCCACTTGCCCGGCCGTGCGGCGCTGCTGGTTCTCCATGCTCCGCCCCGGCGGCGGAAAGTAGAGACGCTGCCCGGCCATGATTGCCGGCGCCGAACCGCACCAGCCGCATGAAACCGTCACTCCAACGAGCACCAGCGCCATCCTGAATCGCGCGGCCATGTCCGAAGCCTCCTTCCAGCAGTACCAGGAACGGGTCTTGCCCACGACGGCGGGATTATAGCAGCGTCTCCCCCGTCACCGAAAGCACGATCTCCGGCGAATGCGCCCTTGCCGGCACACGACCAGCCAGGGCCTTCGGCTTTGACACTGCCACTCGCCACCGCCGATGGTACTGTGTTTCCCGTGACTTCCACGGATTACCCTCTTGACGTACGCCGGTGCGGCGGCACAATGGGGGACGACCCACGCCGCCGGGTGCAGGCCGGCGCCGCGATGGCAGGGGCTCCCAGCACTCGGGATCGTGTCGAGGGGTCCCCTTGCTGCCGCGGAGCGACGAGGACGAAGCGGCGAATCGATTGTGCGATGGAGGTTTCGGAATGGCCGAACGGGTGACGTATCATATCATGCCCGGCGCGAATGGCGGGTGGGACGTTGTACAGGAACACACGGGCAACGTGTTCGGCAATCACCGGTCCCGGACCGACGCCATTCTGCAGGGTCGGGATCTGGCGCAGACCCACGAGTACAGTCTGCTCGTCGTGCACGACCGCGCCGGGCAGGTGGAGAAGCAGTACAACTATGGCCGCCTCCCGCCCCGCACTCCCCAGGCGAAATCCGAGTCGCCCTCGAACACCCGCCTGTAAGAACAAGGAGCCGTCCCCTGCGCCCGCGTCGGCCGCATGCGAGAGGCGTCACCGGTGATTCCTGATGGCGGTTGGACGACCTTCGCCCGTGCTCCATAAACCGCCCGTCATCAAACCGTGAATAGTGAATCCAAGGGCACTGTGTATGAGGCAACCGATGATTCTGGCCGTGGCAGCGTCAGACCCGCCCCTACCCGACGTTCCAAGGCGTCAATGAGCATGAAGGATTGGCCCAAGCCGACATCGACGGCGACTACGACATCCTCGACAAACCCTACAACTGGCAGAAACCGCGTCTGGATATCTGGCTCAACGAAGGCCCCGGACAGTAGAGCGCGCGGCGTGAACTACCCCATCGACATCGGACAACTGCCGCCGGCGCAGGCACCGCCGCAGGTGGGTGCCTCGAAGCAGGAGTCGCACGCCGGGGAGGCGGCGGCCTTGCCCACCGCGAAGCCGGACAGGAGCTTCCGCAGATCGGAGCCGCCGCACTTGGCGCAGACGAGCTTCCCGGCCGTGCGGCCCTTCTGAAGCACCTCCATCACGTGTCCGCACTGCCCACACCGGTACTCGAAGATCGGCATATCCCATTCCCTTCTGTGAAAGCGATCGATGCCGGGCCGCTGACGCCCGAACCTCTCGGGCATACTACGGTCGCACCCGCCGACGGTTCGTCCCGCGCCACGTGCGCCCGACCCGAACTGAAGGCACGCCCGGAGTGCTCAAACGTACCGCACTGCCCGGCAAGAATCAAGCCGACGGTCCGCAGTTGAACGGTGCGTGATACGCACCTTACTACTCCGTCCAGGCTAAAACGGTGAGTAGAGAAGCCACGTGAATCCGTCGGGTCGGGTGGCATCGTCAAGGCCGCAGGCCTTGGCGATGGTGTCTGTTTCTGCCCCACGAGCCATCGCAAGCCATGAA
>JALORE010000023.1 GCA_025459125.1 Planctomycetota bacterium | reverse complement strand
CCCCTTGCCCGCGGCCGCGCGCAGCCGGGCTACCGAGGCATCGAGTGGCCCTTGCAGCACCGAAGCGGGCGGACGGCGGTACGATACGGATACCACGCTCGGGTATTTAAATTCCTGCCAGGCGTCACAGACATCCTTGACGCAGGCGTAGAGCTGCGGCCAGTTGTCGGCCGTCGCGGCCAGAATGGTCTCCTCCGAGCGGTCGCCGAGCGTTTGCAGCAACGGCGGCACACTGGGGACGAACGCTGCCGACGTCACGGTCGTGTCGTTTGCCGCGCAGGACGCCAAACCTGCGGCCATCAGCCCCATCAGAATCACGTTTGCGCGCCGTCGTGCCGTCATAGCCGTGCCCCTCTCAGGTAGACTCCTTTTGCTGTCCGAGTTCTCACGTCCGCAGAATAGACCAGCCATCGTTTCGGAGGAATCGGAGAATTGCCCAATCGGGCCCTCCCGAATACCGATTCTCCCATGCCGCGACGGATGAAACAGATAGACCGGGCCCGCGGGGGTCGATACAATGACTCCTGGTGAAGTGGGAAGCAGGGTGGCTTCTGGGGGCGGAACCAGGGTTTCCCGGACTTCACGCTCGAACGAATGAGGGTTTTCCTGGCCGGGGACAGACCGATGGATGCAAGTGACGTGGCGTCGCCGCGGATTCTGCTGGCGGACGATCAGCTTAGTGTGCTCAAGGCGCTGCGGCTGCTGCTCAAGAGCGAGGGGTATGCCATCGAGGCCGCCGCCTCCGCGGCGGTTGCGCTCGAGGCCATCGGGCGGCAGGATTTCGATGTGATCCTGATGGACCTCAACTACGTTCGCGGCAATACCTCGGGACAGGAAGGCCTGGACCTGCTGTCGAAGATCCAGCAGATCGACAGCACGCTGCCGGTGGTCGTGATGACGGCCTGGGGCAGCGTCGAGCTGGCGGTCGAGGCGATGCGGCGGGGGGCCCGCGATTTCGTGACCAAGCCCTGGAAGAACGAACGTCTGCTGGCGGTGCTGCGGACGCAGGTGGAGTTGGGCCGGGCCCTGCGCAAGGGCCGCCAGCTCGAGCAGGAGAATCTCCTGCTGCGCGGCGAGAGCCGGCCGTTTATGATCGCCGAAGCGCGGGCCATGCAGCCGGTGCTGGAGGCGATTGCCCGCGTGGGGCCATCCCAGGCCAACGTCCTGATCACCGGCGAGAACGGGGCCGGCAAGGGGATCGTGGCTCAGGCGCTGCACGCGGCTTCGACCCGTCGCGATAGGCCCCTGGTGACCGTCAACACCGCCAGTGTCCCGGCGACCCTCTTCGAGAGCGAGCTGTTCGGCCACGTGGCCGGCGCGTTCACCGACGCCAAGTCGGACCGCCTCGGGCGGTTCAAGCTGGCCGACGGCGGGACGCTCTTTCTCGACGAGATCGCCAGCATCCCGGCCACCCTGCAATCGAAGCTCCTGCGGGTCCTGGAGAGCGGCGAGTTCGAGCCGGTCGGGTCCTCCAAGACGCTCCGCGTGGACGTGCGGATCCTGTCCGCCACGAACGCCAATCTCGCGGAAGAGGTCGCGACCGCCCGGTTCCGCCAGGACCTGCTCTACCGGCTCAAGACCGTGGAGATTCGCGTCCCTCCCTTGCGGGAACGCCAGGAGGATATTCCGCTGCTGGCGGCCCACTTCCTCCAGCGGCACGCGGGCCGGTACCGCAAGCAACTCGCCGGCTTCGATGCCACGTCGCTGCAAATTCTCCTGAAATATCCCTGGCCGGGCAACGTCCGCGAGCTGGACCATACCATCGAGCGGGCCCTGTTGATGGCGAAGGACCACGTGGTGCGGGCGAGCGACCTGGGCCTGGAGCCGAAGTTCGAAAGCGGCCCGCGCCTGGAGGAGATGACCCTGGACCAGGTCGAGCAGATGCTGATCCGCAGCGCGCTATCCCGCTACCAGGGCGACATCAGCAAGGCTGCGGAGGCCCTGGGCCTCAGCCGCGGCGCCCTCTACCGCCGGTTGGAGAAGCATGGAATCGGGTGAAGAATTTACGATTTATGATTTCAGTCGTCCGCTTCTTGGCCTTGGGCGGTCTTCTCAAATCATAAATCATAAATCGTAAATCATGAATCATAGATCATGAAGTACGAGCATCGCATTCTGTGGCTGGGATTCGTGGCCGGGCTGGGCGGCGCGGCGCTGTCGCTGTTCCTACTGTGGCAGTGCGATTACTCGACTCAGACCCGGCTGACGCTCGCGGGTCTGATCCTGTTCACCTGGCTGGCGACGGCGTTCGTCATCCGGAACAAAGTGGCGTTTCCGCTGCGGACCCTGTCGAACCTGCTCGGAGCGCTGCGGGAGGGCGACTACTCTCTGCGGCTGCGTGGAGCCCGCTACGACGATGCCCTGGGCGAAGTGATCTGGGAGGTCAACGCCCTGACCGCGTCGCTGCGCGAGCAGCGGTTGCGGGCGATGGAGGCAATGGCCCTGGTCCGCAAGATGCTCGCGGAGGTCGACGTGGCGATGTTTGGCTTCGACAGCACCGGCCGGCTGCAATTGGTCAACGACAGTGGCCGGCGCCTGCTCGGCCGGGCGGATGAGGACCTCGTCGGCTGCCGGGCCCAGGATCTGGGTCTGGCCGAGTGCCTGGCAGGCGAGACGCCCCGTGTCCTGGACGTGGTGTTCCCGGGCGGCTCGGGCCGCTGGGAGCTGCGGCGGGGCAGCTACCGGGACAAGGGGGTGCCGCACGAGCTGGTCTTCCTCTCCGACCTGACCCGGACGCTGCACGAGGAGGAACGCCGGGCCTGGAAACGCCTGATCCGGACCGTGCGTCACGAGGTCAACAATTCGCTGACCCCGATCCAATCGGTGGCCGACAGCCTGCGGGTGCTGCTCGGCCGCGCGCCGCTGCCGGACGACTGGCAGGAGGACGCCCGGACCGGCCTGGAACTGATCGCCGAGCGCGCCGAGGCCCTCGACCGTTTCACCGGGGCCTACTCGCGCCTGATGCACCTGCCCCAGCCCAGCCTCTCGCCGGTGGACGTGGCGCGGCTCCTGCGCCGGGTGGCGGACCTGGAGACCCGCATGAGCGTGACGGTCGTCCCCGGCCCGGACGTGCAGGCCCAGGGCGACCGCGACCAGCTCGAGCAACTGCTGATCAACGTCGTCTCCAACGCCGTGGAAGCGAGTCTCCAGAAGCGGCCGGCTGGCGACGGCGCGGTCCTGATCGGCTGGCGCATCGGCACGGGCCGGATCGAGATCCACGTGGACGACGACGGCCCGGGCCTGCCCGACGGCACCGACGTCTTCGTGCCCTTTTTCACCACGAAAGACCACGGCTCGGGCATCGGCCTGACCCTCAGCCGCCAGATCGCCGAAGCCCATGGCGGCTCCCTGACCCTCGAAAACCACCCCGCCGGCCCCGGCTGCCGTGCCTGCCTGCGGCTCCCGCTGCCAGGCTGATCGTCGGTACCATCAACAGGTGCGGGCCCTCTCGCCACTGGAATCGCCATCCGGCAACACCGGCACGCCCTCCCCGCGGGCGATCTTGAGAATGGGTGTTACCTCATCTTCGACCCACTGGCGTTCCCCACAGGGGATCGGCTCGATCCGGCCATCCGTGGGGGCGGCCACGCGCCACAAGGAGTTGATCGCATCCCGAGAGAACGTACCGTCAGACGCAGCGGATACGACCACCAGATCAATGCCGCGCCACTGATTTGGATGACCCGAGGCGTAAGAACCCAAGATCACGCCCCTCCGAGCCACGATGCCCTGTTGCGCGAGGTTCCGCAGGCATTGTCGCACGATGTCTACAATTTCCCGATCCTCAGCCACACCCCGACGCCGGTAATCAATCTGCTTCTCAATATCAAGCATGATGGTGTATTCTATCATCGCAGGCATGGGCTGGTAACACCCGTGCCGGATACGAACAGGAGAGGTAGATGGCAACGCGGTCGCAGGATGTCTCACGTAATGCCCGTCGATTACGGAGGTACGCCGGCCTGGTAGGCGCGGGTGCGCTGGTGCTCGCACTGAGTGTCGGAGCGAATGGCAGCGAAGGTGCGGCGGAGGCCGGGCGGGCAATCGCGTGGCGGGACCTGGTGCTCGGGACGCAAGCGGAAGTGGCGATGGTCGATCCGCGCAGCGAAGCGTTTGGCGCCGCGGTGGAGGCGTTCTCGGTCCGGAGCGAGCGGGAGTTTCCCCTGTACTGGGACTGGTGCCTGCAGGATGCGGGGTCGGGCTTTGCTCCGTGGCTGTCGGCGGCCACGATGCCGGAGGCGGCACAGCAGGCGGCCGCCAAGGCGCTGGCGGAAGTGGGGACTGCCGACCCAAACCTGCGGCACGAGTTCGATCGGCTCGTGGGCCAAGCCTCATCGGTCGAGCCGCGGCGCTGGCTCGATCTCTACCTGCGGGTTGCCGCCGTGCGCCGCGAGAACCGCCTTCGGATGCTGCAGCGGCAGTATCCGCGGTGGATCTTCACGAAGCACCATACGCTGGGCGGCTCGCACTATGCCTATACGGAAGGCCAGTCCGACGCGCAACACGAGCGGCAATTCGAGCCGGGGGCGGCCCTCTGCCGGCTGGAGATCGACGGCGCCGGAGCACGCGTGCAGACGCTCCTCGCGGATGCTGGCGGCGTGATCCGCGACCCGGACGTGTCCTGGGACGGCCGGCGCGTGCTCTTCGCCTGGAAGAAATCCGATCGGCAAGACGACTACCACCTGTACGAGATGGACGCCACGGACCGCGCGGTCCGGCAACTGACCCACGGACGTGGTTTTGCCGATTATGAAGGCGTCTATTTGCCGAGCGGCGACATCCTGTTCAACTCGACCCGTTGCGTTCAGACGGTGGACTGCTGGTGGACCGAGGTGAGCAACCTGTACGCCTGCGCCGGCGACGGCCGCGGTCTGCGCCGGCTGACTTTCGACCAGGTCCACGACAACTATCCGACGGTTCTGCCCGACGGTCGGATCGTGTACACCCGTTGGGAGTATAGCGACCGCGGCCAGCTCTTCGTCCAGGGCCTGTTCCAGATGAACCCCGACGGCACCGGCCAGACCGAGCTCTACGGCAACAATTCGTGGTTCCCGACCTCGCTGTTGCACGCCCGCGGCATCCCCGGCACGCACCAGGTCGTCGCCATCTTCTCCGGCCATCACACGCGTCAGGTAGGGAAGCTGGGAATCGTCGATCCCGCCCGGGGCCGGCAGGAGAACGCGGGCACCCAGTTGATTGCTCCGGTCCGCGTCACGCGCGCCGAGCGCATTGACGCTTATGGGCAGAGGGGCGAGTTGTACCAGTACCCGTATCCGCTCTCGGCATCCGAATTCGTAGTCGCCTGCTCGCCCCTGGGCTGGTCGCGTTCCCCGACGCTCTTCAAGCTGTACTGGATCGCGGCGGACGGCCGGCGAGAGCTCTTGGCCGCCGATCCGGAGGTCTCCTGCAGCCAGCCCGTACCCTTGGCAGCGCGGCCGCGGCCGCCCGTCCGGGCCAGCCTCGTGGACTATCACCAGGCCACCGGCACGTGCTTCCTTCAGGACATCTATGAAGGTCCGGGTCTGGCGGGCATTCCGCGCGGCACGATCAAGAAGCTCCGCGTGATCGGGCTGGACTACCGCGCCGCCGGCGTCGGTTGGAGCTACAATGCCGGTCCCGCGGGCGACGCTCTGGTCAGCACGCCGGTGTCCATCGGCAACGGTGCCTGGGACGTCAAGACTGTGCTGGGCGAGGCCGCGGTGTACGCCGACGGCTCGGCGTTCTTCACCCTGCCTGCCCGTCAGCCTGTGTACTTCCAGGCGCTCGACGCCCGGGGATATGCGGTGCAGTCCATGCGGAGCTGGGTGACGCTGCAGCCGGACGAGAATGTCTCCTGCGTCGGATGTCACGAGTCGAAGAACGACGCGCCTCCTGGCGGAGCCGCGCCCCGCCTGGCGCTGAAAGCCGGCCCGCAGGCGCTCACTCCATTTCACGGTCCGCCGCGTGGCTTCAGCTTCCCGCGCGAGGTACAGCCGATTCTCGATCGCCACTGCACCCGATGTCACAACGACCCGCAGCTTCTCCGTGGCGAGGGCGTCCCGCCCTTGCGTGTCGCGGGCATCGTGCCCGCGATTCGAGGTCAGGACGCCCTCGACACGAAAGAACACGGGCAAGATGCCCTCGCCACGAAGTCTGCCTTCAGCCTGCTGGGCACGCCGGTGCCGGAGCCGCTGGCGAAGCGAGAATGGACCGCCGGTTACCTGGCCCTGGTTCGGGCGACGGAGCGGACGCTGGGGGGCCACCGGTACCTGGCGGGCGTAAGCGACGATCTCGTGAACTGGATCAGTGCCCAGTCGGGACCCGAAATGCTGCCGCCGTACGCTGCCGGCGCGGCCCGCAGCCGACTGTTATCGATGTTGACGGAGGGCCACTACGGCGTTCCACTCGCGCCGGAGGAAACCGAGACCCTGGCCTGCTGGATCGATCTGTTGGTCCCTTTCTGCGGCGATTACGAAGAGGCGAACCTCTGGGACCGCGACGACCGCGAGAAGTACCGGCATTTCCTCGACAAACGTCGGCGTATGGAGGAACAGGAGCGTCGCACCATCGCCGAATGGCTGCGCCGATAGGGCCTCTCCGCGCCTGTTTTAAAGAGGTCGTGCGGGGACGCACGACCTCTGCAGAGCGGGCTTCAAGTTCACCTCGGGCGTGTCCGAATTCGGGCGCGCGGATTTCAAAACCGGACACGGGAGGCGACCGCAATCTTCCCAGATCAGGCAGGCCCCTTGTCCAGGGCCTTCCGAGCGGCGACCGGGGCAGAACGCACCTGGCACAGCGTTTGCATGGGCCTCGAATGCCGAGGTACACGCAGGAGAAACCCATGGGAATGCTCGGGCAGGATGTGCGAAATGGCATGCGAGTGCTGCGCCGGAACCCCGGCTGGACGGTGACCGCGGTTCTGTGCCCGGGCCTGGGCATTGGCGCGGCGACGACGATCTTCAGCGTGATCCAGGGCGCCTTGGTGCGACCCCCGGTCCTGAAGTTCATGCCCGTGGTCGGAGGCATACACCTCGATGTGGCCGCCCTGGCGTTTGCCGGTGCAGTGGCCTTGGCGACGGGAACCGCCTTCAGTCTGATCCCGGCCGTACAGGCCTGGGGAACGGAGCTTTCCGCCGCCTTCCGGGGGGATGCGAGACACGCGACGACCGGACGGCCGACGCGGTGGATGCATTCGTTGCTGGCGGCCTCCCAAATCGCGTTGGCTTTCCTCCTGATCGTCGGGGCCCGTCTGGGCGTCCGGACCTTCGCCAACCGGCTGCGTATCGACCCCGGCTACGACCCCCACCACATGCCGGCGGTGGATCTCGAGTTCCCGTCGTTCCGGTATGAGCCCACGGATGGTCCGACGATTGGCCGTGCGGCGTTGCTGCGGAGTGCCGCCTCGGTCGTGGCTTGCAGTGCGCCCGCCCGCCGGGCGACGAACCTGACGCTGATCCTGAAGCAGGGGCTGGTGCTGTCGCTCCTTGGCTCGGCGGTCGGCTTGGCCGGCGCGCTCGGCTTGACGCGCTTCCTGTCCAGTTACCTGCATGGTGTCAGTGCAATTGACCCGGTGACCTTTGTCCTGGTCCCCCTGCTGATCGCGGCCGTGTCGCTGCTGGCCTGCCTGCTGCCCGCCTGCCGGGCGATGCGGATCGATCCGATGGTGGCGTTGCGATATGAATAAGACGAAGTTGACGGCTCACAGTTGGCAGTCGACAGCAAGAGCACTGATGGCACCCAACCGAGAACTGGCCACTGACAACTGAGAACTGGAGTCCTGCAATGACGGCTTGGTGGCAAGATCTCCGCTACGGCGTCCGCGTGCTGGTGAAGAGTCCCGGTTTCACGGCGGTGGCGGTGCTCACGCTGGCGCTCGGCATCGGCGCCAACACGGCGATCTTCACCCTGATTGAGACCTTGCTGTGGAAGTCGCTGCCGGTGAAGGATCCACAACAACTCGCCGTCGTGGCCATCATGGATTCGTCCCACAACCGATATTCGAGCTTTTCTTATGTGACGTATCGCCAGTGGTGCGAGGACAGTCAGTCGTTCTCCGGTCTGCTGGCGGCGAGCTCCATGGATCGGTACAGCATGAGTGCGGATTGGGCCCAGGGCGGCGAGCCGGGGCGCGTGGGTGTTCAGGCGGTTTCGGGGAATTTCTTCGATGTCCTGGGGGCACCTGTCCTTCTCGGCCGGGCACTGACGCCGGAGGATGATCGCCGGGGCGTTGCGGAGGCGGTCGCTGTCATCAGCTACGGATTCTGGCAACGGCGTTTCGGCCTGGAACCGGCGATCGTCGGCAGAACCATCCGGCTGGAGAACACCGCCGTGACCATCGTCGGCGTGACTCCCCGCGGATTCACGGGATTCATCGTGGGAAGCTACCCCGATCTGTGGCTGCCCCTTCAGGCGACCCCGCTCGTGAACAGATCAGTTCAAGAGCAGGATTTTGACAATCCCACCAGCCAGTGGCTACGCATTATGGGGCGTCTGAGGCCCGGAGTGGGCGCGGAACAGGCGCGTGCCGAATTGGACGTCGGTTTTCAGCGGTGGCTTAGCGACTTGAACGCTCGGTTCGCCCGCCGCGGGTCGGAGAAGCAGAAGCAGGATGTTCCGAAGGTGAGGATCGCGCTGGCTGCCGGCGGGGCGGGGTATTCCGACATGGGCTGGGGGCTCCAACGGCCGCTCCTGATCCTCATGGCGATGGTCGGCCTGGTTTTACTGGTCGCGTGCGCCAATCTGGCTGGGCTTCTCCTGGCGCGCGGCGCAGCGCGTCGGCGCGAGTTCGGCGTGCGTGCCGCCCTCGGTGCAAGCCGCTGGGCCCTGATTCGGCAACTCGCGACGGAGAGTCTGCTGCTGGCGGCACTGGGAGGGGCGTTGGGCCTGCTCGTCGCGCGGTGGGGCGCTCCGTTGCTGGCCCACTATACGATTCCTCGGTTCGGCGCGGCCGTTCGGCTCGATCTGGCGCTGGATCTGCGCATCCTGGTGTTCACCTTCTTTGCTTCTGCTTGGGCCGGAATGCTTTTCGGGCTGCTCCCGGCTTGGCAAGGCAGTCGTCTCAACCTGACCACCACACTCAAGGATCGGACGGGCCCCGGGGACGGCGCGCCCAGGCACTTCTGGAACAAAGCGCTCGTGGTCTCCCAAATCGCCGTGTCGTGTTGCCTGCTGATCGGGGCCGGCCTGTTTGTGCGGACCGTGCAGAAACTCAAGTCGCTGGATACGGGGTTCGACCGGGAGCATCTCCTGGCGTTCGAGCTCGATTGGGGCAAGGGCTATGACGAGGCGCGCCGCGGCAGCGTTTACCAGGAGGTTCTTCGGCGTGTCGAGGGCCTGTCGAGTGTGCGGTCCGTTGGTTGTGCCAGCATCCAGCCCGTGAGTGGCAGCGAGTGGGGGTGGGGGCCGAACCGGGTGGTTCGGATCGGTCGCGACTTCGGCGCCGAAGAAGGCCTGGAAGTGCGTGGCACCGGCGTTACCGTGCGGTACTTCGAGACCATGGGGATCCCGGTGCTGCGCGGGCGGAGCTTCGGGCCGCAGGACGAAGCGGCGGCCTCCGTCGGTCAGTCCGGCCAGGCGGCGCGTCCGGTGATCCTGGATGAGACGAACGCCCGAACGCTCTTTGGCCGGGAAGATCCCGTGGGGCAACTCCTGCAGGCGGGCGAATCCGGGCCGTTTCTCGAGGTCATCGGGGTGGTCAAGGACGTGATCTACAAGAGATTGCGCGGCGGCCCAAGAGCTTCCGTCTATAGTCTCGTGGGGACCCAGGGACGGGTCTTGCCCTACCTCTACGTCAGGACGTTGGGCAACCCTCTGACCGTTGCGGACGGCATCCGGCAGATTGTGCGCGAGCTGGACCCCAGCGTCGAGGTGACCGGCCTGCAGACGATGCACGCCATGCTCGACGATCACTTGTTCCGGGAACGCTCGTTGTCCAGCCTGGCCGGGTCCTTCAGCCTGCTGGCTCTGGTGTTGGCTTGTCTGGGTCTGTACGGCATCCTGTCCTACGGAGTGGTCCGCCGGACACCGGAGATCGGGGTCCGCATGGCCCTGGGAGCCCGCCGCCGGGACGTGGTCGCCCTCGTGATCCGGCAGGGATTGAAGCTGGTCCTGCTCGGTCTTGCGATCGGCGTGGGGGCGGCCCTGGCCGTGACGCGGCTGGTCGCGAGCCTGCTGTACGGCGTCACCGCGACCGACCCGCTGACGTTTGGCGGCGTCTCGCTGCTGCTGCTGGGCGTGTCCCTGCTCGCCTGCTGGCTGCCCGCCCGCCGGGCCGCGAAGATCGATCCGATGAGAGCCTTGAGATGCGAGTGAGTAGAATAGTATGCCGGTATTACCTGAGTTGTGGTTCTGCGTTTCCAGTCGCCTCCATCGCAGGGAACAAGCCATGAGTCGAGGGACAGCAGCATTACTGATCTTGGTCGGAATGCCGCTGGCCGGCTCTCACGACGTGCAGGCCAATCCACAGGTGCCGGCGAAGCATAGCATCACGCCCGCTGGGAAAGAAGCTCCTCGGGAGTGGACAACCATCCCGAAATACGACCCCAATTCGGACAATCCCTTCCAGGTCGATTTGCGGGGCCGGGACGTGTCGAAGCTCGATTTGCGCGCGGCGCTCGAGGATCTCCTGTATGCGCACTTCGATGACGGGACGGTCTGGCCGGCTCCCGAGCGGATGCCCGCTGGCTTCGATTGGCGCAAGATCATGGAGTTGGGGAAGAACCCCGGCTTGGGCGTCCGCCGTTTGCACGAGGAAGGAATCACCGGCCGCGGAGTGAAGATTGCCATCATCGATCAACGTCTGTTGGTTGACCACCAGGAGTATGCCGACCGTGTCCGTTTCTACGAGGAAATCGATGTGCCCAGCCACAGTGGGCCGCAGATGCACGGGGCGGCCGTCGCCTCGATTGCCCTGGGCAAAACCGTCGGCGTCGCTCCGGGGGCCGAGCTCTATTATATCGCCCGGCCGGGCGGAAGCCCTCTGCCGCGCCAGGCTCGATGTATCCACCGAATCATCGAAGTCAACGCGCAGCTCCCGCCCGACAACAAGATCCGAGTCCTCTCCATGTCGACCGGTTGGGGGCCGTCGCGCGAGGGCTATGAGGACATTGCCAAAGCGGTACAGAAAGCACTGGCGGCCGGCATGTTGATTGTGTGCACGACTGTCGGACAGGTCCATGAGGGATGCGACTTCGACGCGCTGGATCGTTCGCCTTTGGCGGATCCGGACGTATTCGAATCCTATGCACCGGGCCTGTTTCGGGCCAGAGATTTCTGGTCCCGTCCGTCCCCACCTTTAGGAATGTGTTTCTCGGTACCGATGGACTCGCGCACCGCCGCCAGCCCCGGCGGTATCCGCGAATACGTTTTTTACCGAAACGGTGGTTACAGTTGGGCTGTCCCTTACATCGCCGGGGTGTATGCTCTGGCCGCGCAGGTGGATCCTGCGATCACCCCGGAGAAGTTCTGGGCCCTGGCCGTGCAAACCGGGCGTACTATCGAACTGAAGCGCCGTGGGATGACCAGGCCCCTCGGACCCATCGTTGATCCTGTCCGGTTGATTCGTGCGATTCAAGCCGGTGAGACCGCAACATTGAACCGCCCGCCCAGTGAGCGTCGCACCGTACGGTCGCCTCTGCCGATAAATTCTGAAACTCAAACCATCGTGCCTGGAGTGCGCGTAGGCGACTACCCATTTGGCATGAGTAAAGACGAGCTGGTGAAGAAGCTGGGAGAGCCAAGATGGGTTCATTGGGGGCCAGAGACGTATGCTCGGGACAATCTCCCGAAGCGGTATACCATGTCGTACGAGGATCTCGCGTTTGGGATCGATGACGATGCCATCATCGGGATCACGGTGCTCAGTCCTGCCTACCGATTCGCCGGCGGCTTGGGAGTGGGTGACCCGGTGGAAGAGATCAAACAAGTCTTCAGTAATGACTTCCAGCTCAGCAAGTTTGCGACCAAAGACATTCTTACCTACGAAGACCAGAATCTCTCCTTTGAAATCAGCAAGAATGATGGCACGGTGCTGGAGATCAACGTTGGCCCGGCACAACTCGATAAGACGGACAGTCCCCGGGCGGATCGTCGCGAGGGTCTCGAGGCGTATGCCGATGTAGGTGGCAAGGATCTGCGCGCGTTGGACCTGCGCTCCGCCGGCGATATTCTGGATACCCTCGAATTCAATCAGGATACCCAGTGGCCTCCGGCGGAACGCTTGCCCACGGGATTCGATCCGCAGGCGCTGTTGCAGGAGGGCATGAATCCGGGGCTCGGGGTCCGGGCTTTGCAGGCCCAGGGGATCACCGGGGCAGGCGTCCATGTGGGGCTGATCGATCAGCCGCTCCTGCTGGATCACCCGGAGTACGCCGGCAAGATTGTCTCGTACCACGACGCCGGTTGCGGCCCGCACAAAAGCAGTGGACACGGACCCGCTATGGCCAGCCAATTGGTGGGCACGCGGTGTGGCACCGCCCCGGGGGCCAGCCTGCACGTGGTGGCCGTTCCCTCCTGGGAGGCGGATGCCGGTTATTATGCCCGGGCCCTGGACGGGTTCGTCACGTACAATGAGGGCACGCCGAAAGAGCAAAGGATCCGGGTCGTATCGGTATCGTCCCAACCCTCGGGCGAGGGATCGGTGTATAAGAACCAGTCTCTCTGGGACGAGGCCGTACAGCGGGCCCAGGACCAAGGCATCCTGGTGCTGGACTGCACTTGGCACCACGGCTTTGTATCCCTCTGCTGGTTGGACCCGCAGAATCGAGAAAGTGTCGAGGCCTGCACCCCGGGTTTCCGCAACGGGCCGGTCGAGGTCGACCAGGGGCATATCCATGTGCCATCCGCGCCGCGAACCGTCGCCCAGGCCGAGGAGGGCTGGCGGTTGGGCTATGCCTACGACGGCGGGGGCCGGCGCAGCCGCCAACCGCGGTCCAAGGCGGGATACAGCGATACCATCCCCTATGCCGCCGGTATCCTGGCCTTGGGCTGGCAGATCCGTCCGGACCTGACGCCGGCACAGATGAAAGAGTCGCTCTTGGCGTCGGCCCATGTCCATCCAAGCGGTGCCAAGATCATTCATCCGGCGGCGTTCATGGAGTGGATCCGCAAACGAAGCGACAGTGGGTACGTGTACCGGTTCCCGTAGAGGAGAACTCCAATGCGCACACATTCACGCAGGCAATTCCTCCAGGGGGGCAGTGAGGAACTGTATTGCTTGAACATGGTCTTGCGGCGGGAGTTCCCGGCGCGGGGCGCGATGCCACCGGTGAAGGTGTATGCGTATGAAGAAGCCGAGGATATGCCGGA
Organism: Planctomycetota bacterium; assembly: GCA_025459125.1. Taxonomy (GTDB): domain Bacteria; phylum Planctomycetota; class Phycisphaerae; order Sedimentisphaerales; family Anaerobacaceae; genus PLanc-01. The sequence goes on along the minus strand of JALORE010000023.1, from coordinate 57,670 downwards.
ATCCCTGAGGAAGTTGCGCAGCGAATTGCAGCCGCCCAGTAGGGTGGGATCCATCTTCATCGGTGACAGAGGCTACATGTATTCCGGCTCCTCTTGTCTCGACACACGCATCTTGCCCATACAGAAACACCGGGAGTGCCCGCCGCGGCCGAAAACGCTGCCGCGGACCGGCAGCGCGCTCGGCGAGCTCTTCGACGCGATCGAGAAGGGAGGCCCCCTCACGAGTGACTTCCCCACCACGTCCGGCCGGCTCACCGAGCGGATCATGACCGGTCATCTGGCGGCCTGCGCCGGCGTAGGCCGGAAGCTTCGGTGGAACGTGCAGAAACGAGAGTGTGCGAATGAGCCCCAGATCAATCAGTATGTCGGCCGGACGTACCGCCCAGGCTGGGAGGTGTGACTGCTATTCGCACCTTGCGGCGTCTATCAAGCTGATCCAACAGAGTCGTTGAGACACGTGTGAGGGAAACGGGAGGTAGAACAAATGATCACGATACGGCAGGGCGTACGTTACGCCTTTCGCCAGTTGTGCCGGAGCCCCGGCTTCACGACGGTGGCGGTGCTGTCGCTCGCCCTGGGCATCGGCGCCAACGCGGCCATCTTCAGTCTGATCAACGGCATCCTGTACAAGTCGCTGCCGGTACGCAATCCGCAGGAGTTACGCGTGATCAACTGGACCGGTCGTAAACTGGTGGGGAGCGTGGGGAGCAGGCATCAGTTCCAGGGGAGCTTCGCAGGTATCCCGGGTGGCGGGTTCTCCTGCGGGTCCTTTCCGTATCCCGCGTATCGGGATTTTGCCGAGCAGGCACGAGGGTTCTCTGACGTTTTCGCCTTTTCCTACCGGGATTCCAGGACGATCCGTGTGGAAGACACAGTGTCTTTGGCCCATGTCCTGATGGTATCGGGGAACTTCTTCCGGGGTTACGGCGCGCCGGTCCTGATTGGCAGGCCGATTACCACGGAGGATGACCGTCCGGATGCTGCGCCGGTGGCCGTCCTCACATATCCTTTTTGGCAACGTGTCTATGGTCTCGATCCCGACGTCTTGGGCCGGACACTTACGGTCGAGAATACGAGCTTCACTGTCATTGGCGTGCTCCCACGCCGTTACGTAGGTCCGTTGGCCGGTGAGAGGCGTACCGATTTCTACGTGCCCCTGACGATGGCCCGACCGGGTCTAAGCGAAGCGGACTGGTTGGGTTCGTACGACGCCTGGTGGGTTCAAATCATGGGGCGACGGGCGCCCGGGGCCGATGAGGCTCAGGTGCAGAGCTGGTTGGAGGTTTGGTTCGCCCAGGTACGGAATCGCACCATCGTGGAGGTGGATGGGCCGGGAATCTCCTTGCAGAAAGGGGGGCACGGGGTACTTGGCGACCGTCCGGACACCGCGCAACGCTGGTGGCCCCTGCAGGGTGTGGTGGGTCTGGTTCTGCTGGTCGCCTGCGCCAATCTGGCCGGTCTGCTGCTGGTTCGCGGGGCGGCCCGTCAACAGGAGATGGCCGTGCGGGCGGCGCTGGGGGCCGGGCGGTGGCGTCTGGTCCGCCAATCCCTGGCGGAGAGTACGGTCCTGTCCTTGGCCGGTGTCGGCCTCGGCTTGGTATTCTCCGTGTGGATCAGAGGGGCACTGACCGGTTTTGTGAACGATCCGTCCGGCAACCAACACTTCAACCTGCAGATCGATCGGAACGTTTTGCTCTTTGCGCTGGCCGTAGGTGTGGTCACCACGCTATTGTCCGGTCTGTTGCCGGCGCTGCGGGCCGGCAACGCCGACCCTGCGGCCGGACTGAAAGAGGGCGCCAACCGCGGCACGCCCCGGCTGGGCCTGGGGAAGGTGTTGGTCACGGCGCAGGTGGGTTTGTCTGTCATCATCGTCGTCGTCGGGGGGCTCTTGTGCCGGACCTTGGTCAATCTCTATCGCGCGGATCCGGGATTCGACACGGAGAATCTCCTGTTGGTTCCCATCAGTCCCTATTCGTCTCTGACTCGCCCGAAGAATCTGCAGGGCTTCTATGGCACACTGCGCCAGAGGATCGCAGAGATCCCCGGTGTCCGGTCGGTCGCTCTTTCCAACCGGACCCTGTTCGGAGGAGAGTTGTGGACGCGTCGGATTTCGATCCCCCATCGTTCCGAGGAAGAGCCGCGCGATTCCATGGCCCTGGTTGTGAGCGACGGGTACTTCGCTACCATGGGAATCCAGATGCTGCAGGGGCGCGATTTCTGTGCCACGGACACAGAGCATTCCCCGCCGGTGGCGATCGTCAACGAGGAATTCGCCCGCGCGTTTTTTGGGGGCGACAACCCTCTGGGCCAGTACGTCAGGGCGGGTGAAGAATCGTGTCAGATAGTAGGTTTGTGCCGCAACCAGAAATATGATCGCCTGCGTCGAGATGCCGCCCCTCTTCTGTATATTCCACATCTACAATTCCCTTTCCTTAGTCTCACCTATGCGATTCGTACGGTGCTTCCTCCGGAGTCTCTGATCCCGGCCGTACGCCGGGCCGTCGCCGAGGTCGATCGCAACCTGCCGCTGGCCGGGATTACGACACAGAAACTGGTACTCCAGGAGTCCCTGGCTTGGGAACGCCTTTATGCGGCGCTGTGCGGCAGCCTCGCCCTCCTGGCTCTGGGGCTGTCCTGCCTCGGTCTGTACGGACTGATGGCCTACCATGTCGCGCGCCGCACCGGCGAAATGGGCATTCGCAAGGCCCTGGGGGCCCGCGCCTGGGATGTCGCCGGGCCGATCCTGCGTGAAGCCCTGTTGCTCGCGGTCCTTGGCGTCGCCGTCGGCATACCCGTCGCCCTGGCCCTGGTTCGTGTGATCCTGTCCGTTCTCGAACCTTACCATCCTTTCTGGGGCCCCGGATTCTATACTCCTCTCTATGGCGTCGAACCTTATGATCCTCTCACGCTGGTGGGGGCTGCGGTGCTGATGATCGCCGTCGCGAGCCTGGGCGCGTGGCTGCCGGCCCGGCGGGCGGCCCGGATCGATCCGATGGTGGCGCTGCGATATGAGTAGCGTGTGCTGTGCACGCCACAACTCGATCTTTGGAATTGGTGGGCACAGCACACCCTACGAACTGGAGACAGTGCAATGACGGCTTTATGGCGCGACGTACGTTACGCCTTGCGACAGTTGTGGAACAGCCGCCGTCTGACGGCGGTGGTGATCCTGGTGCTGGCCCTGGGCATCGGGGCCAATACGGCGATCTTCAGCGTCATCAACGGCGTTCTCCTGAAGTCTCTGCCCGTGCGCGATCCGCAGGATCTGCGGGTGATCTCCTGGATGGGGTCCGATACCGGAATTGGCGGCTTCACGAGCGACATGCGGGGCCCCAGAGTCTCCGGCAAGTCGTCCTGGCTGGCGTTCCCGTACCCCACGTACCGCGAGTTCGCCGAGAATGCCGAAGGGTTCTCCCACCTCTTGGGCTTCTCCTACGTCGATGGCGGGGTGACGATTCGCGCCGGCGGCGCCCCGGCGGTGGCCCACGGGTTGATGGTCTCCGGCAATTTCTTCGATGGTTACGGCGCGGGGGTCCTCTTCGGGCGGTCCCTGGCCCCGCAGGATGATCGCGCCGGCGCCGACCCGGTGGCCGCAATCACCTACCGTCTTTGGGAACGTTACTACGATCTCGATCCGCGGGTGTTGGGCCAGACCCTGCTGATCAACAACGCCGGGTTCACGATCGTCGGCGTGCTGCCCCAACGCTTCCGGGGGCCCCTGCACGGCGATCCGACGGATTTCTACGTGCCCTTCGCGACCCAGGCGCTGCTGACCTCGGACGAGGAACGTCTGGAAGACCGCCGCATCGCGTGGGTTCGCATCATGGGACGGCTGGCCCCGGGCGCCAATGAGACTCAGGCCCGCGCTTCGCTGGAGGTGCTGTTCCCGCGCACTCTCAGCCGCCCCCCGGCCCAAGGGGAGCCCCCGACCATTCCCCTGGCGGACGGCCGGCACGGACTGGCGGTCGCGGTCTCCGACCAGGCCGGCGGTCTGATGATGCTCCAGGGCCTGGTCGGCCTGGTGCTGCTGATCGCCTGCGCCAACGTGGCGGGCCTGCTGCTGGCGCGGAGCGCCGGGCGCCGCCAGGAATTGTCGGTGCGGGTCGCCCTCGGGGCGGGACGCTGGCACCTGATCCGCCAGTCCCTGGTGGAAAGCCTATTCCTGTCTCTGGGCGGGGCGGCGGCCGGGCTGGTGGTGAGCGTGTGGCTCAAGGCGGTCTTGGCCGGGCCGATGACCAGTCTGGTGCGCTCGATGTACAACGATCTGGACTACATGCCCCTGTCGTCCGCCGGCGTCCGCCTGGGCCAGGGGCTCGATGGGACCGTCCTGCTGTTCACCTTGGGCGTGGCGGTGTTCACGACCTTGCTCTTCGGGTTACTGCCCGCCTGGCGGGCCGGATGTGTGGACCCCCTCGCCGAGCTCAAGACCAGCGGCGCCCAGGGCACCCGTCGGTCGCGCTGGGGGCGAGTCCTGGTCGTGGTGCAGATGGCCCTGTCGCTGCTGCTGGTTGTGTGGGCCGGGCTGCTGATACGGACCATCGTCAACCTGCGGCAGGTCGATCCGGGTTACGATACGGAGAACCTGCTGGTCTTCGACCTCCGTCCCCTGGAGTCGGTGGTCAAGGGAGACGACCTCATCAGCTTCCACGAGCGGGTGCGGATGAACCTGGCCGCGATTCCCGGGGTGCGGTCGGTGGCGTTCTCCAGCGGCGGCTGGTACCCGAAAGCTTCGGTTCCTGATCTTGCTCCCGAGACAGTTCTCGTGGGCCTCGTCAGCGACGGATGGCTGGCGACGATGGGGGTGAACCTGTTGGCCGGCCGCGATTTCACCTCGGCGGACATCCGGGGCTCCGAGCCCGTCGCCATCGTCAATGAGGCCCTGGCCCGCCACTTCTTCCCTGGGGCCAATCCGGTGGGGATGTCGATCACGACGGGAGGTATGAGCGGGAGACCCGAGCCGCATCAGATTGTGGGGGTGTGCAGCAGCTACCGGCGCGATGTGCATCGGGAGCCGCAGATGACGATCTACTTCTGCCAGCGGCAGAACGTGCGCCGCGGGGTCAACTTTGCCGTGCGCAGCGTCCTGCCCGCGCTGGCGCTGGTGCCCGCGGTGCGCCGGGCGGTGGCCGAGATCGACCCCGGCCTGCCCCTGGAGGAACTCGCCACCCAGAAGCAACTGCTGGAGAAGTCTCTCTCTCCGGAACGGACTCTGAGGCTGCTGTTCGTCGGCTTGGGTCTGCTGGCCCTGGGGCTTTCCTGCCTCGGGCTGTACGGGCTGATGGCGCACCACGTGACGGGCCGGACCGGTGAGATCGGCCTGCGCATGGCCCTGGGAGCGCGGCCGGCGGATGTGGCCCGGCCCATCCTGCGCGAGGCCGGCCGGCTGGCCCTGCTGGGCATCGCGCTGGGTCTGCCGCTGACCCTGGCGCTGGCCCGGGTCTTGGGCGCCTTCATCTTCGACATTGCTCCCTATGATCCTGTGACTCTGATCGCGTCAGGGGTGATTCTGCTCGCGGTGGCCCTCGTCGCCGCCTGGCTGCCCGCCCGCCGGGCTGCGCGGATCGATCCGATGGTGGCGCTGAGATATGAATAGGGAGTTAACAGTCCACAGTGGGCCGCAAGAGAGCTGGTGACTGACGACTGCGAACTGACGACTGGGAACTGAGAACTGGAGTCCGGCCATGACGACTTTATGGCACGACGCACGGTATGCTGTTCGGATGCTGGTCAAGAGCCCCGGCTTTACGGCGGTTGTGGTGTTGGTGCTGGCTCTGGGCATCGGGGCCAATACGGCCATCTTCAGCGTCATCAACGGCGTCCTGTTGAAAACGCTGCCCGTGCGCGACCCGCAGGACCTGCGCGTGATCGGCTGGATGGGCGCCAAGGCCCCGATCCGTTGCCGGTCGAGCGATTCGCTTGGACCAAGGATCTCCGGCCAGCAGTCATTCCTGTCCTTCCCGTACCCCACCTATCGCGATTTTGCCGAGCAGGCCGAGGGATTCTCCCAGGTCTTTGGCTTCTCCTACGTGGAGGAAGGTATAGCGATCCGCGCCGGGGCGGTTCCGATCGTGGCCCATGGTTTGATGGTCTCGGGCAACTTCTTCGACGGCTACGACGCGCGGGCCCTGATCGGACGGCCCCTGGCTCCCCAGGACGACCGCCGCGGTGCCGATCCGGTGGCGGTCATTACCTATCGTCTTTGGCAGCGCTACTACGATCTCGATCCCCACGTGCTGGGCCAGACCCTGATGATCAACAACACCGGCTTCACCATCGTCGGCGTGCTGCCGCAGCGGTACCGGGGACCACTGGCGGGTGATCCGACGGACTTCTACGTGCCTATCGCGGCCCAGGAACTGCTCACGTCCGAGCAAGAGCGTCTGGAGGACCGCAGGGAAGGATGGGTCCGTGTCATGGGGCGGCGGACTTCGGGCACCAATGAAGCGCAGGCCCGCGCTTCATTGCAGGTCCTGTTCGAGGGAAATCTCCGGGCCATCGGGTCAGAAGTGGAGCGGCCCATAATTCTTCTCCACGAGGGCTGTCACGGACTGGCGCTGTCCTCGCTCAGCCCGGCGTTCGTGCTATGGATGTTCCTGCAAGGGCTGGTCGGCCTGGTGCTGCTGATCGCCTGTGCCAATGTGGCGAGCCTGCTGCTGGCACGGGGCGCCGGGCGCCAACAGGAGTTGTCCGTACGGGCCGCACTCGGGGCAGGGCGGTGGCGCCTGATCCGTCAATCCCTGGTGGAAAGCCTGCTGTTGTCTCTGGGGGGGGCGGTGGCGGGGTTGCTGGTGTGCGTGTGGCTCAAGATGGTCCTGGCGGGGACCATGACCCGTTTGTGGCGCTGGATGCAGCCGGACCTGGACTACATGGGCCAGTCTTCGGCCCGGATTCGACTGAGTCAGGGGATTGACGGTACGGTCCTGATGTTCATGGCGGGTATCGCGGTGTTCACGACCCTGCTGTTCGGGCTTCTGCCGGCCCTGCGGGCCGCGCGGGTGGACCCGGCCGCGGAGCTCAAAGGCAGTGGGGCCCGCGGCGCGCCCCGGCCCTATTGGGGCAGAAGGCTGGTCGCGGTGCAGACGGCGCTGTCCCTGCTGCTGGTCACCGGGGCCGGGCTGCTGACGCGCACCATGGTCAATCTCCGCAAGGCGGACCCGGGCTACGATGCCGAGAACCTCCTGGTGTTCCAGGTCCATCCCCGAGACCTGGTGCGTGGGGACAGGAAGGCCTTCTTTGACCAGGTGCGGACCAATCTGGCCGAAATCCCGGGCGTTCGGTCGGTGGCCCTGTCCCTGGCCGAGGGCGGGGGCTGGTGGACGCAGGTTTCGATCCCCGGCCTCTCCCAAGAGAGAACCTCCATCCCCATGGCCTACGTCAGCGAAGGATGGCTGGCCACCATGGGCGTGGGACTATTGGCGGGGCGGGATTTCACGCCGGCGGACACTCCCAACTCGCAGGCCGTTGCCCTCGTCAATGAGGCGTTTGCCCGTCAGATGTTGCCCGGGGCCAATCCCCTGGGGGCCTACGTGGAAACAAAGGACCGGGAGCGATACCAGATCGTGGGTGTGTGCGCCAACTATAAGCGTGACTTGCGCCGGGAGCCTTCTCCGGCGATCTACTTCTGCCATGCGCAGAAATCGCCTGATTTCACCGGCTTTGTCGTGCGCAGCGTGCTGCCCGCGCTGTCGCTGGCGCCCGCGGTGCGCCGGGCCGTGGCTCAGGTCAATCCCGACGTTCCGTTGGAGGATCTTACCACGCAGGCGCTGCGACTGAAAGAGTCGCTGGCCCTCGAGCGGACTCTCGCGCGGTTGTTTGTCGGTCTGGCCTTGTTGGCCCTGGGGCTCTCCTGCCTTGGCCTGTACGGTCTGATGGCCTATGCGGTGACACGCCGTACCGGCGAGATTGGCATTCGCATAGCGCTGGGAGCGCAACCGGCGGATGTCGCACGGTCCATCCTCCGCGAGGCCGGCTTGCTGGCCCTCCTGGGCATCGCCCTGGGGCTTCCGCTGACCTTGCTTCTGGCCGCGGTCCTGAGCGCCGTCATCTACGGCATTGTCCCCTATGATCCCGCGACTCTGGCCGCGTCGGGGCTGATTCTCCTGGCGATTGCCCTGGCCGCCGCCTGGCTCCCCGCCCGCCGGGCCGCGCGGATCGATCCGATGGTGGCGTTGCGATATGAGTAGGGTGTGCTGTGCACACCACAACTCGACCTTTGGAATCGGTGTGCACAGCACACCCTACGAATTGGAGTGGTGCCATGACGACTCTGTGGCATGACATTCGGTATGGTCTGCGGACACTCTGGGGTAGTCCGGGGTTCGGTCTCGTGGTTGTGGCGCTCGTGGCCATCGGGGTGGGGGTCAGCACGACCGTCTTCAGTATCCTGTACCCCATCCTGCTCCGGCCGCTTCCCTATGAGGACCCGGACCGGATTGTCTACGTGTGGGGACGCGACCGCCAGGGCGGCATGATGCTGGTCTCCCACTCGTTGTACCGGGATTGGCAGCAGCAGGCGACGTCGTTCGAGGAGCTGAGTTGCTACACGTTTCGCGATCGCGCCTTTAGCCCGGCCGCCGGCGCGCCGCCCGAAGAGTGCTGCATCGGCTACGTGTCGGAGAACTTCTTCCGGATCTTCCCGGTTCGGCCGGCGGTGGGGCGGCTGCTGATGCCGGCGGATGACCGGCCGGGCGCGGCGCCCGTGGTGGTGCTCGGGCATGCCTTCTGGTGCCGTCACTTCGCGGCCGATCCCAACGCCCTGGGCCAATCCCTTCTTCTGGACAACGTCAGCCATACCATCGTCGGTGTGACTGGGGCCGCGTTCGACTTCCTTCCCTATGGAGCCGACGCCACGGACGTGTGGGTGGCGGTGGCCCCAGGCTGGAGCGCGGGCGGGCGCGGCAACCGGCAATTGGACGTCCTGGGCAAATTGAAAGCCGGGGTGAGTCTCCAGCAGGCGCAGGCCGAAATGGATGCTGTCGAGGCACGGCTGGTGGCCGAGTATTCCCCGGTCCATACCCCGGCCCGGGCCACCGTCATCCGCGTGCACGAGGCCATGACGAGACCGCTCGGCCACCTGCCCGCCATTCTGATGGGTGCGGTGCTCACGGTTTTCCTGGTGGCTTGTGCCAACGTGGCGGGCCTGATGTTTGCCCGCGGCGTCACGCGGGAGCGGGAGATGGCGCTGCGCGCGGCCCTGGGGGCGACGCGGCTGCGCCTGGTCCGGCTGATGTTTCTGGAGAACGTGGTCCTGGCCCTCCTGGGAGGCGGTCTCGGTGTCCTCGGTGCGACCTGGGCCATCAAGGGGTTCTTGGGGACCGGCATCCTGCCTGCCGCGCAGTTCCCGGCCGGGTTCTTCCGCCCGGACTGGCACGTTCTCGGCTTTGCGCTGGCGCTGTCGATCCTGGGTGCTCCCGCCTGTGGACTTCTGCCGTCGATTCGCTGCTCCGGCGCCCGCCTGGCCCGCACCCTGGCGGCCGGAAGTCGCAGCATCCTCGGGTCCCGCAGTCGCAATGCTGCGCATCTGGGTCTGCTGACGGCCCAGGTCGCTCTGACCATCGTGTTGCTCGTCGCCGCGGGGCTGATGATCCGCAGCCTCGTGAACTTCGCCCGGATGGACCGCGGCTTCGACCCCCGGAACGTCCTGGCCCTGGACCTGGAGCTGGCGCCGGAGCGCTACGGCTCCCGCGAGGCCCGGCTGGCTTTTCACCGGCGGCTGCTCCAGGAACTGGGAACGGTCCCAGGAATCGACAAAGTCGCTTTGACCTCGTCGCTCCTGGGCGGATGGCACTGGCCCGTTCACGTCCCGGATGAGCCTGTGGCACCTTCGGGCGAGGAGCCAAGAATGGTGCTGCACAAGGCGGTCAGCCCGGGGTACTTCGAGACCATGGGAATCCGCCTGCTCCGCGGGCGCTTCTTCGACGAGCGCGACCAGCCCGGTGCACCGCCCGTGGTCATTGTCGACGAGACTCTGGCCCGGCGTTATTGGCCGGACGGGGACGCGGTCGGCCAGCGTCTGCAAACGGGCGACGGCGCCGGCCCGAATCCCCCCTGGGCCGAGGTCGTAGGCGTGGTCCGGAACGTCAAGCACTGGGCCGAGGCCGACTCTTCGATGCAGGTCTACCAGCCGTTTCTCCAGAAGGCGTTGCCTTGGGTCTCGGTGGTTCTGCGCACGACCGGCGACCCGAAGAGCTTCATCGCGGCCGTCAAGGAAACGATCGGCCGGATGGATCGGCTGCAATTCATCTCCAATGCCCGAACCTTCGACGATGTCTTGCCGAGCGATGCGCTGCTCCGGCACTTCGTCGCGGGGCTGCTGACGGCATCCGCGGGCATTGCCTTGTTCCTGTCGGCCGTAGGCATCTACGCCCTCACCCGGTACTCCATCGCCCGGCGCACCCAGGAGTTCGGCATCCGGATGGCTCTCGGGGCGGACCGCGGCCAGGTGCTCAAGCTGATGCTCGGGAAGGCCCTGGTGCCTCTGCTGGCCGGCCTGGCGGCCGGCCTGGTGACCACGGTCGCCGTGGCTCGGGTACTGTCGAGCTTCCTGTTCCAACTGAGCCCCTGGGACCCGGCCACCTATGTGGCGGTCTCCCTGCTGCTGATCCTCGTGGTCCTGCTGGCCTGCTATCTCCCCGCCCGCCGGGCCGCCCGGATCGATCCGATGGTGGCGTTGAGATATGAGTGAGACGTGAATGATGGAATGCGGAAATGCTGGAATGATGGGTGAGGACCTCTCGATCTCCCCCGTGTTCCGGCGTTCCCGTGTGTTTCGGGAGACATGACATGATGATCTTGTGGCAGGACGTGCGCGGCGCCGTTCGGACGCTCGGACGCAGTCCTGGCTATGCCGCCGTCATGGTGCTGACCTTGACCCTGGGCATTGGAGCAACGACGGCCGTTTTCTCGCTCGTCGAGGGCGTGCTGCTCCGGCCGCTTGCCTACCCGCGGTCGGAGCAACTGGTCCTGGTGGACGAGTCCATTCCCGAGCTGGCCGAACAGTATCCCACGGTGCCGGTCAACGCGCGCCATTTTCTCGAATGGCGGCAGCGGTGCCCCTCATTTGCCAATCTCTCGCTGCTGGACCGCCGCAACATGGTTCTGACCGGCCGGGGCGAACCGCGGCGTCTGGAGGCGCTGGCAGTCTCCGCGAACCTGTTCGAGACGCTCGGGGTGACGCCGGCTTCGGGCCGTACGTTCAGTCAGGAGGATGAGACTGCCTCGGGCGGCGTGGCCGTGATCAGCGCCGGGCTCTGGCAGCGGGAGTTCGGCGTCGGTCCTTCGTCGTTGGGTGCCGTGCTTACTCTGGACGACGAGGCGTACACCGTCATCGGGGTCCTGCCCTCCGGATTCCGATTTCCTTCCCTCGACCGCTATGCATCATCGTTCCTGGTGTTTGGTTCCCAACCGGAGGTGTTTACGCTCAGGCGATTCACCGACGCAGAGAAGAACGAGCTGATGGGTAATTTTCGTTTCGGCGTGATCGGGCGTTTGAGAAGCGGTGTCACCTGCGCCCAGGCCACGGCGGAATTGGATGTAATCCAGGCCCAACTCATGAACATGGCCGGACTGACGATCGGTCTGCGGGCGGCGGTGGAACCGCTCAAGGAGGTGCTGGTGCACAACTCGCGCGGCGGCTTGTGGCTGCTGCTGGGGGCGATCGGGACCCTGCTGCTGATTGCGTGTCTGAATCTGGGCATTCTTAGCCTGACGCGGGCGGAAGGCCGGGACACGGAATCGGCCGTCCGGGCGGCCCTGGGCGCGACCCGGGCGCAGTTGTTGCGGCAGGCACTCGTCGAGGTAGTTCTGCTCGCACTGCTCGGGTCCGTGGCGGGTCTGGCGGTGGCCGGCTGGGGACTGGATGTGCTGGTCCGGCTCGCGCCGGCGGACGTGCCGCGGCTGAATGAGGTCCACCTGGACGGTAGCGTGCTCGTGTTCGCCCTGGGATTGACGGCGGTCACGGCCCTGGTGTTCGGCACACTGCCCGCCTGCCGGGTGGCGGGGGCCCGCGCGGAGCAGGCGTTGCGGGTGGGCCGGCGCACCGCCACCGCCGGAACCGGCCGGCTACACCTGCGCGGCGGCCTTGTCGCCGCCGAAGTGGGCCTGGGTGTCGCTCTCCTGATTACGGCCGGACTACTCCTGGGCAGTTTCACCCGGGTGATCCACGCCGATCCCGGCTTTCAGGTCCCCGCCGTTCTGGCGGCCGAGATTACGCTGGGGCCGACCCGATACGAGGAGCACACCGCCGCACAGTTCTACGAGCGGCTGCTCGCGGAGCTGGCGACGACGGTTGGCGTTGAGTCTGCGGCGGTGATCAGTGCGTTGCCCCTGGAGGGCGAGGCGTGGGTGGACGCCGTGGGGGTGCCGGGCGATCCGAGGCCCGCCTGGGAATGCCCCCGGGCGAATATACGCTTTGCCAGCTCGGGGTACTTTCGGACGATGGGTATCCCACTGCTGGCAGGTCGTACGTTCGAGCACACGGACCGAGCGCGACGGGTGGCCGTCATCTCGCAACGGCTGGCCCGATCCCTCTGGCCCGGGCAGGAGACGGTGACCGGGCACAAGGTCCTGGTCAACGGTCAGGAGTGGGAGGTGGTTGGCGTGGTGAGCGATGTCCGGGCCCGCGCGGATCGGGGCGCCGTGGCGATGCTCTATCGCCCTTACTGGGCTCTGGAGACGGAGAGCACCACGCTGGTGGTGCATGCACGCAGCGATCCGCTCTCGATCGCGGGCGCCATTCGTACGGCGGTCCGCAAGACAGACGCCGCGGCGCTGGTGACGGCCGTGCGCACGATGCGCGAGGTACTGGAGGTATCCGTATCCCAACGGCGTTTCCAGATGCTGCTGACCTCCGTCTTCGCCTCGTGTGCGCTCCTGCTGGCCGGCTTCGGCATCTACGGTGTGGTCTCCCACGCCGTGACGCAGCGGACGCGGGAGATGGGCATCCGCGTGGCGTTTGGAGCCCGCGCGCCGGACTTATGTTTCCTGGTCCTGCGGCAGGGGATGACCCCGGTGGTCCTGGGTGTGGTGTGCGGTGTGGCAGGGGCCCTGGTCGGCGGCCGGTTCCTGCGCAGTCTCTTATATGAGGTGAAACCGCACGACCCGGGGATCATCGCCGCGGTCGTTGGGACGGTACTGCTGTTAGCTACCCTGGCCTGCTACCTCCCGGCCCGCCGGGCCGCACGGATCGATCCCATGGTGGCGCTGAGATATGAGTAGATGGAAGTTGACAGTTCACAGTCGGCAGTTGCCAGCAAGTAGGATGGGCTCCAGCCCATGCGGGGAATTCGCGAGGACAAGAGCATGCTGGGCTGAAGCCCATCCTACGAATTGAGAACCGGCAACTGGGAACTGCGAACCGGAGTCTTGCTGTGACGACCTTGTGGCAGGACGTTCGATACGGTGTCCGGATGCTGGGCCGGAGCCCCGGCTTGACGATGACCGCGGTTCTGTGTCTGGGTTTGGGGATCGGCGCGACGACGACAATCTTCAGTGTCGTCAACGGGGCCTTATTGCGGCCCTTCCCGTATGAGAAGCCGGATGAGTTGGCCCTCGTTTGGGAACAGAGCAACGAGGAGCCGGCCTCCCCGGGGTTCAAGCAGGTCTCCTATGTGGACTGCCTCGACTGTCGGGGTTCCAGCCGTGCTTTCCGCGACATGGCGATCATCGGCGGCGGATCATGTCCTCTGCGCTATGGCAACCTCTTCGAGGCGGCGCACGCCCTGGAGGTGACCTCCAACGTGTTCGACTTGCTGGGCATCCAGCCGGCCCTCGGCCGTCCCTTTGCGCTGGAGGAAGAGGGGAAGGACCGCCAACAGGTGGCCATCCTGACGGACGAATGCTGGAGCAACTGGTTCCAGGCGGACCCGGACGTCGTGGGAAGATCCATCCTTCTCACCCGATATGGGGAGCGTAGCTTCACGATCGTTGGTGTGATGCCGCCGGGATTCCTGCGACCGATGCATTCCCCTATCAGGCCGGATCTGCTGATTCCCGTCCCCTACGAAGAGACCCAGGCCGACCGTGGTGCGCGGCGGTGGTGGCGGTGGGTCTGGCCGTTGGTCTGGCTGCCGTTGGCGCTCTGGCGCGGGTCGCGGCCAGCTACGTGTACGGCGTGGCTCCCACGGATGCCTTGATGCTGATCGGTAAGCACGGCCTCCCTCGTTGCCTGCTCTCTGCCGGCCCGCCGGGCGGCGCGGATCGATCCGATGACCGCACTGCGGCACGAATTGGAGGAAGGCAAACATGTGTAAAGCCATGAGTCTCCGTCAGCACAGAAAGTGTGCGACACCCGTTACGGTTTTGTCTGCTCTGGTACTGGCGCCTTGGCCGCCATGCTCGCGGTCCGGAAGGAGGAGCGATTCCTGTGCGTGACCGAGTCGAAGTTCCTCGAGCAGATCTTCCGCCGGCGCCCGGTTCCGACCCGGTGCAACCGCCGGCTGGAGAAGCACGGAGCTCCGCTTCGCCTACGCGCCTGTGTCCGGATTTGGGCGCGCCGGTTCGGAAAGCGGACACCGGGCCCGTATATGGTACCCTGCGGGGCCTCCTGGCCGTCTTCCCGGGCCGGGAAAAGGGGGCAAGCCGGATGAATTTGGCATGTTGTTTGCTCCGGCTGACATCTGTGTTCGCTTCCATCGTCTTGATGATAACTGAGAGCTGATCGGATTGGGTATGGATATACCGCGGAAATCGGCCAAACGCAGGAAGATCATCCGCCGGGGTTTGATCGCCACGACCGGCCTGATCCTGGTGGCGGGGGTCACGGTCGGAGTCTCCCGGCTCAAGCCGGCTGCACCCGGGGTGGACCGGCGCACGCTGTGGCTGGACAAGGTCAAACGCAGTCCCATGCTCCGCGAGGTGCGCGGCGTCGGCACCCTGGTCTCGGAAGACATCCTCCTGGTGACGGCGGTCGTGGCGGGCCGTGTGATTCGTATCCTGGTTGAGCCCGGCGCCCCGGTCGAGCCAAACACGGTCCTGTTGGAGCTGGACAATCCCGAGCTGGAGCTGGAGCTGTTCAATGCTGAGACGCAGTGGAAGTCCGCGGTGGCGAACGAGCGGGCGCAGAAGGCGTCACTCCGGGCCGACCTGCTCCAGCGGCAGGCCGGCCTCGCGCAGCACCAGGCCAGCTATGACGAGGCCAAGCTCACCCTGGAGGTCCACGAGAAGGAGTACCAGAACGACTTGATCTCGCTCCAGCAGATCACCCTCTCGCGGGCGCGGGTCAAGCAGACCGAGAACCTGCTGGAGATCAACCGGCAGTGCCTGGAGATGTACGAGAAGGAAAGCATGCCGGCGCAACTGGCCGACACGGAGGCGACGGTTGCCAAGGCCAAGTCGTTCTACGATCTGAAGTTCAAGCACGTCGAGTCGCTGCACGTGCGGGCCGGCACGGCCGGGATTCTGGCCCCGATCACGAACAAGATCGAGCCGGGCCAGTCTGTCGGCGCCGGCACGGTCGTGGCCAAAATCACCAACCCCAAGAGACTCAAGGCCCAACTGAAAGTCCCCGAGGCCCAGGCGGGGGACGTGATCATCGGCCTGGCGGCGCTCGTGGATACCCACCATGGGACGGTCTCCGGAAAGGTCTCGCGCAAAGATCCGACGCCCATGGAGGGCAACATTGCCGTGGATGTGTCCCTCACCGGCGCCCTGCCGCATGGGGCCGTCGCGGATCTGTCGGTGGTCGGCACGATCACGATCGAGAAACTGGACGATGTGCTGAACGTGGGCCGACCGGTCTTCGCCTCGTCCGAGGGGCCGTCGGAACTGTTCAAGGTGGAGCGGGACGGCCGTCACGCGGTGCGGAGCCGGGTGCAGTTCGGCCGCACCTCGGTCAGCACCATCGAAGTTCTGGAGGGCTTGCAGATCGGCGACGAGATCATCCTCAGCGACATGTCCCAATGGGACGGCTGCGATAGGATTAGACTGAAGTAATGGTAGGGTGGGCTGTGCCCACCAGCTCTGTTGCAGGCGAACAAAGGATGGTGGGCACAGCCCACCCTACATTGGGGAACCAACAAATGACCCAATCAAATGAAGCGTTGATTCGCGTCGAGAACCTGCACAAGGTTTTCATCACGGAGGAGGTCGAGACGCATGCCCTGGCGGGGATTCACTTGTCCATTGCCCAGGGCGAGTACGTTTCCATCGCGGGACCGTCCGGCTGCGGCAAATCGACCCTCATGGCGATTCTCGGCCTGCTCGACTCGCCGACCGAAGGCGACTACTGCCTGGCGGGGGAATCGGTGGCGAACCTCTCCGCCTCGCAGCGGGCCCGCATCCGCAATCGGCAGGTGGGGTTCATCTTCCAAAGCTTCAACCTGATCGGTGACCTGACGGTCTACGAGAACGTGGAACTGCCGTTGACCTACCGGGGCATGCCCTCCGCCGAGCGCAAGCAGCGGACGCAGGAGGCGCTGGAGCGCGTGGGGATGTCCCATCGCATGAAACATTACCCGGCCCAGTTGTCCGGCGGTCAGCAGCAAAGGGTGGCGGTCGCCCGTGCGGTGGTGGGGCGACCGTCCATCCTGCTGGCCGACGAGCCGACTGGAAATCTCGACTCGAATAACAGCGAGGCGGTCATGGGCCTGCTGGGCGAACTGCACCGGGACGGCGCCACAATCTGCATGGTCACGCACGACCCGCGCTACGCCCGCCACGCCCAGCGCACCGTACACCTGTTCGACGGCCGGATCGTGGAGGAGGAAGAGGCCACCCGCCGGCAGCAGGAATCCGCCGAGCTCAAGCAAAGCGGCTTCGACGTGGCCTGACGGACGGGTGGTCGGCAGCCCGTAGTCCGTCGTCGGCGAAAGAAGAACCGGATGAGAACCGGCTGTTCAGCGGAGATGGAGCGATGACGACCTGGTGGCTGGATGTTCGTTCCGGCGCATGGCAATTGCGCAGGAACTCCGGCTTCGCGGCCGTGGCCGTGCGTACCCTCGCGTTGGGAATGGGCGCGAACACCGCCATTTTCAGTGTTGTGGATGCGGTACTGTTGCGCCCGCTTGCTTATCCCGACTCCGATCAACTGGTCTGGTTGTGTGAGCGGGGGCCCGATTGGTCGAATGGACCGATTGCCTATCCAAATTGCATCGAGTGGAGGAATCAGCAATCGGTTTTTGAGAGATTCGGCGTTTGCAGCGGGAACAACTTTACCCTCACTGGTGCAGGCGAGCCCGTCCGGCTGGCGGGGGCGATGGTGTCGGCGGAGGTGTTTGCGGCCCTGCGCACGCAACCGGAAATCGGGAGGGTCTTCGGCGACGACGAAGACAATCCGGGCGCAGCGCCGGTGGCCGTGGTCAGCCACGCACTGGGGCAGGATCGGTTTGGCGGTGATGCCGGAATTGTCAATAAGCCGATCAGCGTCGATGGGAAACTCCATACCGTTTTGGGAGTCATGCCCGCGCGCTTTGAATTCCCCGGCAAAGTCGACCTCTGGTTGCCGGCGCGTCCTTTTTCCGCCGAGTCCAGTTGGCAAAGGCGAGACTATCATCCCGGACTGTTCGGATTGGCGTGTCTTAAACCGGGAGTGACTCTCGCCAAGGCACGAGCCGATTTGGATGTCATCGCTGTTCGCCTGGAACAACAATACCCGGAATCCAACAAGACCCGGCGTGTCCAGATCGACCGATTACTGGACAACCAAGTTGGAAACGTCCGCCGCGCACTCTGGATACTCTTCGGGGCGGTCAGTCTGGTGTTGGTCATTGCCTGTGCCAACGTCGCCAACCTTCTGCTGGCGCGCGCCGCGGCCCACGAGCAAGAAATGGCGGTACGCGCGGCGTCGGGAGCGAGCCCATGGCGAGTCGCACGCCAAGTACTCATGGAAGGCGGCTTGCTCGCCCTGCTGGGCGCGATAGTGGGCTTCCTTTTCGCCAAAGGCGTCCTCCGTGTCGTTGGCGTTCTGGCGGGCGAGAGTATGCCGCGCGCGCCCGAAATCAGCCTTGACTTGCGTGCGCTTCTCTTCTCCGGCCTGGCGGCAGTGGTCACCGGCATCCTGTTCGGCCTCGCACCGGCGTGGCATGCGAGGCGCGTCAGCTTGCAGGGCACTCTCAAGGAAACCGGTTGCGGTAACACGTCCGGTCGTGCGGGATTGCGGCAAGGGCTTGTGGTGGCGGAAGTCGCCCTGACTCTTGTTCTCTTGGCCGGTGCCGGCCTGCTCCTGCGCAGCTTTCGTGGACTCCTGCAGGTCGATCCTGGCTTCGTAGTTGACCGCGTTTTGACGTTTCATATCGACCTGCCGGATCGGAAGGATGAGCAGAGGATTCTCTTCTACCACGCCCTTCTCGAAAACGTGCGCGCGTTACCCGCGGTGCAAGCCGCCAGCCTTGCCTCCAGGATTCCTCTGAATGAAAACCGTTGGGATATGCGCTTCCTGATTGAAGGAAGACCCGAACCGCTGCCTCATCTTCGGCCCTCCCTGCGTGTTCATCTCATTGCGCCCGATTACTTCCGGGTCATGGGCATCCCGCTTCTTCAAGGACGTGACTTCACGGAACAGGACAATCGAGAGCCCCTCAGCGGCACTTCATCCGGCAGTAATTGGGGAGCCGGGCTCGGTTCGTTCGGATTGACGCGGTTCCTGTCCAGCCTCCTGTACGAAGTCAGTCCCACGGACCCGCTGACGTTCACCGGCGTGGCGGCGCTCCTGGCGGCCGTAACCCTGCTGGCCTGCTACCTGCCGGCCCGCCGGGCGGCGCGAGTCGATCCGATGGTGGCGTTGAGATGTGAATGGGAGGGAGTTGACGGACGTAGGGTGTGCTGTGCACACCGCAACTCTATGCGTCTTTGGAATTGGTGTGCACAGCACACCCTACGAACTGGAGTCGAGCCATGACGACCTTGGGGCAGGATATCCGTTACGCTGTTCGGACACTGCTGAAGAAGCCGGGATACACGGTGGTGGCGGTGATCTCGCTGGCCCTCGGCTTGGGGGCTACTACGGCCATCTTCTCGCTCGTCAACGCCATCCTGCTGCGTTCGCTGCCGGTGCCGAATCCGCACGAGCTGCGCGTGCTGAAATGGTCCGGCGCGGAAACGAAGATCGCCAACTTCACCGGCAATTGGAACTCCCACGGCGCCACGCCGGTAGTCGCCGACGCGTTCAGCTATCCGGTCTTCACCGGTTTGCGGGACGAGACGCGAGCGTTGGCGGAAATATTCGGTTACCTGCCGCTGCATTCCGTCACCCTGCGCGGCCGGCGCGAGCCTTTCGTCGCGCCGGGCGCGATGGTATCGGACAACTTCTTCTCCGCTTTGGGCGTGCGTGCCCATCTCGGGCGGCTGTTGTCGGCGCAGGACGAACGGGACCCAGCGGCTCCGACGGCGGTGATCTCCCATGCCCTGTGGGAGCGAGAGTTCGCGCTCGATCCCGCCGTGCTGGGACAGACGCTCCTGGTAAATGCTCAAAGCCTCATCGTGGTCGGCGTATTGCCGCGTGAATTCGCCGGACTGTGTCCGGCGGACCAAACGGCGTTCTATGTTTCGATGGCCATGCAGCCGCAACTGCAACCGAGCTGGTCGAGAACCGCGGCCGGCGTCTGGTGGGTCCAGACGATGGCGCGGCTCAAACCGAACGTGAGCGACGCGCAACTCCAGGCCGCGCTGGATGTGGTGTTCATCCGCACGACGACGTCCCTCATGAAGACGCCGAAGGTCCTGGTCGAAGACGGGCGGAGCGGCCCCTCTTATGACCGCAGCTTCTATCGCAAGCCGCTGTTGCTCCTGTTCCGGCGCCGGCATTCTGCTGGCCTACTGGGGCAAAGAGGCGATCTCGCGGCTCGTCGCTGGCTCCGCAGAGGGGCTGCATTACGATACGGCGCTCGATCTCAAGGTCCTGGGCTTTCTGCTGGCGACGGCGCTGGCCGCCGCGCTGCTCTCCGGCCTGCTGCCGGCACTGCGGGCGGCGGGCGTGGATCCATTGACGGGACTGAAGAACCGCAGGGCACTCGGGCCGGCGCGGCTGCGGGCCGGGCGGATGCTCGTCGCGGCGCAGATCGCGCTTTCGTTGCTCCTCGTGACTGCCGCGGGTCTCTACGTCCGCACGCTTGTCAACCTGGTTGGCATCAATCCGGGCTTTGCCACGGAGAACCTCTTGCTGTTCCAGGTCATTCCCCACCAGGCAGGCTATCACGGCGCGCGCGTGGCCGAGTTCTACGACCGGGTTCAACAAGCGTTGGCGGCGCTTCCCGGCGTGCGGTCGGCGGCGCTGACGCAATTCAAGTTGCTGGGCGGCACGATGTCGGGGGGCAATTTCTTCACCCTCTCCGGTCACCCCCGGGAGGGCGCCTCTGCGCCTAACGCTCATCGGCTCACGGTGAGTGAGACGTTCTTCACCACGATGGGCCTTCCCCTGCTGCTCGGCCGGGGCTTCCGCACGGGCGATGTGGAGGGCGCACCGCGCGTCGTCGTGGTCAACGAGACATTTGTCCGCCGCTACCTGTCGGCGGAAAATGCCCTGGGACAGATCCTCCAAGGAAAAGACGGGCGGGACTGGCAGATTGTGGGAGTGTGCCGCGATGCCAAATACACGGACATCAAGAACGATATACCGGCCACGGTGTACTTCTCGTTCCGTCAGGAGTCGGTCGGCGGCGTGTACTTCGTCCTGCGGACCTCGTTGCCGCCCCCGGCGGTGACGACGGCGGCCCGCAAGGTGGTGGCGGCGCTTGATCCCGCGATTCCGCTGGCCGACATCACCACGCAGGAGCAGGTGCGGAACAAGCGAATCAGCCAGGAACGCCTCTTCGCCACCCTGTGCAGTGCGCTGGCGGGTCTGGCGATGCTGCTGTCGTGTCTCGGGCTCTATGGCCTGATGGCGTACAACGTCGCGCGCCGCACGAGCGAAATCGGCATCCGGATGGCGCTGGGCGCGACGGCCCGTCACGTGGCCGGTCCCATCCTGCGCGAGGCTCTGCTGCTGGCGTTGGTCGGCTTGGCCGTTGGCCTGCCGGCGGTCTTCGCGGCCGGACGCCTGATCCGCAGCCAACTCTACGGCGTCGGGCCGCACGACCCACTGGCTCTGACCGCGGCGTCGGTGGTACTGCTCGCGGTGGCCCTGCTCGCCGCCTGGCTGCCCGCCCGTCGAGCCGCGCGGATCGATCCGATGGTAGCGCTGCGCTGCGAATAGGAATGGAAGGATGGAATAGCCGCGGATCGCCTCGGATGAGGGAGCGCATGGCGGTAGCCGGTGACAAAACCGAAGCTATAGGCGGAGATGACCCATGAGAACGGTCTGGCACGATGCACGGTATGGCGTGCGGATGTTGGCGCGGAGCCCGGGTTTCACGGCCCTGGTGGTGCTGGTGTTGGGACTGGGCATCGGGGCCAACACGGCGGTCTTCACGATGACGCACGCCGTGCTGATGAGCCCGCTGCCGTATGAGCATCCCGAGCGTCTGGTGCGCGTCTGGAACCAGCGGGGCAAATCCGGCCCGGATTTCTCGGTGTCGGGACCGGAATACCTGGACTGGGCCGAACACAGCACCGTCTTTGACGGACTCAGCGCGCTGACCGGCGGCCGCTTCAGTCTGACCGGCGCCGGCCAACCGCTGGCGCTGAATGGTCTGAAAGTGACGCCCGGGTTCTTTCACACCCTGGGCGCACCGCTGTTGCTCGGCCGGGACTTTGATGAGCAGGAGGCCCAGACGGGCCGGCATCAAGTGGCGGTGCTCAGCTATCGGCTCTGGCGAGACGTGTTCGGGAGCGATCCGGACATTGCCGGCCGGAAGATCGTCCTGGAAGGGGCCCCCTGGACCGTGGTTGGCGTGGCCCGACCCACGATCGGTTTCATCGAGAAACAGGCCCAGATCTATGTGCCGATCCCGCGCAGCGACTTCCAGACGGGTCGCGCCTATCGTTATCTGTTTGTTCTGGGACGCCTGAAGCCGGACGTACCACTGGCGCAGGCCCAGGCTCAGATGGACCTGGTCGCGGCCCAACTAACCCAGGAGAACCCCGATATCGAAAAGGACCTGGGGATCAGCCTCCGGACCATCAAGTCGCTCCTGGGCACGATCGCGGGCCTGGCGTTTCTGGTACTGCACGGGGCCGTTGCGCTGGTGCTTCTGATTGCGTGTGCCAATGTGGCGAACCTGCTGCTGGCCCGCGCGGGAACGCGGGGACGCGAAGTCGCGGTGCGGTGCGCGCTGGGGGCGCGGCGGGGCCGGATCATCCGGCAGATGTTGACGGAGAGCGTCCTGCTGGGCTTGCTGGGCGGCGGCCTGGGGCTGATCCTGGCGTCCTGGGGTTTGCGCAGCCTGCTGGCCGTGGCCCCCCAGCTTCCGGGACTCGACGAGATTCGCGTTGACCGTACCGTCCTGGGGTTCACGGTGGTCTTGTCGGTGCCGACGGCGGTGTTCTTTGGCCTGGTCCCGGCGTGGCGTGCATCGCGCTGCTCGTACCATGCCGTTCTCAGTGAGGGCGGGCTACGGGCCTCCACCGGCTTGTCGCGTCAACGCCTCCTGGGTGCTCTGGTCGTCTGGCAGATTGCCCTGACGCTGGTCCTGCTGACGGGGACGGGTCTGTTGCTTCGCAGTTTCTTTCGTCTGGCCGGTGTGAATCCTGGCTTTGTCACCTCCGGCGTGCTGCTGGTCGAGATGGAGCGGCCCGACTCCCCGGAGAATCGCCAGGAAGTCGCCCGCGCGGCTTTTTACCAGAACGCGGTGGATCAGCTCGCGCGCCTGCCGGGCGTCGAGTCGGTCGGCGCCACGGACGCGCACCCCCTGGGAGACGGATATTTCCAGACGGCCTTCACCATCCGGGACGAGGCCTCCGGCGCGGAACGCAGCGTCAGTGCGCAATACCGCCTGGTGACCGATGGCTACTTCTCGTGCCTGAAGATTCCCCTGCTCCGCGGGCGTTTCTTCGAACCGGCGGATCGGATGGCCCAGGAGAGAATCATCATCGTGGACCAGGAGTTCGTGCGGCGCTACGTACCGGACGGGGAGCCCCTCGGCAAGACGATCGTTCATTGGGAAACGGTCAAGCGGATTGTGGGGGTGGTTGGCAACGTGAAGGTGTTCTCGTTGAGCGATCGCGACGGCCCGCCGATGATGTACGAACCCATCTGTCAGCACTGTGAGCGGGGCATGACCATCCTGGTCCGCACGGGCGGGGACCCCATGAACCTGGCGGCGGGGGTGCGCCAGGCTCTTCGCGACCTGGATCCCGACCAGCCGATCCTGCGGACCCAGACCATGGCGCAGGTCCTCGCCGAGAACACGTCCACCGCCCGTTTCTGCACGGTTCTCTTCTTGGTGACGGGTGCCGTGGCACTGCTGCTGGCGGTCGCGGGCATCTATGGCCTCATGGCCCTTGCAGTCCAGGAACGTCGGTGGGAAATCGGCATTCGTCTGGCATTCGGCGCCGAGCAGGGCGATATCCGGAGACTCATGCTCCGCCGTGGCGTCCGCCTGTTGGCGGCCGGCCTGGGAATCGGCATCATCGGCGCCTTGCTGCTGACACGCTGCGTATCCGGCCTGCTGTTCCAGATCAGTCCCACCGATCCTGTCACCTTCGCGGGGGCGTTGCTGCTTTTGACGGCGGTGGCGTTGGCGGCCTGCTATCTTCCCGCCCGCCGCGCGGCGCGGATCGACCCCATGGTGACGCTGCGATGCGAGTAGGACTGGAATGATGAAATATGGGAGTATTGGAATGATGGGCAGAAGATTACAGCAAAGGATGAGATTTCATGGATATCTTCCATCTTGGACGTGACCTCAGGGCGACGTGCCGCGGGCTGGCAAAGCAGCCGGGATTCGCGCTGATGAGCATGGGAATCCTGGCGATCGGGATCGCCGGGACGATGATGGTGTTCGGCTTGTTCAACGGCCTATTCCTCCATCCGTTCCCCATGCCCCGGCAGGAACGCCTGGTGGATCTGGATGAGACCGCGCCCAAGTGGAACCTGGAGTATACCGGCCTCGCCTACGCGGATTTCTGCGCCTGGCGCGAGCACAACCGCAGCTTCGAGTCGATGTATGCCTGGACGGTGCGCGGGGCCAACCTGTCTCTGGACGGCCGGGCGGAGCGTATCAATGCCCTCGTGACGACGCACGACTTCTTCACGGTCCTGGGTCTGCGGCCGGTGCTGGGGCGGTGCTTCACGCCCGAAGAGGATCGGCCCAACGGCCCCAAAGTGGTCCTGTTGAGCACCGGCCTGTGGGAGCGGATGGCGGGTCGCAATCCGGCCATCCTGGGCCAGACCCTCCAGTTGGATGGCGAGTACTACACGATCATCGGGGTCCTGCCGCCGGCGGCGGCCTTCCCGGTGGACGTGGACCTGTGGCGGCCGCTGGCGGAAGACCCGCAGCGGCGGGGGGGCTGGTACCTGTCCGGCGTGGGCCGGCTCCGGGAAGGCGTGACGCGCGCGCAGGCACGCGACGATCTGACACGGATTCACAAGGGGCTGATCCCGCAGAGTCCATCCAATGATATCACGACCCCGACCGTCCAACCGCTGCGCGACCGGTATCTCCGGGACTATCGCCAGGGGATCACGATCCTGCTGGGAGCGGTCGCGTTCGTGCTGCTGATCGCCTGCTGCAACGTGGCGAGCATCATTCTGGCCCGTGGGACCCAGCGCGGCAAAGAGATCGCCTTGCGCCTGGCCCTGGGTGCCAAGAGCGGGCACATCATGCGCCAGGTGCTGCTGGAGAGCGTGGTGCTGTCGGTAGCCGGTGCCGCGCTCGGCGTGCCCCTGGGCCACGCGGGGCTGAAGCTGTTGCTGGCCCGGCTGGTGGAGCCGGGCATCGTTCCCCAATGGCTGACCTTCGAGCCGGATATTCGCTGGGCGACCCTGTGCCTGGCGGTGATCGGCGCCACGACGGTTCTATCCGGGCTGATTCCCGCGCTGCACGCCGCACACACCCGGGATCTCCACGCGGCCTTGCAGGCCTCCAGCCTGCGCGGCACCAGCTCGCGATCGCGCCGGCGGGTCCTGAGCGCCATCGTGGTCGGCCAGGTGGCGCTGGCGCTGACCCTTCTCATCGGCGCCGGGCTGGTCTTCCGGTCTTTTCGGAAAGTGCAGGGCATCGATCCGGGATTCCGCACCGCCGGGATTCTCACTTACCAGATCGCGCTGCCCTATGCGGCGTACGCCGACGAAGCCAAGCGGCAGGCCTTTTTCGAGCAGCATGTGGAGAAGGTTCGCGCGTTGCCCGGCGTGACCCACGCGGGACTCGTCAGCGCGCCACCGCTGTCGGGCTCTCATGACGGGAGGTCTTTCGAAGTCGAAGGAGCCTTGCAGAAGGCCCCGGGCGAGCAGGACCCCATTGTGCTCCATGTCGTTGCCACGCCCGGTTATCTCGAGACGATGGGCATCAAACTGCTGGCCGGGCGGTTCTTCCACGAGCAGGACAATCGGCCGGGCGGCGAACGGACGGTGATTGTCAACGAGAGTTTCGCCAAGCACTTCTGGCCGGGCCAGGACCCCGTCGACAAGCGGATTCGATCCCCGGGTTCTCCGGATTGGATGCGTGTAATCGGCGTGACCAAGGATGTGAAGCACTACGGTCTGGAGCAGCCCATGCGGCCGGGTGTCTACGTGCCCTACGGCCAGGCCCGCTCCACCGGAATGTCCGGCGTCGTGCGCACGCAGGGCGATCCGCTCGCGCTGATCCCGGCCGTCCGCGAGATCGTCCGCACGGCGGATGCCGCTTTGCCGATCTACGACGTCCGGACCATGGTGCAGCTGGTGCGCCGGTCGATGGTGTTGCGGCTCATCTACTCCTGGATGTTCACCGCCTTTGGCGCGATCGCCGCGCTCATGGCCTGCGCGGGCATCTATGGCGTGGTCAGCTACTGGGTCGGCCAGCGGACCCAGGAGATCGGGATTCGTGTGGCGCTGGGCGCGCGGGTGCCGGACGTGATCCGAATGGTCGTGGTGCAAGGCGTCCGGCTGGTCGGCATCGGTTTGGGCCTGGGCCTGATCGGGGCTCTGGCCCTGAGCCGGCTGCTCGCCGGCACGCTCTATGGCGTCCGTCCCACCGATCCCTTGACCTTCGCGGGCGTGGGGCTTCTCCTGATCGCGGCGGGGACCCTGGCCTGCTACGTCCCCGCCCGCCGGGCCGCGCGGATCGATCCCATGGTGGCGCTGCGATATGAGTAGGAAGGAGTTGACAGGTCTCAGTTGGCAGTTGCCAGCAAGAGAGCCGATGGCTCCCAACTGAGCACTGACAACTGGGAACTGAGAACTGGAGTTGTGCGATGACGACGTTGTGGCAGGACCTTCGCTTCGCCGGCCGGATGCTCCGGAAGTCGCCGGGGTTCACGGCGATCGCCCTGATTACTCTCGCCATCGGTATCGGGGCCAACACGGTCATGTTCAGCATCTCCGATCTGCTGGTGCTGCTGCACGCGCGGAAAGTGAAGGACCCCCAGCGGCTGGCGTATTGCGCGATCCAGGAGGGCGGCATGCCGTGGTTTCGCTATGCTTCGTATGTGGCGCTCCGCGATAGCCGTCTGGCCTTCAGCGATCTGCTGGCCCAGGATGACGGCGCGACGACGGATGTGCTGTACGGTGTCCTGGCTCATGGGGATGGGGCCTGGCAGATCCGGACGACTTACGTTTCGGCGAACTACTTCTCCGTTCTGGGAGTCGCTCCCCTCCCGGGACGGGGGTTCCTGCCCGAGGAAGAGCAATCCGGCGGTGTCCCGGTTGTGGTTCTGAGCCGGCGCTGCTGGCAGCGGCTGGGCAGCGATCCGAAGCTCGTCGGCCAGTTCGTGAGCGTCAACGGCATCTCCTGCCAGGTCGTCGGGGTGGCCCCGGAGGGCTTTACCGGTGTCACGCTCTTCGGCCCCGATGTTTGGCTGCCGCTGGGGAGCTATCGGACGGTGTGCAAGAGGGCCTGGCGCCACCCGGACCGGGACGAGTATCCGTTTCTCGATGTTGTGGGACGGCTCCAGCCGGACTTGACCCCGGCGCTCGCCCAGGCACAACTGCAAGCCCTGGTCCCGCGTTTTCAACGGGAATACCCCAAGGATTGGAAGGACGGCTCCTCGCTCCAGCTTCGCCCGCCGGGCCGGTTTGAGATCGGCGGCGATTACGAACGGTTCCGCCGGGTGATAACCATCTTCAGCCTGGTCCTGATGACGGCGTCGGCCCTTATCCTGGTGATCGCCTGCCTGAATCTGGCGAACATGCTGATCGCGCAGGGGGCCGCACGCCACCGCGAGATGGCCGTCCGCTTGGCCGTCGGCGGGAGCCGCCGGCGGATCGTCCGGCAGTTGCTCGTCGAATCTCTGCTGCTGGCGGTCCTGGGCGGGGCCCTGGGTGTTCTGCTGGCCTTCTGGGGCACGCGGATTCTCTCCGTCTGGCTCGCCGGCGCCCCGGAAGGGCTCCGGGACCTCCGACCCGGTTTGAACGTTCGGGTCCTGGCGGCCACGCTGGGCTTGTGCCTGCTGGCCACGCTGCTGTTCGGTCTGCGCCCGGCCCTGTGGCTGTCCCGGGCCGATATTGCCGGCGAGATGAAGGCCGCCGCCGGCCGGGTGCGCGGGGCCCTCGGAGGAAGGCGGGGCAGTCTCTCGGTGGCGGGGCAGATCGCTCTGGCGGTGGCCCTGGTGCTCAGCGCTGCGCTGCTGACGCACAGCGCCCTGCGGATCGCCCGGCCGGACCCGCGGTTCTCTCTGGGGGACAAGCTGGTCGTGCAGATCGATCCGCTGGCGGCCGGGTACGACCGGGCCCACAGCCTCCCGGCGTACGAGGCTCTGGCGGATCATCTGGCGTCGCTGCCGGACGTGCAGGCGGCGGGGACATCGCGCCGAGCGCTCTTTGGGGGTGGCGCGCACGTGCCGATCTTCGAATACCGGCCGGGGGCGGGCGAGGATGGATCGGGCCAGCCCCTTGTACGGCGCGGCGCCATGATCGACGTTGGGCGGGAGTACTTCACGGTGCTGGAGATCCCCTTGTTGCGGGGGCGGCTCTTCGACCGGCGGGACAGTGCCCCGAACGCGGACCAGGTGGCGATCATCGATGAGTCCTTGGCGCGCAAACTCCGCCCGGACGGCAATGCCCTGGACTGTCGCATCCAGTGGGGCATGTTCACCAAACCGGATTCTGAGCCCTACCGAGTGGTCGGGATCGTCGCCAACCTGCCGGACGTAGGGGACCGGGAGCTTTGTGCCCGGATGTATAGACCCGCCGGACCGGAGGATTTGTTCCCATACCTCTATCTGCACGTTGTGGATCGGGGCAGCCCGAAAGCCGTGCGCGGACGCATCGCTCAGGAGATTCACCGGTTCGATCCGCATATCCCGGTACTGTCGGTGGCGACGCTGCTCCAGATGCGCCATAACGATTCCAGGGTATGGCTGGCGCGCTTCAACACGCGCCTGGCGTTGGCGGCCGGAGCGGCGGCTCTGTTCCTGGCGGCGTTGGGCATCTACGCGCTCAAGGGTTACCTGGTCGCCTCCCGCACGCCGGAGATCGGCGTGCGCATGGCCCTGGGCGCGACGCGCGGGAATATCATATTCATGGTCCTGCGGGAAGGACTGATCCCCACCGTGGTGGGGTTGGCGGTCGGGTTGTTGCTGGGCTTGAGTGTGGCGCGGGTGGCCGCGAGCCTGCTCTACGGTGTCCGTCCGGTCGATCCGGTCAGCATCGTGGTGACCATCGCCCTGCTCGGGACCGCCTCGCTGCTGGCCGGCTACCTCCCCGCCCGCCGGGCCGCGCGGATCGATCCGATGGTGGCGCTGCGATATGAATAGAGCTGGAATGATGGAATACTGGAATATTGGAATAATGGGCGGGAGAGCTGTCGCTCCTCCAACATTCGATTATTCCACCATTCCATTATTCCAGTCTTTCTTCGGAGTCATGCGGTGAGAACGCTCTGGCACGATGTACGGTATGGCCTGCGGCTGCTGGCCGGGAGTCCCGGTTTTGCGGTGGTGGTGATCCTGATCCTGGCAGTGGGCATCGGGGTCAATACGGCGGTTTTCAGCGTGGTCAACGCCGTGCTGCTCCGCCCTCTGCCGTATGCCCAAGCCCAGCGCCTGGTGACCCTCATGGAGCGGCCGGAGAAGATCGAGACCGCCACGGTGCACGACCGGTTTCTCCGGTGGCGCGAGCAGAACCAGGTCTTCGACCACATGGCGGGCTACAGTGGCCGGCGGCCTTACGTCACCGGTATCGACAGACCACGGTACCTCTGGGGAGCGGCAGTTTCATCGGACCTCTTTCCTCTATTGGACGCCCGGCCACTCCTGGGCCGGACGTTCCTGCCTGAAGAAGAGCAGCTGGACAAGCATCGCGTCATTGTTCTGAGTCACTCCTTCTGGCGCGACGACTGGGGCGCGGCCCCGGACGCGATTGGAAAGACAATGATCCTGGACGGCACGAGCTACACGATCGTTGGCGTCATGCCGCCCCGTTTCGTGTTTCCCCTGGGCATCGCCAGGTCATTCTGGGTGCCGCTGGTCTATGAGCGAAGCCGGCTCTGGCCGTCGGGAGGACTGGTTCTGGGGTTGGCGCGCCTGAAGGAAGGATGCACCGTGGCGCGGGCGCGGGCCGCCATGGACGTGATCGCCGCTCGTCTGAAGCAGACGGACCCCGAGGCCGGCGCGATTACGGTACAGCGGCTGCTGGAGCGCAGGTTGGGAGCCAACCGTCAACTGCTGTGGCTCTTGCTGGGTGCGGCGGGGTTGGTGCTCCTGATCGCCTGCACGAATGTCGCCAGTTTGCTCCTGGCCCGCGCGACGGTGCGCCAGCGCGAGATGGCCATGCGCGTGGCCCTGGGGGCATCGAGAATGCGCGTGTTGCGGCAGATGCTCACCGAGAGCCTGCTTCTGAGCCTGGGCGGCGCCGTGTTGGGTTTGGCGGTCACGTTCGGAACGGTCCAAGCGATCATCCGCCTGTGTCCCGCGAATGTCCCACGGCTGCAGGAAGCGAGCGTGGACGGGGCGGTTCTGGCGTTCACGTTGGGCGTCTCGGTAATGACGGGTCTGATCTTTGGTGTGATTCCGGCTTGCCGGGCTTCGGACGTGTGTGTGAGCCGGGTCCTCAAGGAGGGGCAGTCGCGGTCCTCTACCGGTCGCGGGTGGCGCCGGCTGCACGACGGTCTGGTCATCGGGCAAATGGGTCTGTCCTTGATTCTGCTCATCGGGGCAGCATTGCTCATCCGCACCTGGATTGCTTTGCAGAGGATGGACCTGGGCTTTCGGCCCGAGAATGTGTTGTCCGTGGACATCCACCTGCGGGAATCGAGCCATCCGGACTATGTGGGTTGCCAGGGCTTCTTCGAGCCGCTCTTGCAGCGGGTCCGAGCCCTCCCCGGCGTCCACGCCGCGGCCGTGACACCCTTCCTGGACTTCGGCATCGACGCGATGAAATCTCCCTTCACCATCGCAGGCCGGCCGTCCCTCAATCCCGAGGAGATGCCCTGTCTCAAACGCCGGGGCGTGACGCCGGGTTTCTTCGAGACCTTGGGCATGAGGCTCCTGAAAGGCCGGACCTTCACGGAGGAGGACATGCAGGGGACGACGCGCCGCGCGATCATCGACGAGAATCTGGCCCGCCGGTATTTCGCGGATCTCGACCCCATCGGCCGGCAGGTCCACACGAAGGACATGGACTACACGATCGAAGGGGTGGACGTGGACTATACCATCGTCGGCGTGGTCAGCACGCTGAAGGATTTCCGGCACCTCGACCCCGCCCTGGGCGTACTGTACCATCCCCAGAGCCGGTACTGGCGGGACATGGTTCTTGTGGTCCGAACGGATCGTGACCCCTTGCGTCTGGCCGGTGCGATTCGCGCGCAGGTCGCCGAACTGGACAAGGACGAGGTGGTTACGGAGGTCGAGACCCTGGAGGCGAATCTGTCCCACCTGTTGGCGCCCCAACGTTTCAGCCTGGTCCTGCTGGGTCTTTTCGCGGGGATTGCCTTGATTCTGGCGACGGCCGGCATCTATGGGCTGCTGCAATACAGCACGGCCCAGCAGACCCACGACATCGGCATTCGCATGGCCCTGGGCGCCCGACGGGGGGATGTGCTGCGGGCGGTGCTCGGACGCGGGCTGCGCCTGACGCTCCTCGGGGTGGTCCTGGGCCTGGCCGGGGCATATGCTCTGCCCCGTCTGCTGGCAAGCCTTCTGTACGGCGTCCCGCCCACGGACCCGCTGACGTTCGTCGGTGTCTCGCTGGTCCTGGTGGCCGTGGCCGTGCTGGCCAGCTATCCCCCGGCCCGCCGGGCGGCGAAAGTCGATCCGATGGTGGCGTTGCGACATGAGTAGGAAGGGCGTGATGGAGAACAGACGTAGGGTGTGCCGTGCACACCAACGGGGCCCGGGATAGAACGCAGGCAAGGTGGCGGTGTGCAGAGCACACCCTACACGGGAGAATGAAGATGACGACGTTATGGCAAGACCTCCGGTCGGCTGTTCGCGTGTTCCGCCGCAGTCCGGGTTTTGCGGTGGTGGTGATCCTGATCCTGGCCGTGGGCATCGGTGCGAATACGGCGGTGTTCAGCGTGGTGAACGCGGTCCTGTTCCAGCGCCTGCCCTACGCGGCGCCGGACCGGATCGTCGAGTTACAGGAGCAGCGGCTCCAGCAGGGACTGAACCGCATTGCCTCGTCCCACCACACCTTCCTCTACTGGCGGCAGCACAACCAGGTATTTGAGAGCATGGCCGGCATGGAGGGCCATCGGTTCTATCTCACCGGGCCGGAGAAGTCGCGCAACATCATCGGCTTTGCCGTATCGCCGGGTTACTTCACGGTGATGGGGATGCGGCCGCTGCTGGGGCGCGAGTTTGTGGCCGAGGAGGAACAGTCCGGACGCGGACAGGTGGCCATTCTGAGCTTTGCCTTCTGGCACGAACACCTGGGGGGCGATCCCCAGGTCGTCGGCAAGTCCCTGCTGCTGGACAACAAGGACTATACCATTGTCGGGGTCATGCCCGCCGCCTTTCGCGACCACCTGCGGCGCTGCGCGCCCTTTTGGGTGCCCCTGGTCCTGAATCCGGAGGCCCGTGGCGGGGGCACCACGGTCCGAGCGCGCCTGGCGCCGGGCGTGACGCTGGCGCAGGCCCAGGCGCACCTGGATGTCCTGGAAGAGCAACTCGCGAAGCTGGAGCCCAAGTACAAGGCGGGTTACACCGTGGTGCTGCGGCGTTTCCTCGATACGCAGGTGGCCGGCAGTCGGGCGCTGCTGTATCTGCTCTGGGGCGGCGTCGGCCTCGTTCTGCTGATCGCCGGGACGAATGCCTCGGGTCTGTTTCTGGTACACAGCAGCGTGCGCCGGCAGGAACTCGCCGTGCGCTCCGCCCTGGGCGCCTCGCGCGGCCGGATCATCCGTCATCTGCTCACGGAAGGCGTTCTGCTGAGCCTCGCTGCCGGAGCGTTCGGCCTGCTGTTGGCCTATGTGGCCGTGCGCGTACTGGTGCGCCTGTCGCCCGCGGACATCCCGCGCATGGGGGAGACGCGTATCGATATCTCGGTTCTGGGGTTCACCCTGGGAATGTCATTTGCCGCGGGCCTGGTGCTGAGCCTCCTGCCCGCTTGGAAGGCTGCGGGTATGCGTCTCAGTGACATCCTGAAACAGCGGGGTGTCGTACACGGCCGGGACTACCGGCTGGCTCACGGCGGGCTGGTCATCGCGCAGATTGCCGTGGCCTCGACGCTGCTCCTCGCGGTGGCCATGCTGATGCAGAGCCTGATCTCCATGCAGAAGGTGGACCTGGGATTTCAGCCGGCCCAGGTCCTGGTGGCGGAGATCGAGTTGCCGCGGCTGAAGTACCCCGCGTACGACCACTGGCTGAACTTCTACCGGGAACTGCTGCACCGCGTCCAGACCGCGCCGGGCGTGCAATCGGCGGCTCTGGCCTCGGGAGGTCTGAACCTGGCGGGCGGCGGCGGCTTCGTGGCGTTCTCGATCGACGGCCGTCCGCCGCGCGACCCGACCGCGGAGGCACCCGTGGCACGCTATGAGGATGTCAGTGTGGACTTCTTCAAGACCATGGGCATGCCGATCCTGGAGGGCCGGGGGTTCACCGAAGAGGATACCCGGGGTGGAGTTCAAGCGCTCGTCATTGACGAGACCCTGGCGCGGCGATACTTCCCGCGGGCCAGTCCCCTCGGCCAGCGCATCAACGGGAAACCCATCGTGGGGGTGGTGAGCACCCTGAGAGACTACCGCGAGCTGGCGCCCGCGATCAATACGGTCTATCAGCCGATTGCCGGATTCTGTTACGTGATCTCCGATCTCGTGGTGAAGGCCGCAGGGGATCCCCTGGCTCTGGCCGATATGGTGCGCGCTCAGGTCGCGGCTCTCGACAAGGACTTGGAGATCCGGGAGATCCGCACGCTGTCCGCCGATCTCGCGGAGATGCTGGCTCCCCGCCGGTATACGACTCTCCTGCTGGGGCTTTTCGCCCAGGTCGCCCTGGTCCTGGCGGCCGTGGGTCTGTTCGGTCTGCTACAGTATATGGTCACACAGAGGACTAACGAGATTGGCGTTCGCATGGCCCTGGGGGCGACCCAGGCCAACGTCACAGCAACATTCCTGCGTCGCAGCGTCAAACTGATCGTGCCGGGTATTCTCGCGGGCCTCCTGGGAGGTTATCTCGCCAGTCGTCTGATGACGAGCCTGCTCTATGAAGCCAGCCCCACCGATCCCGCGCTGCTGGCGATTGCCGTGTCGATCCTGGTCGCGACCGCGTTGCTGGCCAGTTACCTCCCCGCCCGCCGGGCGGCGAAGGTCGATCCGATGGTGGCGCTGAGATATGAATAGGAGAGGACCATGAGCACGTTGTGGCAGGACACGCGGTACGGCCTGCGGATGCTGGCGAGGAGTCCCTGCTTTGCGGCGGTTGTGGTTCTGATTCTGGCGCTGGGCATAGGAGCCAATACCGCGGTCTTCAGCGTGGTCAATACGGTTCTGCTGCGGCCTCTGCCGTACCGGGAACCCCACCGCCTTGTCAGTTTCCTCCAACAACGGAAAGGGG
This sequence comes from Planctomycetota bacterium, assembly GCA_025459125.1. GTDB lineage: Bacteria > Planctomycetota > Phycisphaerae > Sedimentisphaerales > Anaerobacaceae > PLanc-01. Next base: position 23,731 of record JALORE010000023.1, on the reverse strand, counting down.
GAGCGGAAACCAACACAGCGCGGGAGAGGTTTGCCTACTGGCGCGAGCACCACGAGGTCTTCGAGGACATCGCCGGCATCAGTTACCGGCAGGTGTATCTCACCGGGGTGCATCGCCCGCAGAAGATCGAGACGAAGCTGGTTTCTCCCTGCTTCTTTTCCATGATGGGCTTGCGGCCCATGCTGGGACGGACCTTCCTGACGGAAGTGGCCGTGCACCGGTACCTCGACGACTACTTCGGTGAGCAGCGCCGGACCCTCCTGTTGCTGCTCGGCTCCGCCGCCTTCGTGCTGCTGATTGCGTGCAGCAACGTGGCGAACCTGCTGTTGGCCCGCGCGGCTCTGCGGCGCCAGGAGATGGGCGTGCGCCGGGCCCTGGGGGTTTCCCGCGGGCGGATCGTGCGCCAGGTGCTGACCGAGAACATCCTCCTGAGCCTCGTGGGCGGGCTGCTGGGGCTGCTGGTGACCCACTGGGCCGACACGCTGGTCCTGACCCGCGTGCGGCCCAGTCTCCGGTACGGCGTTCGCGCCACGGACCCGGTGACCTTTGCCGGCGTGGCGTTGCTCCTGGTGGCCGTGGCCCTGGCGGCCAGCGGGGTTCCTGCCTGGCGCGCTGCTCGAACGAATCCGATGAACGTGTTAAGATATAAGTAAGAAGAGTGGTCAGATGACAGTTGTTGGTTGTCGGCAAGAACGACCATGACTGGCAACTGAGAACTGGCAACCGAGAACTGAGAACTGGAGTCCTGCAATGACGACATTGTGGCATGATATTCGTTATGCGTTTCGTCAGATGCGAGAGAGTCCAGGTTTCACGGCGGTGGCGGTTGTGTCGCTGGCCCTTGGGATTGGGTTGAATGCTACCGTGTTCACAGCTCTGAATGCGGTATTGCTTCGTCCTCTCTCGTTTTCCAACGCTCATGAAATTGTGCGCATCATCCGGCCGTTGTTTTCGTACCCTCAGTATTCAGAATTGAAAGAGCAGAGCCGTACACTTTCAGGGGTGACTGCCATATCTCATAACGGGGGTGGGGCTATGTTGGACCGAGAGGGAGGTGCGGAGTTCTTGAATAGTAGCACAGTATCCTCAAATTATTTCCAGGTGTTAGGTATCAAGCCTCATGTGGGCCGTTTTTTTTCTCCGGAGTCACAATCCTCTGTTGAGGAGCCGACCGTGGTTATCAGCTACAGTCTCTGGCAACGCTGTTATGAACGTGATCCGGAGATTTGTGGTAAGACGATCTGGCTAACCGCCAGGAGTTTTACGGTTTCAGGTGTGACGCCCAAGAATTTTTCAGGTGTAGACCGTGAACGTTCTGTTGATGTTTGGCTTGCAGCCGAAATGGTGGGCGATGTAGGAGTGAATTCCACTTTTTCTCTGATAGGACGCTTGGCTCCCGGCAGAAGCGTTAAAGCAGCGCTGGCCGAGGTGGATACGATTGTGGATCGTTTGGGGGTAACTTTCACGGCTCCCAGAACCGGGCGCTCTCTGAAGGCTAGGGTCGAAGCGGAGCGTGATCTCTGGAAGCGGTCCGGCATCCTGGTCTCGATGGTCATGTCGGTGGTGGTACTGGTCCTGCTGGTAGCTTGCGCCAATGTCTCCGCGTTGTTGTTGGCCCGAAATGAAAGCCGTCAACACGAGATCGCCATCCGACGGGCGCTGGGAGGCAGTCGCCTGCGACTGTTGCGTCAATTATTGACCGAGAGTTTACTACTGTCATTTCTTGGTACCGTGCTCGCGGTGCTCTTGGCACGGTGGGCCGCTTCCCTATTGCCTGCTCTTGTGCCTGATATTGCAGGCCTCAAATTACCGGAACAGCGTCTGGATCGTCAGGTTCTGACGATGATATTCCTGCTCATGGGTTTAACCACCTTGTTTTTTGGCTTCATCCCTGCCTTACGTGTCACCAGGATCGATCCGGCAGTGCGTACCAAAGAGCATGTGAGCTCCGCGCAGGGAAAGCGACGCTACTTCGGACGCAACACACTGGTCATTGGTCAGTTAGCCGTATCCCTCATATTCCTGGCCACGACCGGCCTTTTCATAAGAGGATTCGCGAAGGGGCTTTCCCTGGATTTTGGTTTTCAAAATAAAGAGATGCTGTTGATCCAGCTTTGCCCGGGCGCCTTTGGTGTGAATGGGAATCAGGAGCAGGCTTATTACACACAACTGATCGAACAGGTCAAGGCTGTGCCGACCGTGAAACAGGTAAGTCTGGCGAGTTTCGTCCCCTTCAGTTTATCGGGCAGTGGTGCCACAAAGCAGGTCTATCTACCGGGTGATCGTACGGATGTTTCTCAGCAGGGAAGCGAGTGGCGTTATAATGTCATTCACCCGGATTACTTCAAGACCCTGGGCATTCCTGTCCAGCAAGGGCGCGTGTTCAATGATATGGATTGTACTCCCAAGGCGAGGGTCGCCATGATCAGTGAAACGGCCGCTCGACGCTTCTGGGCGGATAAAAACCCTATCGGCGAGTTGTTGTTCATTGGCGGTGCGCAGGGCAGAGCGTATCAGATCGTGGGTATTGTTCGGGACGTCAAGATTACGGATTTAAGCACACCGCCCGAACCCTATCTCTATTTGCCCTTTGGACAAGAAAACCGTGGTGAAATGACACTCCTGGTCGCAACGCAGGGTAAGGCGGAACGGGCAGCCGAACCGATTCGTCGCATCATGCAGGCGATCAACCGGGACGTTCTCCCTCTGGGTGTCACTACCCTGAAGCAGCAGGTTCGTTTTGTATTGCTAGGGCAATGGATTGCTTCCTGGTTGTTAGGCGTACTCGGATTTGCGGCGTTTATCATGGCGGTAGCCGGGTTGTACAGTCTGGTCTCGTATTCCGTGGCCCGACGTACGCATGAGATTGGCATACGTATGGCCGTGGGTGCAAGCTTTGGGGATATATTGAACAGTGTCTTACGTCAGGGTCTGACTCTGGCTGTGATTGGGGTGTGCTTGGGATTGCCTGTCGTTTTGGCTGCGGGATATATCTTGAGGAGCGTGATGTTCGGATTGGATCCGGCAGATCTGATGGTGTTGACGGGAACTTCTTTACTCGTAATCGCCGTTGCTGTTCTGGCCGCCTGGATACCCGCCCGGCGTGCGGCGCAGATCGATCCGATGGAAGCGTTGCGGTACGAATAAGGAGTTGACAGACGCAGGGTGTGCTGTGCGCACCAGGGCCCACGGCGGATGGAATTGTGGTGTGCACAGCACACCCTACAAACTGGAGTGATGCCATGACGACGGTCATCAGCGATGTCAAGTACGCGCTGCGGCAAATGCGGCAGAACCCGGGTTTCACTCTGATGACCGTGCTGACCCTCGCGCTGGGGGTGGCCGTCAACGCCGCCGTGTTCGGTGTGCTGTACCGCGTGGCATTGAAGCCGTTGCCCTATCCGCAATCCGGTCGGTTGATGCAGGTGAAGGTGCATTCCCCGGAGATGAACCGGCCCGATCCCTCTCTGACAGCGCGGGAGTATCTGACGCTGGCGGCGGAATGTAAGGCCTTCACGAGTGTGGCCGGGTACTCCGATGAGATCAAGAATCTGTCGGGTCTGGGCGTACCCCTGCGGGCCTTCGGCACACGCGTCAGCCAGGGATTCTTCGACACGTTCGGGATCTCCCCGTCCCTCGGCCGGGCGTTTTCGCAGGAGGAGTATTCCGCGGGGCCGCCTGCGGTCGTGCTCATCAGCCATCAGCTTTGGCGTGGCCCCTTCGGAGGCCGCGAAGATATTGTCGGCCAGAGCGTCCTTCTCGATGGCAGTGCGGCCGTCGTGTGCGGTGTGATGCCGGCGGACTTCTCGTTTCCCTACCGTCACACGACCTACTGGACGCCCCTGGTGTTGACGGCCGAGGAAACCCAGGAAACGGACAATCGCCTGGTCTGTGTGGTCGGGCGGTTGGATTCGGGCGTGTCCCCGTACCGATTACAGGAACACCTCCAGCGTGCGGCGCAGGGATACCAGGCGGTCTACGCCCTACCCCAGACCGCCCGCGTGACCTTCACGGCCGCGGCCCTGCTCGAGGAATGCGTCGGGCCGGCGGGCCGAGTCTTGTGGATCCTGTTCGGCGCGGTCAGTTGTGTAACCCTGATCGGTACGGCCAATCTGGTCAATCTCCAGATCTCCCGACTTCTCGCGCGGCGCCAGGAATTTGCCACGCGCATGGCCGTGGGCGCCGGTGTGGGGCGCATCGTCCGGCAATGGCTGGCGGAGTGCAGCGTCATGTCGTTGCTGGCCGCCTCGCTGGGATTGGCTCTGGCCTACTGGTGTATCCAGCTTCTCCGCGTGTCGGCGCCGTACGGATTGCCCCGGGCCGACGAGATCCGCTTGGACGGCGCCGTCATGGGCTATGGTTTCGTGCTGTCGCTCGTGCTGGGTGCCGGCGTACCGGTCCTGCCCTTGCTTCATTTCCTCCGAGGCGGCCCGACCAGGAATGTGGTCCTCAAGAGCCACGAGCGCGACGGAGGTCTCACGGGGCGCCGCTCGCGACCGTGGTTGGTGGCCGCCCAGGCCATCGTGGCGACCGTGCTGCTGATCGGGGCGAGCCTCCTCGGGAGCAGTTTCCGCAACGTCATGCGGATCGATCCCGGCTTCTCTCCGGCTCACCTGTTGAGCGCGCGGGTCGTGCTGCCGCCGGGGACGCTGTCCGACGATGACGCATGTCGCGGCTTCTATCGTCGGCTGTTCGAGCGCCTGGCGGCGCTTCCGGGTGTTGCCGGCGCCGGCCTGGTGAACTCGCTGCCCCTGAGCGAGATTCACTTCCTGCGTCCGTTCACGATGGCGGGCATGGACTCGGAACAATCTCTGGCGGACCAAGGGCTCATGCGGGGGGACTATACCATGGTCAGCCTGGACTATTTTCGGCTCATGGGGATCCGCCTGCTGGCGGGTCGATCCTTCCAGCCGACGGATGAGAACGGGGCCCCCGTGGCGATTGTCAGCCAGGCGCTGGCTCGGCAGTTCTGGGGCGGGGCGGACGTGATCGGGCGGCAAATCAAGCTGGGCCCCGGCCCATGGCTGCCCTGGATGACGATCGTGGGGGTTGTCGCCGACGTTAAGAGTCATGGACAGGATGCCCCGAGCGAACCGGCCTTCTACGTGCCGTACACACAGAAGCACCTGCCCACCCACACCATGCGGGGCATGTTCGTCGTCGTCAAGACCCGTGCGACGCCGGAGGTGGTCGTGCATCACATCCGGGCTGAGCTTCGCTCCCTGGATCCCGATCTTGCCCTGGCCAATATCGAAACGATGGATGACCGTCTGGAGGAATCGGTTGCCGGCCGGTGTTATCAGGCGCGGCTGATGGGTGTGTTCGCCGCTCTGGCGCTGATTCTCGTCCTGGTGGGTGTGTTCGGCGTCGTCTCTTGCACGGTGGGGGACCGCCGGCGCGAGCTCGGCATCCGCATGGCCTTGGGAGCAAGTCCCTTGGGGCTCTTCACCCTCATCTTGAAACAAGGACTCCGGCCGGTGCTCGTGGGAATCGGGCTCGGATGGCTGGTGTCGCTGACGTTGCACCGGGTCTTGTCGGGCCTGCTGTTCGGCATTTCCGCCAGCGATCCCAGGGTGTTCTTCTTTGTCGGCGCCTTGCTCGTGGCAGCCGCCACGCTGGCCTGTTATCTCCCGGCCAGAAAGGCAACTCAATTCGATCCGATGGTGGCGTTGAGATACGAGTAAGATTGGGATAATGGAGTACGGAATGTTGGAATGATGAGTGGAGAGGATCTCGTAGGGTGGGCTGGGCCCACCATGCCTGGCGCGTATGTGACGTGATCGGTGGGCACAGCCCACCCTACAATTGAGAACTGGAGACCGGGAACTGTACTATGATTCGACTGAGAAACATCGAGAAATGCTACGAAACGCGGGCGGGCAAGAATTACGTCCTGCGGCAGATCAACCTGGACATCGAGGAGGGCGACTTCGTCACCTTCATGGGACCCTCGGCGGCGGGCAAAACCACGCTGCTCAACATCCTCGGCATGCTCGACGGCGACTGGGAAGGGGAGTACTACCTCTACGACCACGCGGTCCACACCCTCAAGCCCAAGGAGCGTCTGGCCCTGAACAAGCAGTACATCGGCTTTGTGTTCCAGAACTTCAACCTGCTCGACACTCTGACGGTCTATGAGAACCTGGATGTGCCGCTATCCTACCGGAACATCAAGGGTTCCGAGCGGGCCTCGATGGTTTGCGACACGCTGGACCGCTTCGGCATCGTGGGCAAGAAGGACCTGTTCCCCAGCCAGCTCTCCGGCGGCCAGCAGCAGTTGGTCGGCGTCGCGCGGGCGGTCATCGCCAACCCCAAGCTCCTCTTGGCGGACGAGCCGACCGGCAACCTGCACTCCAGCCAGGGCGAAGCGATCATGGACCTGTTCAAGAAGCTCAACCGCGAGGGTACCACCATCATCCAGGTCACTCACAACGACAAGTATGCCGCCTACAGCAAGCGGATCATCAAGCTCCGCGACGGGTGGATGCAGAAGGCATGAGTTATCAGTTGACAGTTGCCGGCAAGATCGCGAAGGCCGGAGGCACTGGGAACTGCCAACTGACAACTGTGAGCGGGAGCTATCCGATGAGGACGTTCTGGCACGACATACGGTATGGGCTTTGCAGTCTGGGCCGGCGGCCCGGTTTCACCGCCGCGGTGGTGTTGACACTCGCGCTGGGGATCGGGGCCAACACCGGGATCTTCACCATCTTTGAGCAGGTCCTCCTGCGTTCACTGCCTGTCCGGGATCCGGGGGCCCTGGTCCTGGTGCGGACCCAGGGGCGGTCCATCGGTACCGCGTGGGGCAGCACCACACTTTCCTATCCCATGTTCCAGGACTTCCAGGCGAGCACGGCCTTGTTCGAGGGGGTTTTCTGCCGGCGGGGCGAAACCGCGGCCGTGGATGACGGCCGGGGGGCCGAACGCATCGAAATCGAGCTGGTCTCGGCGAGCTACTTTGAGGTACTCGGGGTCCGGCCGGTCCTGGGGCGCACGTTCATCGCCGCCGATGAGGCGGTCTCGGACGCCCAGCCGGTGGCTGTCTTGAGCCATGAGTTCTGGCAGAACCGCTTTGGCGGGGACCGGGCCGTCCTCGGCCGCACGCTGCTCGTCAATGGTGTGCCCACGGTCGTCGTCGGGGTGGCCGCGGCGAATTTCCGCGGGGTCAGCCTGGATGCCCGGCCCAAGGTGTTCCTCCCCGTCACCATGAAGAAGCAGATCACCCCGTCCTGGCGTTCACTGGACGACCGCAAGAATCGGTGGGTGCAGGTCTTTGGCCGACTACCACCGGGTCTTTCCCTGGCGCAGGCGGCCGCGGCGGTCCAGGCCCGCTATCGGCAGCTCATCGAGGGGGAGGCCCAGAGCCCCGAATTCGCGGATGTGCCGGCGCCGGATCGCGAGCAGTTTCTTCAATCACGGACGCTGCTGCTCCCGGCGGGCCGGGGCGCCTCGGATCTGTCCTCCAACCTGAGGCCCACGCTCCATCTGCTCATGGGACTGGCTGCCCTGGTCCTGGTGGCCGCGTGCGCGAGCGCCTCGAGCCTGCTCATCGCGCGTGCCATGAGCCGCCAGAAGGAGATCACAGTCCGGCTGGCGCTGGGAGCCGGGCGCGGGCGGATCTTCCGTCAGGTGCTGGCGGAGAGCCTGCTCTTGGCGGCCGGGGGAGGACTGGCAGCTTTGGCGATTGCCTTCTGGACGACCCATGGCATTCTGTTGTTCGCCTCGGGGCCGTTGAAAGCGGCGCTGTCTCCTGCCCTCAACGGACGTATGCTGGCCTTCAACCTTGCAGTGTCGGCGGCGGCGGCCCTCTTGTTTGGCCTGTTTCCGGCCTGGTGGGCGACACGAGTCGATCTGGTCGGTACCCTCAAGGACCAGGCCGCCGCGGTGGTCGGAGGTTCCGGCACGCGTCTGCGGCAGGCCCTGGTCGCGTTGCAGGTGGGACTGTCGTTGGTCCTGTTGATCGGCTCCGGGTTGCTCCTGCGCAGCCTCGTGGCACTGTACCGTGTCGATCCCGGCTTTCGGACCACCAATCTGGTCTCGTTCCACGTGAATCCGGGGCTGAGCGGGTACGACGGGCAGCGCACTTCTGCTTTCTGGCAGCGCCTGCGGACGCAACTACAGTCGGTACCGGGCGTTGAGTCGGTGGCCCTGGCGCAGACGTCGCTGCTGGGAAGCTCACGCCTGGTCAATGGGATTGTGGTCGAAGGATACCAGCCCCGGGAGGGTGAGGACGTCCGCGCCTACTGTGACACCATCTCACGCGATTACCGCCAGGTTCTGGGCATGTCCTTGAAACTGGGCCGCGATTTCACCGCGCAGGACGAGTTGCCCGGGGCGCGACAGGTGCTGCTCGTCAATGAGGCCTTCGTGCAGTGGTTCTTCGACGGTCGCAATCCCCTGGGATACCAGGTGGGTTTTCGCTGGAGTGCCGATGCCCAGCCGGACCGGGAAATCGTCGGCGTGGTGGGGGATGCCCGGCCCGCCGGGCCCCGCCGGGCGGCTGAGCCGCAGGTGTTTGTGCCCTATCCACAGATCGGCCTGTCCAGCATGGCCATCTACGTGCGGACGAGCCTGGCCTCCGCGCAGGTCTTTCACGCCATCCGTGCGCACGTGCGCCAACTGGATGCCAGCATTCCCGTCGTGGACATGATGACGATGGGCGATCGGTTGGACCGAATCCTGGCCGGCGAGCGGCTGGTTGGCTTTCTGGCGAGTCTCTTCGGCGCTCTGGCCACGGTCCTGGCGCTGGTGGGCCTGTACGCCGTGACCGCCTACAGCGTGACCCGCCGGGTGCAGGAGATCGGAATCCGGATGGCTCTGGGAGCCCGGCGCGGGCATGTGCTGGCCCTGGTGCTGCGGGAAGGCATGATCCTGGCGGCGGTGGGTATGGGCGCCGGCCTGGCGGTCGCATGGGCCCTGACGCGGGTTCTGCGCAGCCAGCTTTTCGAAACGACACCCACCGACCCCGTGACGTTTGTCTTGACTGCTTTGCTGCTGGGTATGGTCGCGCTGCTGGCCTGCTCCGTGCCGGCCTATCGGGCTGCCAGGATCGATCCCATGGCGGCGCTGCGACACGAATAGGAAAGGTCGATGAGAACGCTGTGGCGGGATGTGCGTTACGGCTTGCGGCTGCTGGCGCGGAATCCCGGCTTTGCCCTGGTGGTCGTGGCGATTCTATCGATCGGCATCGGCGCGAACACGGCGGTCTTCAGTGTCGTCAATACCGTGGTGCTGGAAGCACTGCCTTACCACGACCCGGGCAGGATTGTCGAAGTCGAGGAGCGCAAGAACGACCCGCCGCGGTTCCGAGATCTTTCCTACCGGACGTTTATCCACTGGCGTGAGCACAACCACGTGTTCGGTCATATGGCCGGCCAGGCCGGGCGCCGGATGAGCCTCACCGGACTGGGAGAACCATTTCAAGTTTCGACCAAGGCGGTATCGCCCTGTTTCTTCTCTCTGGTGGGTGTGCTGCCCCAGCTCGGCCGGGGATTCTTGCCGGGAGAAGAGCAGCCGGAGCGCCGACACGTGGTGGTGGCCAGTCATGCCTTCTGGCGCGACCATCTGGGGTGTGATGCCCGAGCGATCGGCCAGAGCATTACCGCCGATGCTGAGAATTACACGGTGGTCGGAGTGATGCCCGCCGGTTTTCGCGAATCGTCCGGGGAAGCGGAGATCGCCTTATGGGTGCCCCTCGTTCTCGACCCCACACGAACGGCAGAACGCCTCGTCGTATGGGCCCGCCTGAAACGCGGGGCGAGTCTGGAGCGCGCGCGGGCCGATATGGCTGTCCTGCAGCAACAACTGGCCCAGGCAGACCCGCCGGCCTATACCGGCTACCAGGTCACCGTCGAACGTCTGCGGGATCTCCAGCTGGGGTCCGAGCGAAAGCTGCTGTACCCCATGTGGGGTGCGGTGGCGCTGGTGCTCCTGATCACCTGTATGAACGTGGCCGGCCTTTTCCTGGTGCAGACGGACGCGCGCCGGCAAGAAATGGCCACCCGCGTGACGCTGGGCGCCTCCCGGGGCCGTATCCTGGCCCAGTTGCTGACGGAAAGCCTCATGCTGAGTCTGACGGCCGGGGCGTTGGGTATTCTGGCCGCCGTTTGGATCATCAAAGGAATCGTGGCGGTTTGCCCCGCGGATGTCTCGCACGTCGGCGCGACGCGGATCGATGGGACCGTGCTCTGTTTCACACTCGGACTGTCCCTGACCGTGGCGTTGGTTTTCGGTCTGCTGCCGGCTTGGAGAGCCGGCGCGGTACGTCCGGTCCGGACTTTGAGAGACGAGTCGTCGGGCCCGGTGATCGATCGCGCCTGGCGGCGCCTGTGCCATGGCCTGGTGGTCGTGCAGATTGCCATCGCGCTGACTTTGCTGGTGGGCATCGGGATGTTGGTTCAGAGCCTGGTCCTGTTGCAGAGGGAGGACCTGGGCTTTGTGCCGAAGAACGTCGCGGTCATGCCGGTCGAACTTCCCCTCGCCAGATACCCCGAGGGGCCCCGCGGGGGGCCCCAGGCGTCGCTGTTCGTCAGACAACTCCTGCAGCGCGTACAGGCCCTGCCGCACGTTCGTTCGGCCGCGGCGATTTCGCCGTGCCTGCGCCTCGACTCGCGCTCGGCCCGCACGGTCTTGACCATTGACGGACGGCCCCCCGATCCGGAGCGAAACACATGGGCGCGCATCCAGATCGTTAGTCCGAGCTTTCTCTCGACACTCGGGATGCGGATTCTCCAAGGCCGCGGTTTTGCCGAGCAGGACATGCAGGGAACCAAACAGGGTGTCCTTATCGATGAACTTCTGGCCCGCCGACACTTCTCCGGGCAGGACCCGATTGGGCGGCAAGTTACCTTGGGCGGTTGGGATCGGGGACCGGTCCTGGGCGTGGTGAGCACTCTCAAGGACTACCGCGAGCTGAACCCGGACCTGGTGGCCGTCTACTGGCCCCTGACCGAAGACTACTGCCTGCCGTGCGTCGACGTGGTCGTCAAGACCGACGGCAACCCGTTGCGGGTGGCTCCTTTGCTGCGGGCCCTGATCCTGGATTTGGACAGGGACGTGAAGATCTCTCCTATAAGGACCGTTGAGGAGATCCTCTCCCCGTTGCTGGCTCCCCGGCGCTTCGCCATCGTCCTGGTAGGTGCGTTTGCCCAGATCGCTCTGGTGGTGGCGGCCCTGGGACTCTACGGCCTGCTCCAATACAGCGTGGCGCGGCGGACTCATGAGATCGGCGTCCGGCTGGCCCTGGGCGCCACGCGCGAGCAGATCTTGCGGACCGTCCTGCATCAGGGAGGACGGCTGATTCTGGCGGGGGCCGGATTGGGTCTGTTTGGCGGTTTCGCGATGAGTCGAATCGTTGCCAGTCTGTTGTACAAGACCGGCCCGGCCGATCCCGTCATGCTGGCGGTGGTGCTGACAACGCTCTTCGGCGCCGGCTGCGGGGCATGCTATATTCCCGCTCGCCGGGCGGCGCGGATCGATCCCATGGTTGCACTTCGGTGTGAATAGTGGGATGATGGCGCGATGAGAAATCGCGACTGCAAGTCCCGGGGCCCGGCCCGGCGGGATGAGAGACGTCGGGCGGGCCCTTCGTCCGGCTTTGTCGCTGGGCGTCCGTCCACGCGTGCTTGGCACCAGCCCTGGACGTGTCCGATGAGATGGGTACTGGACGTCGCAGTCTGGACGGGACTTCTGGTGGGCTTCGGTGGGCCGGTGCAGGCCGCGATTCCCCAGACAGGGTGCTACAAGAGACCGGACCTGGACCCGAAGATCGAGGCGGTCATCGACGAGTTCCGTGCCACGGTGCCCGAGATTATGGACCGGGGCAATATCCCCGGTGCGGCGCTGGCACTCGTCGATGATAAGGGGATCGTCTGGACGGAAGGATTCGGATATTCCGGCGGCAAGAAGAAGCCGGCGGTCACGCCGGACACGCCCTTCATGCTCTGCGGCCTGACCAAGCTGCTTACCGCGACGGCCGTCATGCTGGCGGTCCAGGATGGACTGGTGAAGCTGGATGAGCCTGTTACCACCTATCTGCCGGGTTTCACGATCCGCAGCCGCTATGAAGACCACCCGGAACGCAAGATCACCCTGCGGCGCCTGCTCAACTACACGGCCGGACTTCCCATCGAGGTCCCGGTAGGCAACTACTTCGAGCCGGCCTCGACCGCCTCGTTCGAGAAGCATGTCAAGAGCCTCTGGGGCAGTTGGCTGGTGTGTCCCGTGGGCAGCAGCTTCTATCACAGCAGCGCTGCATCGGATCTGGCTGCGTACATCGTCCAGGTGGTCTCGGGCCAGCCGTATGAGCAGTACCTGGCCCGCAAGCTCTTCACGCCACTGGGAATGTCGCACAGTACGGCCGATTCCCGCGCCATCCTGAAGGACTCCCAGCGGGCAATCGGGCAGATGACGGGGATTGCGAAGCTGCCCTCTGCCTTCCCGGCTCTCGGGGCCGCCGGGGTCTATAGCTCGGCCCGGGACATGGCCCGCCTGGTCCAACTGCACATCAACCGGGGCACGCTCGACGGCCGGAACGTGCTGGACGGGGCCTTGATCGACGCCATCCACACGCCGGTCGGGATCGCCAAGACGGAGCCCAACGTTCACTACGGCATGGGGGTCTACGTGGACCGACGCGCGCCCGCAAGGACCGAGCAGATGCTCTGGCACGACGGCTGGGGATTCGGTTTCCTGTCGCTGATGCACTGGTATCCCGAATATGGCCTCGGCGCGGTGGTGCTGACGAACAAGCTGCCGAACCCCGTCCTCACCGAGCTCGGCCTGACGCTGACGGACAAACTGGTCCAGGGCCGGCTGGTCGAGAAACGGTTTCCACGGCCTCTACCGGACGGCCGTAGCGGCCTGGGCGCCTGGTGGGGCTGGTCCGGGCACCAGCCGACGCCCTACGACCGCCGCTGGCGGCCGTACTGCGGGACTCACAATCTTCGGTTCAGCGAGTACTCGCTCGAATGGTGGGCGCACGTGCTGGTCATCCTGCGGGGCCGCGAGGAGTTCACGCCGCGCATCCAGGTCCGCGAGCACGACGGGTTTCTGTGCGTGACGGAATCGAAGTTCTTCGAGCAGGTGGCGAGCTTTCGATCCGTCGACGAGAAACTCCAGGAGGTCACGCCGGGCGTCTTCATGACCCGGGGCGGCGGCACGCTCGACTTCACACGGGACATTCCCACCTGGTGCAACTACCGGCTGCAAGAGCCGTAGGGCTCCGTCCTGACTGTAGATTGTAGGATGGGCTTCAGCCCATGCGGAGGATCTCACCGCTTCAGGTGGGAGCAGTAGTGGGGCCCGTGGCGCTCCATGCCCCGGCCCGCCGGGTGGCAGCGGCAAGCGCCAGCTTGCCGATGGTTTGCCCCTCCGCCAGCGGCACGACCTGCGCAAGGCCTCCGGCCTTGTCGCTGCCGACCGTCATTTCAGGCTGGACACAGTAGTGGAACTGGTGCCGTTGGGTGTCTTGGCCCAAACCGCCACGGGTTTCTGCCCCGGCGCATCGGCTCATCCGGTGCGTCCGGATTTGGGCGCGCCGGTTCCAAAAACGGACACGGAATCAGCCCCCGTGGGCTGAAACGAGGGCGTTTCCTGCCCTCCCCAGGCCGGATGAAACGGGCCCGTCTGGCATGTTGTTTGCTCACCCATGCCGTATATGAATGAGGTGCTCCTGTGAAATACGATGATGACAGGTATTCCGATCTCCGGCGTCTGGCACAGTGGGCGGGAGGCATGGTCCTGGTGCTGGGGCTGATGGGCTGTGGGGCCCCGAAGGTGCGCATGACGCCGGAGCTGGAGACGCTGGCGGCCAAGACAGGGCAGATCGAGAGTGTCCGGCTCACGGATCAGTCCCAATCGCCGCCGATTTCCATCGAGCAAGCCACCCAGGAGGCGGCGAAGGGAATCACGGAACCGAATCAGCCCCGGGCTGTCTTGAATCTCTCCCTGGAGGAGGTGCGGGCGGCGGCGCTGGCCAACAACCTGGAGCTCAAGGTCCAGTTGATCGAGCCGGCCGTGGCCCGGGAGAATGTCGACATTGAGCGGGCCAGGTTCGAGTCGGTCTTCCGGACGTCGGCCGGCTATGGCCGGACGGACCTGGACGGAGGCGGCGGCCGGTCCAGCCGCTCCTTCGACGCGAGCGTCACCACGCCTTTGCAGACCGGCGGCAGCGTGACGGCCAGCCTGCCGGTGAACGCGGGGGGCGGCGTCGCAAGCGCCGCCGCTAGTGTTCGGGTCGTCCAGTCGCTGCTCCGCGACGCCGGTACACGCCTCAACAGCTACTCCATCCAGGTCGCCTTGTACAACCAGGGATTCGTGGACGCCGTCACGAAGGCCCAGGCGATCTTCATCCTCGGCGGCACCGACGTTGCCTACTGGCGGCTCTATGCGGCCCGGCGGGACCTCGACGTCAGCCGCGAGCAGTACAAGCTGGCCCAGAACCAGTTGGAGTATGCCCGGCTCAAGGTGGAGGCGGGGTCGGCGCCGAAGAACGAAATTGTGCGGGCCGAAGCCGGTCTGTCGGGCCGGCTCGGGGCCATGATTGCCGCCGAGACCAACGTCCGCGACTTGGAGCGGGACCTCAAGCGCATCATGAACCGGCCGGACCTGCCGCTGCACGCGCCGGTGGATATCAATACCGTGACGCACCCCGACCCCAAGGGTCTCGATCTGGACCCGGAGGTCCTGGTAGCCGCGGCCTTGGAGAACCGGATGGAGATGGTCGAGCTGGAATACCGTCTCGCCATCGGCGATATCCGGATCGCCCAGGCCCGCAACGATCTGCTGCCGGTGCTGGAGCTCGAATACGCGTACGCCGCCGGCGGGGAGGCGCGGGATACCGGCCGGGCCTTGGAGAACCTCTTCCGTGATCCGGCGCAGGATCACCAGGTGGTCCTGTCGGCCGAGATCCCGCTCGGCAACCGGGCGGCCGCGGCGCGGTTGCGGCAGGCTCGTTTCGATCGCATGCAAACCGAGTTGAACCGCGAACAACAGCGGCAGCGCATCCGCCAGGAGGTGTATGACGCCGTCAATGGCCTGGAACAAAACTGGCGGCAGATCCTGGCGGCCGAGCAGGGCGTGACTATGGCTTACCGCAGCTACCGGGTCGAGCAATTGCAGTTCCAACTGGGCCGGCGTACGAGCACGGAAGTGTTGCGCGCCGCCACGGATCTGGCCCAGGCCCAGTTGGGACGTATCCAGGCCTTCGCCAACTACGAGATCGCCCAGGTTCGCCTCGCCGGCGCCACCGGCACACTGCTTGGCTGGGGGCGAGTGCAGCTGGCGCCCGCGACCCTCGCAGGCAAATAACGACCTCCTCCCGATCACATGCCCGCTCTTCGTAGGTCGTGCGTCCCCGCACGACGTCGTAGCATGGGCGTCTCGCCCGTCAGTAGCACGGGCATCTTGCCCGTGGATACCTCGGACAATCCTGGACGCTCGCGCCCATGCTACTGGGTCCCCCAAAACGCGAACAAAGGCGTTTGAGGAACCCCCTCACGGGCAAGCTGCCCGTGCTACTTCAGGCGAGCGGGGACGCTCGCCCTACGAAGAGAACGCCTGCCGGCGTCACTACGAACCCGCAATCCTGCGTGTGCAACAGCATCGTGGCAAGTCCGAAGTCTCCGGGTGGCACCCTCAAGCGCAGCTTGGGGGTGGTTCGTCGTCCGCAGCCTGCCATCGCCAAGCCCTGGCGGGCTTGACGACGCCACCCGCTGCGTTCCTGTCGTATGCCCACGATCCCTGTCTACGGCAGAGAGAGGTTGAATCCGCGCGGACGGAGAGATAGCATACACGTCCAGTCAGGGCCAATGCGTCCCTGGCCTTATGGGTGCCTGCGCAATACGGAAGGACGAGCGATGGATGGCATGATCGGCAGAAGAGCGTTCTTGCGACGAGTGGCGGGTGCCGGGGCGGCGGCCGTGAGCATGGCGGGGCCGGCTTGGGGGGCATCGGCGTCCGGGATGCCCGGCAAGCGTCTCAACGTTCTGTTTATCGCGGTGGACGATCTGCGGCCGCAGTTGGGCTGTTACGGCGATACGATGGTGAAGTCGCCGAATATCGACTTGCTGGCGGCCCGCGGTACGGTCTTCACGCGGGCCTACTGCCAGCAGGCGCTGTGCAGTCCCTCGCGGATCTCGCTGCTGAGCGGGCGGTATCCGGCGACGACGCGGGTTCTCTCGATCGGCCCGGCCCTGCGGGAGACGATGCCCGACATCGTCACGCTGCCGCAGCACTTCAAGAACAATGGCTATTTCACCCGCAGCCTGGGCAAAGTCTATCACGTCGGTATCGACGATCCGGCGTCGTGGAGCGTGCCGTCGTGGCAGCCGAAGAAGCCGCGCCGGGGGCCGGCAGGGGAAGCGGCTGTACGGAAGTACCGCGACGAGATGAAGGCCGCGGGAAAGACCATCCCCGCCAAGGGCCAGGGCATGGCCTTCTACGCCGGGCCGGCGTTCGAGGCGCCGGAGGTCCCGGACAACGAATTGGCAGACGGCGACATCGGGAGCCAGGCCGTGGCGGCGCTGCGCGAGCTGGCGCGAAAACCGGAACAACCGTTCTTCCTGGGCGTCGGCTTCCTCAATCCGCACGTGCCGTGGGTCGCGCCCAAGAAGTACTGGGACCTCTACAACCCGCAGGACATCCGCCTGCCGGGCAATCAGTACGCGCCGAAGGAGGCGCCGAACTTCGCCGCCCGCTCCGGTGATGATTTCTACTGGTACGGCAATGTGCCCGGGGACCGCAAGATCACGCCGGAGTTTGGACGCCAGTGTCTGCATGGTTACCTGGCCGCCGTCAGCTACGTCGATGCCCAGGTAGGCCGGCTGCTCGATGTGCTCGCCGAGACCGGCCTGGAACCCAATACGCTCGTCATTCTCTGGGGCGACCACGGTTACTACATGGGCGAGCACGGCTGGTGGGGCGGCAAGCACAACAATTATGAAGGAGCCACCCGCGCGCCGCTGATCGTGGCGGTGCCCGGCCAGAAGAGTCGGGGCGCCAAGTGCGATGCTCTTGTCGAATTCGTGGACATCTATCCGTCGCTGGCCGAGATCTGCCGGTTGCCGGCGCCCGTGGGCACCGAAGGCCAGAGCTTCCGGCCGCTGCTGGATGATCCGCAAGGCTCCATCAAGACCTCCGGCTGCAGTTGGTACCCCAAGGGTGGCTACCAGGGCGTGGCCCTGCGCACGGACCGCTGGCGTTTCGTGGAATGGACGAAAAAGGGTGCGCCCAGCGTCTATGAGCTGTACGACCATCGCAGCGATCCACAGGAGAACCAGAACCTCGCGGGCCGACGCGAGTACGCCCAGACCATCAAGGAACTCGCCGCCATGCTGCACACGAAGCTGGCCAGAAAACCCTAGCCATCGGACGCGTCGGACGAGCAGGGCCGGCAATCACGCTCCACGTTCTCCGGAGACGGATCATGGGCCGAACACCTTTGGAGGAAGCTGGAAGCGTAACGTGTGAAGTGCTCTTCAAACTTCAGACTTCCCCTGAGACGGCCCATAGTATGAAGTGTGATGGTTGATCTTTGCTGTGTGATTTAAAGAGGCGCGGAGGCATGTGCCTTCACACTTCAAACATCGAACTTCTTTCTGGTCTCTTCTGCTTCCGGGCACGTGTGATCTTCCCCACCGCACCTCCTTCCCAGCGAATTACACGCAAACCGGATGAGCCCGCTGATTCGCCTCCCCGCTTGTTTCCATGGCGGAACCCTTCTCCCTCCTGACGGGCGTTTTTGCGCGAAAGACTCAGAGCGCCAAATCTTGATACATGGCGCTCTGACCTGACAATCCGGGCTGACGCCACCGAAAACGCGGTTTTTGACCCTTGCCCGCTCGCCGTTGGCGCTCTGATTGGCGCTCTGACCGGACGCGACCCCAAACGCGGTGGGGCCCCGTCCCGCCCGCGAGCCCGGCCGGAGCCAGCCGTCTCCCCATCCCCGCCCGTTCGAACCGGCACGAAAACCTCGATACAACCCGCGGCAACGGCAAACTGGGCCACGGTCCCGAATGTCCCCCAGACATAACAGCCGGCCGGCGGTGTCGCGGCCGTAGGCCGCCGACGCCCCGCGACCCCATTCAGGATTCTGTTAAGAAACAACTGAATAGTCAATAATCAACACTTGACCCCGTTCTCCCCGTGAACCGCCTCTTTTCTTCGGGCATATGGTGGCGGGAGGGCTGGTTTCGCGGGGGGCAGATCGCGCTGCATTTGGGCGTGGGCTGCACCGCCGTTTCGCCAGCCTGTCGCCGCACCGAACGCCGCTTGGAACAGGACCGCCGGCGGCAGTGCCGGCTGCGTGGCGGTGTCGAATAATGGCTAATTCGAGATGTGATGATGAAGTCTCGTGTAGAAAGGGCTTAGCCCGCATGTCCTGTTAATGAGACGCGCATCTGCAGATGGGCCGGTCTGGAGGCGAAATCAGTCTTGGCCCGGGACCGCCGATCTGATATGATAGGGGTGACTCGTAGTGGGCACGTCTCACTCGCCCGCTTGTCCGATCTTTGCAGCATCTTGAGCCAGGAGGCCGGGGTCATGTGCGTCAGCCGGTTGACGACCTGCAAGGCCGCCAGTTGCGGCGGGCTCCGCCGAAACCCCGGTACGTAGCTCCCGAGAGTAAACGCAGACCGTCTCAGTCGAAGCGATCGCGCTTCGCTACGGCATCCTGCGTTTGGACCGTTGGCAACACAGGTTTGACAACTGTTCACGAAGGAGGACCATGATGAGTAAGAAGGTGTTGTTCCTGACGTCGTATCTCGTGGTGCTGGCCGGCACCGCCTCCGCGGCCCTGGTGGCGCATTGGCCGTTCAACAACAGCCCGAACGATCAGGTGGGGGCCCTGCACTGGACCCTCAACGGCGGGGCGACCTACTCCACGGAGTGCCGGGAAGGCAGTGCGTCCCTGCGGTGCGACGGCACGGATGACTACGCCGGCCTGCCGAATTCCGGCCTCATGATCGCCACGTTTACGGCCAAGACGATCATGCTCTGGTTCAAGCCGAACACGACGAGCGGCACGCAGATCATCTTTGACGAAGGCGGCCAGAATAATGGGGTCGGCATCCGTATCAACAACGGCCTGCTGGAAACGAGCGTGCGCGCCAGTAATGTCGCGGCCATCCTGTCGGCCCCTCTGGCCGGCACCGGCTGGGCGCACGTGGTGCTCTCTTACAACAACGGCGTCGTGAAGCTGTACCTCAACGGTGTCGAGGTGGGCTCCGCCACGGCAACCTTCACATCGGTGCCGAACCACAGCAACGCGGCGGGCCTCGGCGCGCGGAATAACGGTGGTGTCTTCGGCAACACGGTCACGGGCGACTTCTACGGCGGCCTGATTGACGATGTGCGCATCTACGACCACGCCGTCACGGTGGAGGAGGTCCAGGACATCTACGGCGACAAGACGCTGGCCGTGAACGTCAGTCCGAAGGACGGCGCGACGGATGTGCCCAACGACGCGGTTCTGAGCTGGACCGCGGGCGAGTACGCCGCGACTCACGACGTTTACCTGGGGGCAACGTTGGCGGACGTACAGAGCGCCAGCCGGGCAGACCCGAAAGGTGTGCTGGCCGGCCAGGGCCACACGGCGACCAGCTACGACCCCGCCGGCCCGCTGGCGTACGGACAAACCTACTACTGGCGGATCGATGAGGTGAACCGGGCGCCGGACAACACCATCTTCAAGGGCGAGGTCTGGTCCTTCACGGTCGAGCCCTACGGCTATCCGATCCAGCCTGTGGCCGCGACGGCCTCCAGCTACCAGGCAGGCATGGACCCCAACAAGACCATCGACGGCTCCGGAATGACGGGGGATCTGCACGGCACGGTGGAGACCACGATGTGGCTCAGCGCCGGTACGCCGCCCAACTGGATCCAGTACGAGTTCGACAAGGTCTACAAGCTGCATGAGTTACAGGTCTGGAACTCCAACCAGGTGGTCGAGACCTTCCTGGGCTTCGGGGCCAGGAAGGTCACGATCGAAACGTCCGTGGACGGCACGACATGGGCGCCGGTGGCCAACGTGCCGGAATTCGCCCGGGCGCCGGGCGCGGCGAATTACGCCGCCAACACGACCGTCACGTTCGGCGGCACAGACGCCAAGTTTGTCCGGCTGACGATCTCGGCCAACTGGGGCGGCCTAACACCCCCGGTCGGCCTGTCCGAGGTCCGATTCACGTACGTCCCGGTGCAGGGGCGCAGCCCGGAGCCGGCGACCGCCGCCACGGGGGTCAGCGTGGACACCGCCTTGAATTGGCGGCCGGGGCGCGGAACAGCCTCGCACCAGGTCTATTTCGGCACCGATCCGAACGCGGTGGCCCAGGGGACTGCTCCCACCCAGACCGTCACCGAGCCCAGCTTCACCCCCGGCGCTCTCAACCTCGGCACAACCTATTACTGGCGGGTCGATGAAGTCAATGCCACCACGTATCCGGGGGAAGTCTGGAGTTTCACGACGGCCGCCTTTGCGCTGGTCGACGACTTCGAGAGCTACAACGACGATGTGGCCGCCAAGACCACGATCTATGATACCTGGATCGACGGGTTCGCCGACAACTTCAAATCCAGCGGGTCCACGGTCGGCCTGAGTACGGCCGTAAACGGAACCTTCAGCGAAACGACCATCGTTCGCGGCGGCAAGCAGTCGATGCCGCTGGCCTACGACAATACGCTGGCGCCCATCTCCGAGGCCACCCGGATGTTCGCCAGCCCCCAGGACTGGACTGCCCACGGCATCCAGAGCCTGTCGCTGTGGTTCCACGGCGTCGCGGGCAACGGGGGACAACTGTATGCGAAGATCAACGGCGCCAAGGTTCTCTACGATGGCGAGGCGGCAGATCTGGCGCGACCTGCCTGGCAGGTGTGGAATATCGATCTGTCGAAGGCCGGTCAGGTCAAGAGCGTGCGTTCTCTGACGATCGGCATCGAGGGCCCCGGGGCCAAAGGCACGGTGTACGTCGATGACCTCTGCCTGTACCCCAGGGTGCCGGAGTATGTCGTGCCGGCCCCGCCGGCCCAGGGCCCGGTGGCTTATTATCCTCTGGACGGCGATTACAAGGATGCCTCCGGGAAGGGTCGTCACGGCACCGCGGCAGGCGGCCCCAGCTTCGGCCCGGGCCAGACCGGCCAGGCCGTCTCCTGTGACGGCACCGGCGATTACGTCACGATTGACACCTGGCAAGGGATCCTCGGCGGCAATCCGTTCACGATCAGTCTGTGGGTCAAGAGCACGGCCCTGGACGATCGCACCATGGTCTGCTGGGGCGGGGCCACCAACGGCACGCGGGTCGACTTCCGCCTCTACCAGGGCCGGCTGCGGATCGAGCATGGCAACGGCAACCTCCAGGCCGGTACCGTGGTGGCCGATGACCAATGGCATCATGCGGCGCTGGTGGTCACGCCGGGCGCTGCGCTGCAATATCCGCAGGTGGCGTTGTACGTCGATGGCCGCAACGACACCCAGGCGTCGGCGGACCCGGATGTCTTCGGCACGGTGGCCGATGTGCCGGTCACGCTCGGGCAGCGGCGTACGCACAATGACCGGGACTTTGCCGGCATGCTCGACGAGGTCCGGATCTTCGATGTGGCCTTGAGTGCCGAAGAGGTGGCAGGGCTGGCAGGTCGCAAGACGCCGCTGCCCAAGCCGTTCTAAGCGACTACCTCAGAGCTCGATCAAAGGCTGAAGGCCATTCGCAGAAGTCCTGGGAGGGTGTGTGAGAAGGTCAGAATTGCCCGGGTGGCATCGTCCAGGGGTCCCAAACGCGATGAATCACGTTTGGGGCCCCCGGGCGCAGCTTGGCGATGGTGGGATTGAGCCTGCGTAAGACCATCGCCAGAGTCTTCGGCCTTGTCGATGCCACCTACGCCTGCGGGTTCTTGTGGGCTTCTCACGCACCCGCGAAGCTGCCCAAGCCCCGCGACCTCATTCAGGAGCATGTTACGCACCGACCGCGCCAACTATTCCGCACGCCTTGCCATCGAGGCCGGGATTGATTATTGTTGCTGGCGTCGCGTGCAGGCGTATTGCATATGACCTTACGCAGCCAGTCCCGGCTGAGTGTTGTTCACGCAGCAGACAGGCATTGTTGACGGCTTGGTTACCGTCGGAATCCGGACGATCCGAAATTGACAAAGGCAATCCTATGATTTCTCACCGCAAGAGGGTCTCTACACTTCTGATTATGGCAATCCATGGGGCGGTCGTTTCGGTGGTTGCCGGAGGCTTCCGCGGGCACAGCGGCCAGGTCCCCATGTTACTGCTGCTGCCGGCTGGCAGCGCGACTTCTCAGGATGAGATTGTCACGTACGAAGCCTTCGGTGCGGTTGGCGACGGGGTCCACGATGATCTGCCGGCGATCTGCCAAGCCCATGAATACGCCAATGCCCGCGGCTTCCGCGTTCAGACCAGGCCGGACGCGACCTACCATCTCGGCAAACAGGCGTTGACCGTGATCATCGCCACCGATACCGACTGGGGCACCTCGCGTTTTGTGATTGACGATACCGAAGCGGAGAATCACAGGAGGTCTTTGTTCGAAGTGCGTTCACTGCTGGGGCGTGAGGAGATCAAGATCGAGCGTTTGACACGGGACCAGAAGCAATTGGAGGTGCGGCCGCAGCAGGACTGTTACGTCCAGGTGACGAACAACAAAATCAAACGCTATATCCGGCGCGGCCTCAACCAGAACGCGGGGACATCCCAGCGTGACTGCTTCATCCTGCGTCGGGACGGCTCGATCGAGGGCGACATCGATTGGGACTACGACACAGTCAGTCGCGTGGAGGCCCATCCGATCGATGCCCAGCGGCTGGCCCTGCGCGGCGGCGTCTTCACGACCGTGGCAAACCGGATGAAGCAGGAGGTGGGCTACAACTACTGGGCCAGGAATATCCGGGTGACCCGTTCCAATACGGAAGTGGAGGGTCTGACTCACTACGTCGTCGGGGAGACCGAAGTGGGCCATCCCTATTCGGGCTTTCTCAGTGTCGGCGACTGCGCCAACGTCACGCTGCGCGACTGCTTCGCCACCGCCCACAAGACGTACAAAACCATCGGCGCGGCGGGCAAGCCGGTGAGCATGGGATCCTACGACTATAGCGCCAGCAGCGTCGTGAATTTCACCATGATCGGCTGTCGCATGGAGAACATCAACGATCGCACGCGGTGGGGTGTCATCGGCACCAACTTCTGCAAGAACATCGTGCTGGAAGACTGCACGCTCTCCCGGATGGATACGCATATGGGGGTCTCCGGCGTCTATACGATCCGCCGCTGCACCCTCGGCTATGCGGGCCTCAACGCCATCGGCCGCGGTTTGCTGACCGTGGAGGATTCGACCTTGTACGGCAGCTCCCTGATCAATTTTCGCAGCGATTATGGCAGCACCTGGGAGGGCGATGTCGTCGTTCGCAACTGCCGCTGGACCCCCAACAGCGGAGGCACCAGCCGACCGCAGATGATATACACCAGCAACGACGGCATGCACGATTTCGGCTATCCCTGCTTCATGCCGCGTCAAGTCACCATCGATGGGCTCTTCGTTGATGACTCGAACCACCCGCAAGACTACGACGGCCTGTACTTCTTCAGCGACCCCGACGGGGGCAAAGACTTCCCCCAGGCCCAACGGCCCTTCCCGTACCAACTGTGTCGGACGCTCCGCGTTCGGGGGCTCACCACCGCCAGCGGGAAGACCCCGCGCCTTTCACCGAGTGCCCGCCTGGAGAA
>JALORE010000456.1 GCA_025459125.1 Planctomycetota bacterium | reverse complement strand
CCGCTTCGCAGGCGGCGACGGCCTCGTCACGATAATTGCTATCACGACAGAAACCGTTTCGTAGTCCTCTCGTAAGTTCCTGTGTTCACAGCATTTGTACCAGGTCGGCGGAGAGACGCTGCAGCAGCTCACGGGCCAGTGCATCATCTCCTTCGACCGTAACCCTAACCGCGGAGCGCCCCGGGTGGACGGGTAGAGCCTGCACCAGCACGTTCCGATCGGCCAAGGACTTGCCTAACAGCCAGGACCTCTGGGCGGCGCTGTCCTTACGCACGACCCGGACTCCGGAATCCTCCAGCGCGTTCTCCGCCGCCGTCGCGATCTCCGCCGGCGTCTTCGCGACCAGGAACTCCTCGCTCGGACCGCCGACCCTCGGGATGGCCAGCCTCAGATCCTCCTGCATCTGTTCGCTGAGCTCCGTCGGCGCGGGCTCGGGTTCCCGGCAGCTCGCTCCGGTCAGACACAGGATCACGATCGCACCCAGTCGCCAACTCCTTCTTGCAGCCATTGCCCGTCTCCGCATGCACGGCCATCGATCCATTCCTGCGTCACTCGAATCATAGTCCTGATATCATACGATGACAACCCGCGTGACGCCGACCCGTAATTTCCTGCCCCCGCAACTCTTTGGTGTTGCTGCACTTATCACACAGAACAAATATTTTTCTTAAAATCCAACAAAATCCGTTGACACTCGGCCAGAATATGGTAAAATATACACATGTTTTCTTGGACAATAACCAACAAAGAGCGGAGTTGTTGACAGTTTGTATGGGAACCCGACGGGCGGCACGTCGCGCAGGCAACGGTCGGCCGTCATTCCGGGAGATGGGAGAATGAAACGGTTGGGGAGTCTTGACGTCCTGGCCGGCCGGATCGGCGATCCGGAGCTCGAGCGCATCGGGACCCGGCGCGACACGATGGAATGGTTGCGGGAACGGGCGGACCTGCTCTGCGGCGCGGACCGGGCCCTGGTCCGAATGTACCTGGAGGCGGGCAGCACCTTCTACCAACTGGCCCAACTGGTGGGGCGGAACCGTTCGAGCGTGTGCCGGCGGATTCACCGGTTGATCCGCCGGCTGTCGGATGAGACCTACCGCGTGTGCCAGCGGTGCCCGCACCTGTTCGACGGGCGCGAGCTGGCGGTCGTTCGGGACCACTTCGTGCGCGGCGTCTCCCTGAGACGCATCAGCCGGGACCACCAGCTCGGCTATTACCGCGTCCGCCGGATCGTGGAGAAGGCCCGCCGGTTGGCGCGGGCGACGAAGACTGCGTGACATGGCCGAGTACGGATGCGGCTGTCCGGCATGCCGGCGCCGCCGGCCCCCGACAGAACGGATGGGAGTTCCAACATGGCGACGTACATCATCGAGAAACAGTTCCCCGGGCAGGGTCCTCTCCAGGAGACGGCGGTGCGTGTCTGCCGTATGTTCGGCCTGACGATCGACCGGCTGACGGAGGGCGTCCCGGTCCACACGTGCCGCGTCGAGATCCGCCCGGGCGACATTGTCTTCATCACCGGCCCCTCCGGCTCGGGCAAAAGCGTGCTCCTGCGCGAGTTGCAGCGTTGCGTGCCTCCCGCGGACGCGATCGACGCGGCGTCCATCCCGCTGCCGGAGGACCAAGCCGTCGTCGACTGTTTCGCCGGCGACCTCGTCACCAGCCTGCGCCTGCTCAACGGCGTGGGCCTGGGTGATGTCTTCACCATGCTCAACCGGCCCGACCGGCTGAGCGCGGGCCAAAAGCACCGTTTCCGGCTGGCCCGGGCACTGGCCGCCGGCAAATCGTTCGTCTTTGCCGATGAGTTTTGCAGCGAGCTGGACCGGGTCACCGCCGCTACGGTCGCGTTCAACGCCCAGCGACGGGCCCGCCAGACGCAGACGACGCTGCTGGCGGCCTCCTGCCGCGACGATATCCTGCCCGACCTGGCGCCCGACGTCGTCATCGCCAAGGACAGCACCGGTCCGGCCCAGGTCATCTACCCAACCCGGAGGTGAGAATGCATACCTGTTCCATCCATAAAGAGCTGGAGATCGTGCCGGGCGACCTGCGCGACTACGACCGGTTGGCGGTGTATCACTATCGGCAGGTGCGGCCGGTGGCGGTCAAAGCCGTCTACGTCCTCCGGCCCCGGCGACCGCTTGACGGCCCGGGGCACGATGCGGCGGGTGTCGTGGTCTACGCGCTGCCGGGTCCCCGTGTCGAGGTGAGAACCATCGCCACGAAGGGCGTCTTCTGCGGCCTGGATCGCCAGACCGAGCTGGAGCTGCTCAATCGGTACGTTCGGTGCATCGCGCGGGTTGTCGTGGCGCCGCGTTTTCGCGGCATCGGCCTGGCCGTCCGGCTGGT
Source organism: Planctomycetota bacterium (assembly GCA_025459125.1). Lineage (GTDB taxonomy): Bacteria > Planctomycetota > Phycisphaerae > Sedimentisphaerales > Anaerobacaceae > PLanc-01. The sequence continues at coordinate 1,447 of JALORE010000456.1, read as the reverse complement.
CCGGGAGACGATGCCGCGGCTGGAAGTCCCGTTCGTGGAGGCGCTCGGCGTCATGCCGTTGGTGAACCCCTTTCTGGAGCGGGCCGGGCTCCAGGCGTTCACGCCGCGGATTCCCGCCGCCCACGTCGAGACGCTCGAGGCCCTGAGCTTGGTCGGAATCGAGGAGGACGACCTCGTGGATCCTGCACTCGTTCAGGAGAAACTGGCGCGTTTGCCGCCGTGCGCCGGGGACTTCCTCGAAGTCCGGGTCCAACGTTTCCTGAGGAGCCATGGGCGTCGCCGAACGATGCCGCCCGGGATCGAGCGCACGCGGTACGTCCTCGGCAGGCTGACACACCGTCCGGCCTATTACCTCTGGGTCAATCCATCTCGGATTTCGGAGTGCGGATTTGCGCTGGCGGATTGAAGAAGGTGCTCGCCTCTAATCCGAAATCCGGAATCTGAAATCCGCAGTTTCTACGGAGATCTTTATGAGAAACTACATCCGTCACATCCCGCTGACCAAGCTCGTGCCGCATCCGGACAACGCCAACCGAATGAGCCGGACGACTTTCAGCAAGCTCCTCCGCCACATCGAGCGAACGGGCTGTTACGAGCCGCTCGTGGTCCGCCGCCATCCCGACCGGCCCGGCTTCTTTCAGATCATCAACGGCGCCCACCGCTGCGAGGCCCTCCGCAAGCTCGGCCACCACCAGGCCGAGGCCGTCGTCTGGGACGTCGACGACGAGCAGACGGACCTGCTCCTGGCCACGTTGAACCGCCTCCAGGGCCGGGACACACTCGACAAGAAGCTGGCCCTCCTGCGCCGCCTCGGCGCCCGGGTGCCGCTCGGCGCCCTGGCCCGCTTCCTGCCGCACACGCGCGGCCAGCTCGAACGGCTCACCGGCCGCCGGTCCCTCGCGCGCCCGGCGCCCTGCCCGGTCGATGCCTTCCCGACTCCCTTGGTCTTCTTCGTGGACGAGGCGCAGAAAGAGGCGATCGAGGACGCCGTCGTGCGGGTCGCCGCCGACCTGCCGACCGCGGGAACGCGGGCCGGCCGGCGGGCCACGGCGTTGCTGACGATTGTGCAGTTCTTCCTCGACTGCGACCGCCTGGCCGCCGCGGCCAACGAACCCCCATCGGTCCCGTCGGCCCCGCCGGCGCGCGCCGACTAGCGATTGGCGCACCGGCTCTGCTTTTTGACAAGTTCACAGAGCTTTCTTTTCGATTCATCCGGCCCGTCCGCACCTCGCGGGTTCTGGGGGACACCGTCCCCCAACCCCTGGCATTTACCGCTTTGGGCCAGTGGCATGGTGGCGAGGCATCTGGACCCGGAACAGGTAGCCCAACCGCCCCCGACCGATATAGAGGGTCATCCATATAGGGTTCCTGTCCAGTAAAAAAATATTTTCTCCGGACCGAAATAGCGCCCGGTCATAACCGGATTCCATCTATCGGTTTCCTTCTT
>JALORE010000201.1 GCA_025459125.1 Planctomycetota bacterium | reverse complement strand
CAGCGTCGGGCGGTATCGGAACTTGGCTTGCCGTTGGAGGTGAGGGCGGCCCGGACGGGGATGGTGTTCCGGTTGATTCCGCCGGGCAGCTTCACGATGGGCAGTCCCTCCCGCGAGGCCGATCGAGCCGACGATGAGACGCAGCATCAGGTGACGTTGACGAAGGCGTTCTACTGTGGCAAGCACGAGGTGACGCAGGGGCAGTGGGAACAGGTGGTGGGGGGCAATCCGTCGGGTTTCAAGAACGCCGGTCGGGAGGCCCCGGTGGAGCAGGTGAGTTGGGAGGAGTGCCAGTTGTTCGTGAAGAAGCTCTGCCAGATGGAGGGGGTGGCGAAAGGGACGTACCGTCTGCTGACGGAGGCCCAGTGGGAGTATGCGTGTCGGGCGGGGAACACCGGGCGGTTTGGCTTTGGGGATAGTGATTCGAGTCTCGGGGAGTACGCATGGTACGATGGCAACAGTGGCCACAAGACCCATCCGGTGGGGCAGAAGAGGCCGAATGCTTGGGGTTTGTATGATATGCATGGGAATGTGTGGGAGTGGTGCCAGGACTGGTATGGGGCGTATCGAGGCGGGTCGGTGACGGACCCGCTTGGCCCTGCTTCGGGCGACTACCGCGTCTTCCGGGGCGGCGGTTGGAGCGACGACGCCAGGTACTGCCGGTCGGCGTTTCGCTTCCGGAGCGCGCCCGACTACCGCATCCTCAACCTGGGCTTCCGCCTCGCGAGGACAACGCCGTCCTACCCTTAACGGGGTCTTAGGGCCGAGGGCCGGCCCGCGGCCTCCGGCTCAGAGAGCCTCTGGCTCGGAGAGAGCGAGGCCAGCCCCCGGCCCGCGGTCCAGGGGCGGAGCCCCTGGTTGATAGGAAACTGACATGACGAGTTTTCTCTTCGACACCTATAAGCAGCATCATGATGAGGGGATCGCGGCCCATAAGGCGGGGGACTATCCCAAGGCGCGGCTGCATTATCTGATGGCGGCCAAGTACCTCTGTGCGCTGGCGAAGGAGGCGGGGGCTGAGTTCAAGCAGGAGCGGCTGAAGAAGGCGCAGCGGTTGATGGAGATTGCGAGGGAGTTGGAGGGGAGGCAAGTACAAAGACACAAAGGGGCAAAGGGGGGCGATGCCTGGGACTCGGTGCGGCATGTGCCGAAGGTGCCGACGGAGGACGACGAGGAGGAGGCCCAGGGGGAGCGGTGGATCGTGTCCGATCCGCCGAAGACGAGCTTCGAGGATGTGGCAGGGCTGGAGGATGTCAAGCGGGCAATCAATCTGCGCGTCATCTATCCCCTGCGGCATCCGGAGGCGACGAGCCGGTTTCGCAAGCGCGCGGGCGGCGGCGTGCTCCTGTATGGGCCGCCGGGAACCGGCAAGACGATGATCGCCCGGGCCGTCGCCTGCGAGCTGGATGCGGCATTCTTCAGTGTCAAGTGCAGCGACATCATGAGCAAGTGGGTCGGCACGGCGGAGAGGAATATCAAGGAGCTGTTCGCCTCTGCCCGGGGCCGCCCGCGGAGCGTGATCTTCATGGACGAGACGGAGGCCATCGTCTCGAGACGCGGCGGCGGGTCCACCGTCATGGACCGCGTCATTCCGGAATTCCTGGCCCAGGTGGACGGTTTGGAGAAGCGGGAGAACATGCTCCTGCTTCTGGGGGCGACGAACCGGCCCTGGGATATGGACGAAGCGGCCCTGCGGCCGGGGCGGTTCGATGAGCTGATCTACGTGCCGCTGCCGGACAAGCCCGCCCGATTGAAGATCCTGGAGCTAAACCTCCAAGGCGTGCCCAGGGCTGCCGACGTCATCCTGGACGAGTTGGCCGAACGGGTGGACGGCTACTCCGGGGCCGACATCCAAGGCTTCACGGCGGTGGTCACTGACTATCCGTACCAGCGGCAGATCGAGACGGGCCAAGAGCAGATGGTCACGAGGCAGGATGTGGCACAGGCTCTCGGCCGCGCGAAGCCCAGCGTCAATGACAAGATGCTCGCCCGCTACGAGCAATACCGTCGCGACCGCGGATTATCGTAGAGACGGACGATCTCGCGTCTCTGCGGACGCGTTGACAGCGCTGGCGGAGGAGCATACGATTCTCACCGGCAGGGTTTGACCGACAGCCTGGTGGAAGACGGAGCCCTATGAAGCGTTGTCCGTACTGCGCGGAAGAGATTCCAGAAGAGGCGCTCAGGTGCCGGCACTGCGGCTCGACGCTCACGGGCCGCGATACCGCGAGCCTCGATGCCTCCCTCCGGGCCGGTAGCCCCAACCTCGACAACCACTACGATACGCTGGACATGGCCGTGACCTGGACCGGGCAGCGTGATCCTTCTGTCGGTCTCTACGCTGGGCTTCTACTACGTACTGTGGTTCTACAGCCTGTGGCGCGAGGCACGGCGGTTTGCCCACGGGCATCATGGTATCCGAATCCCCCTTGCCGGCATGGCTACCTTCTTCCACGTACCGGTCCCGATGGCATGTGGGGGGCTGTGCGGTGCCTTCCCTGTTGCAGTGTCCCAGTTCGGCTCGACCAGCTGCAAGGGGGCGCTGGGAGAGGGCCATGTCGAGATGGCCATCGCCGTCCTGTCAGCGTTGCTGGCCGGAGCCTCGTTGGCGGCGGCGGGGGCTTTCCGCTTGCCGCTCTGGTTCGCAAGATGGAGATCCCGACGGGCCTTGACTCGAGATGGGCCGGACACCCTGGAATGCTCGGCTTCCTGGTCTTCGTTCCCTACGCCGGGTGGCTCTTCTGGATGGGAATGACACAATCTCTAATGAACGACTTCTGGCGCAAACAGGAGGCTGGATCGGTTCCGTGAGAGGCTATATCCGAGATACTTTAGCTCCTTCTGGTTCCTCCATTTGGCCAAGGGCCCCCCTTCCAGTTGACGTAGGTGCCCCCGACCAGATATGATTGGATCCATGTAGCTGTGTTCGTGGCGATGGTTGGTCGTCGGCAGGCCGCCCGATGGCCTGCGTACGTGGAGCGCTCGGTAGGGGAGGCATGTAGAACGTGAAGCGTTGTCCGTACTGCGCGGAAGAGATTCAGGAAGAGGCGATCAAGTGCCGGCACTGCGGCTCGACCCTGTCGGGCCGAGATACCGCCCATCTCGACGCTTCCCTTCGCGCCGGGGGGCCCGGTCCCGACGGCCACTATGACACGCTGGACATGGCCGTGACCCAGAGTGGACACGCCAACATCCTGGGGGGCCAGTACCGTATCGTCAAGAAGCTCGGCGAGGGCGGAATGGGCATCGTCTACTTAGCCGAGGACATGGAATTGGCCGACCGTTCGGTGGCGATCAAGGTGCTGCGGCCGGTACTGTCCGGGAATAGCCGGGCGGTGGAGAACCTTCGTCGGGAAGCGCTGACGGTCATCAACTTGAATCATCCCAACATCATCCGGTTGTATGGCTTTCACTCGGATGACGAGATCAAGTTCCTGGTGATGGAGTACATTGAGGGCCAGACCCTGGAGGAGGTGCTGACGGGGCGGCCGGACCACCGGCTGGGGTTTGAGGAATGTGTACGGATCATAGGGCAGGTGGCGGGGGCGTTGGATCACGCGCACAGCCAGAAGCCGGCGGTGGTGCATCGGGACTTGAAGCCGAGCAACATCATGATGGATAAAGCGGGCGGGGTGAAGGTCTTGGACTTTGGGATTGCGCGGGAGATGAAGGACTCGTACACGCGGGTGACGGGTCAGCCGACGTCGGGGACGTTGCCGTACATGAGCCCGGAGCAATTACGGGGCAAGGGCGCGGATCCGGAGATGGACATCTACGCGTTGGGCGCGGTGTGCTACGAGTGTCTCAGTGGTCGGACGCCGTTTCACACCGGGGATGTAGGCTATCAGATCATCCACGAGCCGCCGCCGCTGTTGGAGGACATGCCGCCCCACGTGAACGAGGCATTGCAGCGAGCGTTGGCGAAAGAGCCGCCAGATCGGCCTCCAACAGCGGATGCCTTCCTGCGCATGCTTGGAGCCGCATCCCTGCCCGCGCCCGCGGTAGAGCCTGTGCGCGGCGGAGCACAAAAGATCCCGGAGACCAGGCCCGAAAGTGTCGCTATCGCACAACCTCGACCGGAGGTTCGCAGACGCAGGCTCAGGAGCCCCATGCTTAGAGCGGCAGGTCTACTACTGGTCGCCGGGGTTGTTATCAGTATCCTCGCCGTCAACTCGGCTACCCGCGGTCATTCCGACCGAGTCGCGTGCGTGGCCTTTTTCCCCGACGGTTCGAGATTAGCTTCCGGGAGCTACGACGGTACCATCCGGATCTGGGTCCCCAATACAGGCCAGTGTATTGCCAGGCTCTCGGGCAATATGGTCGGCGTCCATTCGATGGCTTTCTCTCTCGATGGCAACAGGCTGGCAGTGGGCACATACCAGAATGACGTCCTGGTATGGGACCTGGGCGCAGGGCAAATTGTCGGCCGCCTGCCGGGCCACACGCGATCGGTTGATGTTGTCGCGTTCTCGCCCACAGGTTGGTACGTGGCGTCAGCGGCGTACGATGAAATCAGAGTCTGGCAGTCCGCTACCGGCTTCTGCATGTACACCATCAACACCCAAGGCGCACAGGTCCACGCTCTGGCCTTCTCGCCGGACGGCACCAGACTTCTGGCCGGCATAGAGGACGGAACGGCCCGTGTCTGGGACGTTCTGTCCGGCCTTCAACTGTTTGTAATGCCCGGTCATTCAGGCGGCGCCGATGCGGTGGCGTTCTCTCCCGACGGCGGCGGCATTGCGACGGCTGACTGGGACACGATCAGGATCTGGGATGCCAGGGTAGGGACGCTCCTGATCAGTAGTGACTACGGCAACCCAGGCGGTGACAGCAAGGGAGGCGGCATTACCGGCATTGCGTTTGCGCCCGACCGCCGCCGGATCATCACCGGGAGTCACGACAGCCACGTCAGGATGTGGGATCTGGTCAAGTGCGAACGGAAGTTTCTTGCTCACCAGGGATCCGTCACTTCGGTCGCGTGTTCCCCCGACGGCACGATGATCGCCTCGGCCGGCCAGGACTGCATGGTCAAGACGTGGGACGCCCAGACGGGGACACTCATCAAAGCCATGGGCAGCAAATTCTGGTTTCTTTATCATTCTCTTGCGAGGCTCTGAGGGATATGCTCGGATCGGTACTGAGGCTGTTCAGAGCACGCTATGCACTGACGGTGTTGGTGTTGTTTGGCGCCCTGCAGACCTACGCGTTTGCCCGACTCGTTTCCGACAGACTGCCCGCTTTGCCAATCGTCTCTCTGCTCTGGGGCGCGGGGCGCTCCAGCAGCGCTGTGAAATCGACCGATACCGGCGCCGACATGGGCCCAGTTGCGGCAGCGGTGACTGGGACCCACCCTTTGCTGCGGGTGATGTATTGGGTAATCAGCTACGGACTGGTGTGTTTCGCGAGCGTACCTTTGATCACGCGCATATTGGGTCACGAGTCGAACGCCCTGAACGGAATCCTCATCGTCACCTATACCTGCCTGGGCGGGCTGATGGCATTCGCCCTCATGGCGTTTCGCGTGACGTGGGTGACGGGAATCGTCGGGATTCTGGCGTCGGTGTGTGCGGCGGCCGGCATCATCCGGTTGGCCGGCCAACTGGAACAGTTTCGCGTGGAAGACATGATCGGTTCAGCGTGAATCGGCGGCAGTGAAGGGGCGCTGCGACAGGTTGCGGGCAGGATGGCGGCCGCGGATTTCCAGGTCCAGGCTTGAGGTTGACATGGCCGATACGGAGACCGCCAAGCTGGCGGAAGAGCAGTTCATCGCTCGATTCAAGGAGAACGTCTGCGCCTGTCCGGGCGCCGGGACTCTTCGCGCCTCCGACAGCGTAAGCTGCCTGCGCGATCTTACGAAAGGCGTGCTCCTGCGTCGTGAGCTGGAGGCGAAGTACCCGTTGGGCAAGAGCATGACTATCCAGATCGACAGCAAGCCGGGACTGTTCGGCAAGCGGACGAAGGAGGTCATCTTGACAGGCAGAGTCGTGCTCCGACTGGAACGTTTCGTAGAGCAGGATCGAGACGACGAGCCCCTCGCGCTGGTGGAACTCCATCGAGTCCTCTCGGAGGAGACAGAGGTCGCGACACGAAATCGCCTGGGGTCGGTGTTGGGGCTTTTCAGCCCGGTCGGATGGACTGAGGACGCGCGGCAGTTTGTGAAGAACGATCCCCCCGGCTCCGGCTGGGCGTCCGGAGCGGTCCGCCCGATTCTGATTGGGCCCCAGATCACAGCGTTGGTCTGGGACACCCATGATGGGACGTTGCGGCAGTACGTGCCGCACTTCTGCGGCTTGACGTTGGACGAGCGCACCAGGGTGTGCCGAGACGAAATCCAGAAGACGGTCGTGGTGCAGGACTTTGCGAACCTACAGAGAATCGCCGAGGCCAAGGGCTTCGAAGTTGATTTTGTGAGAGAGGTTGCGAGAAACCTCTGTCAAGAGACCGCGGATTTGAAATTGGCCACGGTCAGAGGTGTGGGGCCGGTCGTAAAAAGGAGAATGTGACCATGAAGAGTTTTGTCAGCAAATTGACGGGGCTTCTGGGCGGGAAGCTGTCCGCCCTCGAGAAGATGACCACGAACCAACTGGAAGACGAGAAGATCCGCCTGCAAACGGTCCAGGAAGGCTTCATCAGGCAGGTCAACGACCTGGAGGCGAAGAAGCGGACCCTGTTCGAGGAGGGTCGCAAGAAGAAGAGCGCCCTGGAGAAACAGGCGATCGCCGTCCAGATCAAACAGGTGGACGATGAGGCCAAAGACGTGGTCAAGGCCAGCAACATCCTCAGTCGGCAGATCCTCGTGACGGGCAAGCTTTCCCAGATCAAGCGGCGGGAGAAACTGCTCAAGTCGGAGGGCCTCTGGGGCGTGATCGGCTCGGTTCAGCCGGAGCAGCTCGAGCAGTTCATGCTCGATATCAAGGTCAAGAGCAAACAAGGCGACGCCCAGTCCAAGCGGCTCCTGGAGATCCTCGGTGAGGGCGACATGGAGACCGAGGCCGCCGATCCTGAGATCTCCAAGATCGTCGCGGCCATGGAAGAGGCAGGCGAGGAGGAACTGACGGAGACCGCCTGGGAGAACATCGAGAAGAACGTCTTCAAGGCGGAGGACAAGGAAGAGCCAGAGAGAGCGTGAGAACGGCACAGAGGCCGAAGACTGTGGAGACGCAAGTTTTGCGTCTGCAGAAGGTGCGGAGTGAGATGGGGCTGCGATGGTTGACTTGAGTGGAGTACTGGGGGATCGGCTGGAGAATACGCTGGCGAAGGCCAGAAAGCTGGCTGCGCAGGGCGAATTGCCAGCCGCGGCGGTGGCGTATGCTCAGGCGGCGAAGCTGATGCGGCAGTACGCGGAGAGTGCGACCAGTGCGGAGGTCAAGAAGAAGCGGCTGGCGGATGCGGAGAGATTGCTGGCGTACGCCGAGCAATTGCGGCAAGGGAAGGTCCCTGCCGGCGGCAGCGACGCCGCACGGATTGGGCCCGACAACGAGATGACCCCCGATGAAAGCAGCTATGTCGAGAATGCCCGGGGGCTGATTCGGCAGGCGAAAGTGAGTTGGGACGATATCGCGGGCTTGGAGGACATCAAGCGGTTTGTGAAGGAGTCGTATGCACTGTCCCTGGCGAAGCGGCCCGAGGGTGTCGGGCTGCCTCGGGCAGCGAATCTGCTGCTGTACGGCCCGCCGGGGACCGGCAAGACGCTGATTGCGGCCGCCATCTCCAAGGGGCTGGAGGCCACCTTCTTCGCGTGCAAGGTCAGCGACATGCTCAGCAAGTACTTCGGCGAGTCTTCGAAGCTCATCGATGCCATTTTCGATCTGGCCGAGCAGATGAGCCCGTCGGTGATCTTCCTCGATGATTTCGAGTCGATTGTGGCAGATCGGGACGGGGACAGCAGCGGCGCCGAGCGGCGGGTCCTCACGGAACTGCTCACGTGCATGGACGGCTTCGAGAGCAAAAGCAGCGACAAGCTCGTCCTCGTCGTCGCCGCCACGAACAAGCCCTGGCTGATCGACGAGGCGATCCTCTCGCGGTTCGGCAAGCTGGGCTACATTGGCTTGCCTGAGACCCAAGCGCGAAGACGGATCTTCGAGCTGCACCTGACAAAGAAAGGCTATCAGGTCGCCGGCGGCCTTGAGGACTTCGCAGCCCGGACGGAAGGCTACAGTGGCCGGGAGATTGAGCAGATCTGCAAGGAGCTGGTCCGCACGATGATCTCCCGGGCCAATCCCGACCTGGCGGACGTGGCCGAGAAGGGAAAACAGGCCCTCAAGGATTACACGCTGCGGACCGAGGCCATCGCCCTGGAGAGTCTGGACGATATCCTGTCCCGGATGCGGCCGGTGACAGGCAAAGATGACCTGCGGCGCTATGAGATCTGGATGGAGCGCCGGTAGAGACGCAAAATCTTGCGTTTCCCGAAGGGGAATGATGTGAGGCGTTGTCCATACTGTGCAGAGGAGATTCAGGATGAGGCCCGCAAGTGCAAGCATTGCGGCTCGATGCTGGGCACGGGCGGCTCGGATACTCTCGACCGCCAACCCACCCTCGAAGGAGCCCAGTCCTTGCCCCAATACGACACCCTCGATGCGGCGGTGACCCAGGGCCGAGGGGCTACGATCCTCGGCGGCCAGTACCGGATCGTCCGCAAGCTGGGGGAAGGCGGCATGGGGGTGGTCTGCTTGGCCGAGGACAGGGAGATGGGTAATCGGCCGGTGGAGCCACTACGCCAGGTACTGCCGGTCGGTGGTTCGGCGCAGGGGCTCGCCCGGCAGGCGCGGCGACCGCCTGGGCCTCCTCGTCACGAGGACAGCGCCATCCTACCCATAAGAACAGGCAGAAGGCAGCAGGGTGCAAGCATTAGATGTGGTAGTGTGATGTGGGATTCAGGAGAAAGGTATGGCATTTGGCGGGTTGTTCAAGAGTCGGCAGCAGCGGCAGTTGGAACGCGATATGGCGATCCAGAACGTGGTGGACCTGCACAAAAGACGCATCCGCGACCTCAATAAGCATGAGCGCGGGTACTGCGAGAAGGCGATCCGGGCGAAGCGGCAGGGAGACAAGGTCAACTACGAGAAGCTGGCCCGGATGCTCGTGCAGACGATCAACGAGCGCCGGCGGGTCGAAAGCGCCCTGCTGACGTTCGAGGCGCTCGTGCAGACCAAGGACAAGATCGAGAGCTACGGCCAGTTCGCCAAGGGCCTGCAAGCCGCAACGAGGTCGATCTCCGCCGTGTTCAGGAACGTGGATCTGTCCAAAACCGTTACGGAATTGAATATGGCTATGGCCCGGGCCAAGCAGATGGACCGGACGATGACGATGGTCCTGGACCGCGTCAGCGATAGCGCCATCGTGGGCGAGTACGAAGGGGATGAGGAGGCCGTTGATATCCAGCAGATTGACTCGATGCTCAGCGAGCGGGCCCAGATCGAAGAGGGCCAGGTCGACGGCAAGATCGACGAGATGCTCAGCCAGATCGAGAGCCAGCTCAAGAAAGAGAAGGCGTAGAGGGGGGCGGTACAGGAGACCTGCTCATGCAGCGAATTGGGGACTACAGCATCGCGGAGAAGATCGGTGCCGGCGGGATGGGCGAGGTTTGGCTGGGGGAGAATGTGCACACACACATGCGGTATGCCATCAAGTTGCTGCCGCAGGAAGCGACGAGTGAGAAGAGCTTTGTCCTTCGCTTCTTCGATGAGGGCCGGGTCATGGCGGAGTTGGAACATCCTCGGATTGTGCGGGTGCACCACGTGGGCCATGATGAGGAATCGGGCCGGTACTATCTGGTGATGGACTATGTCCAAGGCCCTGCGGGCAAGCCCCAATCGCTGCACAATGCTCTCGAACAGGTTCCGGAGAGGAGATTGGCGGAGCCTCAGGTACGCAAGTGGGCCGTGCAGATCGCGGAAGGTTTGGCCTATACACATGACCGCGGCGTGGTACATCGGGACATCAAGCCGGCGAACATTCTGATCGACAGGGAGGGCAACGCTCGCATCACGGACTTTGGGCTGGTCAAGGCGGTGGGACAGGAATTTGTGATGAGCCAGATCCACCAGACGATCAAGTACACAATGCGAGGTACGATCTCGGACCTGCCAACTATGCGGATGCCGCCAAAAGAAATGGGCGGAATCGAGGCGACCATTGGAGATGCGCCAACGATTTCGAAACGGGACAGCGGTTTCAGTCGGCATAGCACGGCAGAGAGTCTGCTGGGTACGTATGATTATATGAGTCCGGAGCAGCGAGGCGGAGAATTGCCCGGCGTGGAAGTCAGCCCGGCCAGCGACGTCTATTCCTTTGGTGTGATGCTGTACCGGGTCCTCACCGGCCGGCTGCCGACCGGTCTTGCCAAGCCTCCTTCGCAGCTCGTCTCCGGACTGGTGGCAGGTTGGGATCAGGTAATTACGCGATGCCTGCAGTACCAGTCCTCGGACCGGTATCCGGACGCCCGCGCAATGTTGGTGGATCTGTGTCATATCGGCGGCAACCGTGCTTCGGCGGCACCCTTACGGGAGACTCAAGTCCTGGCACCGGCTGCTGTGGCTGTGCTGAGTGCGGAACAGATGGAGACAAACCGCGAGTTGACGCGGCAGAAAATGCGCCGATGGCTGGCAAAGAACGAGCGGGCGTGGACCAGGATTGAGTGGAAATACTTCGTCAAAGTCCTACAAGGAGAGGGTTTTGCCGAAGCGCTGTCCTCCAAGGAACTGGAGACCATGCGCGACGAGGAGCTGAGAACCTGGACAAGACAGCAGGAGAGTCGCAAGACACAAGAGATCGCTAAAGCCGAGGAGCACCATCGGTTGATGGAGGAGGTACGTGAAACGGCGAAGGCAACGATAGCCGAGGAGTATCGGCGTGCGGTTGAGGAGGCTCGCGAAGTGGAGAAGGCCAGGATCACCGCGGACAGTCTCGCCGCTCGCGCTGCGGAGGAGTACAGGTACCATTGTGCCAGAACGCCGCTAGGTCTTAGTTGCGAGGCCGGTGGGCTCCTCGGACAACGCCCTGCGTTGGCGGCATGGGCCTTGATCCTACTGCTGGTCATCGCACACATGGTTGGCTTGGGGTGCGCTGCTCTTACCGTTGCTGCTCTTGAAGACGAGCTGGATATGATCTCGTGGGGGATGGGCCTCGCGGCCTACCAGCTACCGATCGCGCTTGCGTTCTGGCTTGCGATCAGGCAGTTTCGGGGACGCGCCCTGTGGATCTTGTGGATGATGTTGGGCGCAGCGGGCTGGGTCGCGCTCTCCCTATATGCTCAGTCTCAACCGGAGGCGCGGACCCAAACTGGCATTTTTGGAATGGAGATCGCAGGAACTGCCTGGGCAGGGTTCGTCCTTGCGCTTCTGTTTCGGATCGCGGATCGGAAGTTCTTCTTCGCCGCTCTCGTCATCTTTGTGGTCCTGTATTCAGGCTCGATCACCCTGGCCACTATGGCTCTTGTGGCGGGCGTGCCCATCGTGGAGCAGCAACTTCCTCACGACGACGCTGTGCGTGCGCTAGTGCTGGTAACGTGCGGCGGTGGGTTCATCGGGCTTTGCCATGGGATCGCAGTGAGTGCAGTTCTAGTCTGGGCCTCTCATCGTGCAAAGAGATAGAGGTATTTCGGCCGGCAAGTCGCTGGTCATCGCCTGGCGCAACCGGGAGTACTGACTGGGTATGGCAGTGAAAACCATGGTTGGACAAGGGGTTGAACGGGGTCGGCGGACGAGAACTTGAAGTAAACAAAAGTAAAACGAATGAAACTAACGGTTGAGAACTTGCCTTGATAGGGTAGAATATTCCAGGGTAGTTGGAAGGACTCACAGGCTGCTCTGGAATGGAACATCGCAATGGAAAAGCTGCTAAGCATCGAGGAAGTGGCAGAGATCCTGGGATTGGAGTACAAGACGATCTACCGCCTGATTCGCAGTGGCGAATTGCCCGCGGCGCGCATCGGGGGCCGGATCTATCGTGTCTATCGGGCGGATCTGGAAGCCTATTTGGAACGGCAGAAGCAGCGGGTGCATGAAGAGGCGACGGGCCGCAAGCTGGTAGCTCAGATGGAGGTCCGCTGTGGCAACTGCGGCCAGCGGATTGTCAGTGAACTTGGCATCGCCGGCCGGTGTGAGGTCTGTCAGGGCGCGCTGTGCGCAAGCTGCTTTGGGATTGAGAAGGTCAAACGCTGCAAGACACATCAGGAACCCGCAGCGGAGACAGAACCAATGACGTAGACGCGACCATTCCTGATTTGTGAAGGGGAGAAACATGAGAAATGCATTGCTACCTGCGCTTGTGTTGCTGGGGCTGATGTGCACGGTCGGGTGCCAGGAGAAGCAGCGCACCACCCCTGTGGCGGAACCCGTGGTTACGCCGCCGGCGCCCGCGATGCCTGCCCAGGACCGGCCGCCCGAAGACACGCGGCCCAGCGATCCCACGACGATTTCTTCCGTGAAACCCGTGTTCCAGCCGACCGTACCTGATGAGGACAAGGCGGCCCTGCTCTACAAGGCTCAACTCGATCTACTGCGCATCCTGATCTGTTCGGACGAGATCATGATCGTCAACGGCGAACAAGTCTCCACGGACGTGATGCGTCAGCAGACGGCGGAGCACTTCTCGAACCTCGGCTTCCGCGTGCTGGATGGCTCCCCCGGTCCCAGCTATGACGTACCGGCCGACCAGCTTGGCACCCTGGCGAACCAGCGCGATGTAGATATGTTCGTTCTGCTCCGCGGCAGGTCCAAGCAGGTGGACAAGTTCGGCAATTTCTACTCGTTCGAAGCGGAAGGCCGGGCGAAGGTGGCGCAGATCAGCGGCAACGAACTCCTTACCACCCAGAGCGCCTTCGTTCGAGGCAAGCGCGGTCTCAATGTGCAGCAGGCGGCCGAGAGCGCGCTGACGGTCTGCGGCGATGAGCTGGCCAAGAAGTGCAGTGACGAGATCCTCCGCAAGAGGTCTGGCCGGCAAACCCGGGGTGCAATCGGTCGCCCTCAGCAGTTGGGATCACGCGACGGGCACGGCCATCTTCTGGGTTCGTTTGGATGCCAGTGCCAAGGAGAACCTGGCCGCCTACCTGGAACAACTGCAGAACATCAGGCTGAAAGTGGAACGGTTGGACCAGACCGGTTCGGATTCGCGCAAGAAGGGGCTATTGGAGTGAAGTAGGAGTGAAGCGTATGGCTATGCAACAACTCAAAAGGGTTGGGATGATCGCACTGGCGGCTTCTCTGCCGCTCCTGGCGAGCGCGCAGGCCGAGCTCGGGCGCGCCCTGGATCAGACGGTCAATGAAGTTGCCCAGGAGGCCGCCAAGAAGTTGAAACAGACCAGCTTCGGGGACATCAAAAATATCGCTGTCCTGCCCTTGTGGGGGGACTGCGCTGCGGAGACAAAGAACTACATTGTCAATACGATCCAGGGCGAAATCGTTGGCGGCCCCTACAAGGTGATGGAACGAAACACCCAAGCCTGGGACACGCTTCTGGGTGAGATCGAGTGGGGCAATCTCCGCGAGGACATCATGAACGCCAGCACGGTACAGCGCTTCGGCAAGATCGAGGGCTGCAATGCCATCATCTATGGCACCGTGCGAGAGTGTGCCGAAGACCCGGGTACGGGACGCGCGGTGACGCGACTGACCTTGAAGATGGGCGTGGTGGAAACGGGCGAGGTCAAATGGAGCAGTGGGGAGATCAAGAGCGTGCGGATCGTAGGCCCGACGGCCCTGCCCCGGCCCCACATGGATCCGGCCCTCATCCGGGCGATCAACCAATTGACCGCCAACGCCGTGGCGGGCCTGAAGGGCAAGAACGTCAACACCTCCAACTTCGCGTTCTTTCCCCTACTGGGTCAGGATGAAGACGGCTATTTCACGGAAGTGCTGCAGGCGGAGTTGACGAAGGCGGGGTGCAACCCGGCCCCCGTCGCCAAGACGGAATGGCAAGAGTACCTGGTGGCCAATTCCCGCCGGCCCGAAAGCATTGAGGCCATGCGGGATTTCTCCAAGCGCAAAGGATATGATGCTTTCCTCTACGGGTCCGTCAACGAATGCCGCATTGTCCCGCGCAAGTACAAAGCCCTGGCCAGGGCGACGCTCACGATGGTCGGAGCCCAGAGCGGCGAGGCCGTCTGGAGCCCCGGCGAGATCCGGGGGCAGTCCTATCTCGATTGGCTGGATATTCCCGGCCTCGCCGTCGGCGACCCGCTCGTCTGGGTGGTTGGTGGGATCGTCATACTCTTGATCGTCTGGCGGGCCTTCGCCAGGCTGTTCAAATCCGCGACTCGTCCAAGATAAGAAGGGAGCAGGGCCATGGGTGTCTTTTCGGATCGTTGCATCAATCCTGATTGTGGCGGCAGGGTCCCGAAGGCGGCGAAATTCTGCCGGATCTGCGGCACAGCTGCGCCGGATGCAGACACGAACTGCGGCCGCTGCGGGGCCGTCGTATCGACGTCCAGCAAGTTCTGCTGGAGTTGCGGGGGAGATCTGGCGGAGATGCAGAAGACGCCGCTGTTCGGCAACCGGTGGGTCAGAGACGAGAACAGCTTCGCCGTGCGGGTCGATGAGTGGGATGTCAAGGGGACGCTCACGAGAGGCCTCGATGTCGAGCACGGGACCACCGGCATGGTCTTTCAGCAGGGCCGGTTCTGCGGCTGCGTCGAGGGCGGCCGCTACGACATGAACGGCTTTCTCAAGAAGGTCAACAACTTCAATCAGACCACGCCGACGGCCATCGTTCTCGTCGATGCGGGGGATGTCGAGCTGCACCTGGAGGCCGTGAAGCTCTACAGCCAGGAGCATCTGGAAATCGACGCCATCTTCAAGACGACCGTGCGGCTCAAGGACCCCGAGAAGCTGTTCACCAACGCCTTCAAGGGCCGCAACCACCTCACCGTCGAGTATCTGGCCGGCTCCCTCGCGGACGAGCTGCGGGCGGCACTGCAGACCTACGTCGGCGCCCGGCCCGTCGACGAGCTCTACAACAACGCCAACCTGCGCAAGGATGTCGAGCGGCAGATGCAGCTCGAGCTGGAGCCCATCCTGGAGCGGATCGGGCTGGAGATGATCCAGTTGCGGTTCGTCGACTTCTTTTGCCCGACGTACGATCCGATCCGCGAGAAAGAGGCGCAATTGTACGTCGATACGCGGGATGCCGACGTGCAGATCGACCGGCTCAAGCTGACGCAGCGGATGCGCAGGGAGCTGACCGCCGACAAGATGGACGAGATCAAGACGGATGCGGATTTCGAGAACTTCGTCCGCCAGACGGAACATGAACTCGGCATCAAGGATGTGATCCGCGCCGACGAGATGGACCGGCTCAAACGCGAGTTCGCCTTCAGGCGCGAGAAGGACATCCTACTCCAGGAGATCGAGATCACCGGGATCCGGGATGAGCATGAGCGCAACCGCATCCGCGCCGCCCTCATCGCCCGGATCGAGAACGAGAACCTGGAGCATCAGGCCCGGCTGGGCCGGGAGTTGGCGGAGGTCAAGAATGAGGCCGACGCCCGGCGTATCCGGCTGGAAGTGGAGAGACTCGAAAGTGAGCAGGATTTCTGGGAGGCGGAGAAGGCCATCGAGCTGCGCCGCAAGAGCGAGCTGGTCGAAGTGGAGATGGCGGAGCGGCGCCAGCAGGTGGAGGCCAGGACGCTCGAAGACCGTTCCAAGGCGTCCGCCCAGGCATTGCTCAGCATTCTCGACGGTCCCGCGGCGGATCGCATCCTGAAGCTCGAGGAGTTCCGGGCGAAGGAGAAGCTCACGCCGGACCAGCTCATCGCCATGGCCGCCGCGGACAGCCCCCACGTTGCCCAGGTCCTCGCCGAGAAGTACAAGGCGGAGGCCGCCATGAGCAACGAGCGGTTCAAGCAACTGCAGGAGTTCATGGCCAAGCAGGATCAGACCCACCTCGGCGCCGCCGACCGCCTGGAACGCGTCATGAATGCGGCCCTCTACCAGATGGGCGCCACCGCGGTGACCAGGGCCCAGGCCCCCTTCTCCAGCCAGACGGTGGTGACACCCCCCGGCGGTCCCTTCGGGCCGCCGCCGATCATTGTCACGCCGCCGACTCCGCCCGGGTCGATGCCCCCCCTGCCAGCCCAGGAGAGGCCCTGCCCGAAGTGTCGTCAGATGGTGCCGTCTGACAGTCGCTTCTGTCCCAACTGCCGGGAGAAGCTCGCGTGACGTGAGGGCCGGGGAGCACGGGCGTTGCTGTAGAGACGCAAGATCTTGCGTTTCGACGCCTTGGTGGACTGCATGCAACGAATTGGCGACTACAACCTGATCGAGAAGATCGGTGCCGGGGGCATGGGGGAGGTCTGGCTGGGCGAGAACGTGCATACGAAGCTGCGGTATGCCATCAAGCTGCTGCCGCAGGAGGCGACGCGGGACAAGAACTTCGTCGCCCGGTTCTTCGACGAGGGCCGGCTGATGGCCCAACTGGAGCATCCGCATATCGTGCGGGTGCACCACGTCGGACACGACGAGAAGTCGGCGCGCTACTACCTGGTGATGGACTATGTCGAAGGGCCGGAGGGCAAGCCGCAATCGCTGCACGAAGTGCTGATACAGAGTCCCGAGAGCCGGCTGCCCGCGACCAAGGCCCGCGCGTGGGCAGCCCAGGTGGCCGAGGGGTTGGCCTTCGCCCACGGTCAGGGTGTCATTCACCGCGACATCAAGCCGGCCAATATCCTGATCGACAGGGCCGGCAACGCCCGGATCACGGACTTCGGCCTGGCCAAGGCCATCGGCGAGGAGTTCGTCCGCACGCAGATCCACCAGAGCATCCAGCTTTCGATGCATGGCACGCTCTCCGACACGCCAACCTTGCGGGCGCCGGCGAAACCGGTCGGCAAAGTCGAAGTGAGTCTCGGGGATCAGGAGACGATCTCGCCGGACGACAGCAAGGCTTCCCATCGCACGACGGCCGAGAGTCTGCTGGGCACCTACGACTACATGAGCCCGGAACAGCGCGGCGATCTGCCGGGTACACCCGTCGGGCCGGCCAGCGACATCTACGCCTTCGGCGTGATGCTGTACCGGCTCCTCACCGGGCGGCGGCCCAGCGGCATGGCGGAGCCTGCCTCGCAGCTCGTCCGGGGGCTCTCCCCGAAGTGGGACGTCGTCGTTGCCCGTTGCCTGAAGCACCAGCCGAAGGAACGGTATGCCGACGGGGCTGAGCTGCTGACCGCGCTGAAGGGCCTCGGCCGCAAGGGGTCGGTATGCAAACGCCTCTGGAAGACCGCGCTCTGGCTCGTGGTGCTATCCTCCATCGGGGCAGCCGGATACATCGGCTGGGGCCGCTTTCAGGCGGGCCGTCATCGGCCGCCAGAGACGCCGGCACCGCAAACTGACCAGACGCGGCAGGCACAGGCCCCGCGTCAGCCTGCAGAGACGCAAGATCGTGCATCTCCAAGACGGGATTTCGCGTCTCTTCTGGAACAGGTCCGGACCCAGTATCAGGCCCGCGAATACGCCCAAGCGCTCGTGACACTGGGCCGGGCGGAAGCGCTCGTCCCCGGCGATCCGAACATCGCTGTTCTGCGGAGTCAGATCGAATCGGCGCTGCGGACACCGCTACCGGCCGCCGTGGCGCCGGACAAGGTCGCGTTTCGGATCGGGGTCGAGCCGGCCGGTGCGATGGTCGTCCTGACCCATGATCGGCTGGGGCGGGTGGCCGGGGAGAAGGCGCCGGCGACGGGCTTGGGCCTGGACTTGGAGCCGGGGACCTACCATATCCTCGTGACGGCCGAGGGCTATCGAGCTGTGCAGCAGGATATCGAGGTCAGCAAGGACAATTCCTCCTGGCAGGTGAAGCTCTCGGAGCACCGGGGCGATTTGCTGGTGGTGAGCAACCCCGGCGTATCGGTCAGTGCGGCGGGGGCCGACGCCAAGCCCATCCCTCTGGGTCAGACGGACACCCAGGGCCGGCTTTCCATCACGACGCTGCGCGAAGGCAACTATCGCCTGACACTGGCCCTGGCGGACTACGCTTCCGCTTCGATGGAAGTGGCTATCCAGGAGGGCCGCCCGGCCGAGGTCAAGAAGCTCCTGGAGCCGTTGCCGGGTGAGTTGACCATCGGCAGCGGCCGTAGCGGTCTGGAGATCTACGAGGGCGGACAGCGAATCGGCAAGGCGAATGAGGCGATCAAGCTGGCCGCCGGCGAGCACGAGTTGGAGCTGCGCTGCAAGGGGTTTCGCACGGAGCGGCTGAAGGTGACGATCCCGCCGAACCGGCCGGCGTTGCGCCAGAGCCCGACCCTGGTCGCCGAGGCGGGCGGCCTGAGGATCTCAGCCTCGTCCGCGGTCCAGGGGGATGATTACCTGGCCCGGCAGAAGGGACAGGTTCGGATCGATGGAGGTGCGTGGCGCGAGGTTTTGTTGCCGCATGTGGAGGAGGGACTTTCCTGTGAGAGTCATCAGGTGGAGCTAAGAGTGTCCGGCTACGGGCAAGTCAGCTCGCAGGCAGTGACGATTCGCGATGTTGAGGTCTCGGCGGCCGAGTTCCGGCTGGTTCCTGAGGACGGAACGGTGCGGATCACGAGCAATGCCGCCGGGGCGGAGGTCTACGATGATTCGGGCAAGAGACTCGGGGCCGCGGGCGCGACTTTGAGCTTGCCGCCCTTCGTCTCTCACGATTTGACGGTGAAGGCCCCTCGTCACAAGCCGGCGGAGGTGACGGTCCGGATCGACCGGCCGGGGATGGATGCCGGGACCCGGCAGGTGGTGCTGGAGCAGCAGCGAATACCGGAGGATCTTGTCGAGGTCGCCAACGCGCAGTATGCCTCACTGGATGGTCTGGCCTCTGGCAGTCGCGAGGCCCAGGATCGTCAGCGCCGGACCGTATCGGAACTTGGCTTGCCGTTGGAGGTGAAGGCGGCCCGGACGGGGATGGTGTTCCGGTTGGTTCCGCCGGGCAGCTTCACGATGGGCAGTCCCTCCGGCGAGGCCAATCGAGACAACGATGAGACACAGCATCAGGTCACACTGACCAAGCCGTTC
>JALORE010000200.1 GCA_025459125.1 Planctomycetota bacterium | reverse complement strand
GGGATCTGGAACAGGGCGTAGCCGATCGCGAAGATACCGAAGATGTACCCGAACGTCTGCGCGTCGATCCCAAGGTCCTGCTGCATCGCCTTGGCCGAGGAGGAGATGCAGGCGCGATCCATGTAAGTGTTGACGGTGTGGAGAAAGAGCAGGCCGATCAGCCAATAGCGCCCGCGACTTTTTGCGTGATGACTGTCCACGGAGAGGTGCCTTTCTGCTGGGACTGCCATGCGGCGACTACTTTCCGGCCAAGCCGTACAGCGCTCGTGTTTCGGCTGGCGTCATCACTTGGCGGCCCAGGCTTTCGATGAGCGCACGGGCCTTCGCGACGAGCTCGACATTGTTCGCGGCCTTCTTGTCGGGGGCCAGGTACATCGAGTCCTCGAATCCCACCCGGACATTGCCTCCCAGCGCCACCGACAAAGCGTGCAGGCTGAAGTCCCGGGCATGATGCGGCGTGAGCATCCACACGGTGCCCGTGGGCAGTTGCCGCGCCATGAACAGGATATTGTCCGGCGCGGCCGGCAGCGTGCCCGGGAAACCCAGGGCCAGATTCACGACCAAGGGGCGAGCCACCAGTTTCTTTTCGAGCAGGCGGTGCATCATCGTCATCATCCCCGGCTCGAAGAAGGTCATCTCGGGAAGGACCCGGTGCTGACGCATCTTCGCGGCCCAGTATTCCACGTCGCCCGGGGTGTTGATATAGGCCTGCTCCCCGACGTTGCACGAGCCCATATTCAGCGACCCCATCTCCACCTCCGGGACTTCCACCGAGACCGACCGCTCGTCCCGGGTCAGGTCGGATACGCCGCCGGTCGAGCCCTGCACGATGATATCGCACCGATCCCGGAGCCGGCGCACCGTCTGGCGGAAGTTCGTGGTATCGACCGTCGCTCTTCCCTGCCCATCGATCACGTGCAGGTGCACGACCGACGCTCCGGCCTGATAACATTCATAGATCTCCTGGGCCAGCCGTTCGGGCGTGGGGAAGGAGCTCACGTCATCATAATAGCTCTGCGCCAGCGGCGCCACGGTAATGGCTACTTTATCCATCGGTCCTCCTGTGAAGTTGACACCAATACGTGCCTGTATTGTCGCGTGCCAGGTTTTCCGGTGCAACTGCATTATTGGAACGAGTTCCCCCGGCAGATCGAGAACAAACGCGGCTTCGCCTTCCAAGCCTGGGAAGGCTGGCCCGGCAATGGTCAGGTGAGCTTCCCGAACGATCGACCGATTTCCTACCGCTACGAGATCCTCCGCGCCGCTCGTAGTGACGCCGTCAGGCGCTAACCGGTTGTGCCCCTTCGGCAGGCTCAGGGCAGGCTCTTACGGGCACCCTGCAGGCCGCGACGCCGGGAGAACGTCGCGACATACGTCCGAAGAGCCGAAGAATACGTATCGGCAAGGATAGACATTCGATGAGCAATCAGGTGGAATGTAGCCGTCAATTGGGCGATTGCACCTTCGGATGGAAGGTTACACGTATGGCCGCGTGAATGCGGCCCGCCGGGTTGTGCGAACGGCGAACTGTGCTGTCGATGCCGAAATTGCTGCCACGCCGGATGGGAAGGGAGCGGGGTGCTTCGGCACGTCTGGAGTTGGTTGGGGGAGAAAACCGGGGTTCCGGCTGGGGCGGAAGGTCTTTCGGCCGGACGACCCGTCGGAGTGGCCACGTTTGAGCCCCTGGAGCCCCGATTGCTCCTGAATCAATACTAAATCCACGGCCTCTGGCCGCGTGACCCGAAGAGCTTCGGAGCGATCCGGCGTGTACGGGAGCGTGGGATATGATAGGTTCTCCCTCTGGGAAGGTCCCGTGGGGCAGGAAGGAGAACCTGAAGTATGCATGAATGGCAGAGTTTGTCCCACGTTCGGTGGGAGTGCAAGTACCACGTGGTGACTATACCGAAGTATCGCAAGAGAGTGTTGTACGGGAAGCTGCGGCGTCAGATTGGTCGGATCTTGCGGGAGTTGTGCCGCCAACGAGGGGTGGAGTTGCTGGAAGGGCACTGCAAGGAGGATCATATCCACATGTGCCTGAGCATCCCGCCCAAGTACAGTGTGGCCCACACGATCGGGTTTCTGAAAGGCAAGAGCGCGGTACGGGTTCACCGCGACCTGCTCCTGGAGCGGCGGATGACGGGGCTGCATTTCTGGGCCAACGGCTATTGCGTCAGCACGGTGGGGCTGGAAGAGCAACGCATTCGCCAGTACATCCGCGAACAGGAGCAACGGGAGTCGGGTCAAGGCGAGCTGGACTTAGGGTAAGGCGTACGTTGTGTGGCCCCAGCGGGGCCTTCGTTTCTATCCGCGCCCCCAACGGGGGCTTCACGACGCGCTCAGCCCGCTCGGGCGGGCTTTCCTAATGCCACGCCCTCTGGGCGTGGTCGATTACGGCACAGCCCCACTGACGCTGGGCTCCCTGACGTTGCCGGCGGGCTTCTCCGTGGTGGCGGATCTGTTCAGTCCGGTGGCACCGGGTAGCTCGGTGGTGTTCCGGGTGCAGTTGGATACGTCCGTAATGGGGACCAAGTCCGGAGACATCACTTTCACCAACAACGACGGCAACGAGAACCCCTTCAACGTCCGGATCGCGGGCTTCGTTGTGGCTGCGGCACCGGCAGCCACGGTTACGGGGGGCGTGGGTAGCCTCGATCCCTCCGGAACTGGTCCCGGGTATGTGGGGTGGATCGGACCATCCTCCTGCGATCAGCTGAATCACAGTCTTACCCTCGAGTCTCTTGCACGATACACGCGGGGAGGGGTGTTCGGGAGTTGGCATACAAGAAGGACCCGCTTCGGTGCCGGATTGAGATTCACCTGAGGGGACGTTGGGGGCGGTGACCCATTTTGCGATTGCCGCGGGTTGTATCGAGGTTTTCATACAGGTTCCAACGGGCGGGGATGGGAATGGGGAGGCGGGCGGCTGTGGCCGGGCTCGCGGGCGGGCGGGACGGGGCCGGACCGCGTGTTGGGCCGCGTCCGGTCAGAGCGCCAATCAGAGCGCCAAAGGCAAGCGGACGAGGGTAAAAAACCGCGTTTTCGGGGGCGCCAGGCCGGATTGTCAGGTCAGAGCGCCATGTATCACGATTTGGCGCTCTGACCCTTTCCGCGTCAAAACGCCGGTCCGTTCCGAGGGTTGGGATGGCTGCCCGGGCCGGCAATATAGCGCGGCGGGACCTTCTTCAGTTCCTGGCGGGTGGCGAGGATCAGGTACTCGGACACGCCGGCGGCCTCGCTCATCCGCTCCACCGTTTCCCGGACGGCCTGGGCGGAGGTCCCATGCACCATCGTGTAGAGGTTGTACTCCCAGCCGGAGGCGGTCTGACGCTCATAGGCGTGGCTGACTTCGGCGAAACCGGCGAAGATTGCTCCGACCTGCGCCGCCCGGTCCGCTTCGACCTTCCAGACGACCATCGCGCCTTCGCCCCAGCCCACCTGGAAGTGGTCCACGATGGCCCCGAACCGGCGGATCGTGCCATCGCGTCTCCAGCGCTCGAGGACGGCCAGCAGCTCGTCGGTGGAGATGCCAATCTCGCGGGCCACATCAGAGAAAGGGGTCCGGCTTTTCGGCAGCCCGGCTTGCAGTGCCGCCAGGATCCGGCGTTCCCTATCGTCGCACAATCCGTCCACGTTCAACTGACTCCTCGGCGATCGTCGGTTTGGAGCCGGTCGGGGCGAATGACCATTCGCCCCGACTTCGAACAACGCGCCCGGAGGGATTCGAACCCCCGACCGACGGATTAGAAATCCGTTGCTCTATCCTACTGAGCTACGGGCGCAACTGCCTCAATCGACAGGGCTTAGTCTCTCTCACACTACCTTGGACCAAGCCGTATTGCAAGAAGATCCGAGGCAAGAGGGACGATACGCAGCGATCCGTGCTGCTACGTGATCTGCCCCAATTCGGCCGCGGACGACGCGCGGATTGCTATTGACACGGAGAGAACGCGAGGGGTAAAAGGACCGTTACGCTCGCGGCGAATACTTGGTGTGAGGCCGCAACGGCCGTGAGCTTCTGCAACTGTGGATGGAGCCTGCCATCACCATCCTCATTTGGGCCTGGGGTTTTACGATCCGAGAGCGTGCAGCCCGCACTAGGATACGCCTGCGGGCTGGGCGTCTGAGGAGACTGGGCCGTGATGACGAGCAGGGGTAGGGCGCGAGTCATAGGATCTACAGGGAGGCCGGCTCCCCGCGGCGTTTCTCTGTCATTACGCAGGCAGCTGGTGCTGTTGGGTGCCTGGTGGTCATGTTGCGTTTTCGCCTCGGTGCTCTTCTATTGGCGCGATGATCGGTTTGTGCTTCCCATAACGTCCGGGGCCTTCCCGGCGCCGGTCGCGACGGTGGGGAGGAACGAGACGGGACCCTTCGCCATCGGCCGTGCCGATCCCAGCGCCGGCTACAAACCCGCCTTTCGCATCGCCTGGCGCAATCTACGCGCGGAGAACGGCCGACTCGGTGTATTCCGGACGCCCGTGTACAAGACGGTGATCGTGGACGATCTCGATATCCGCTTGTACTCCTACTTCTATCCGGTCTACGCGGCCGCGGCGCCGGCCGAGGGGCCGATCAGTGAGGCTCAGGACGATGCCCGCGTTTTGCGGTTCGAATCGCCCTTGTTTGCGTCGCCATCCAATCCCCATTCGGGTGCGGCGGCGAAGATGACCCGTAGCCTGGCCCGATCCGCACGGCCTGCTCACGCCGTGACCAGGCCGGTGGGGGCAAATGAGAACCTGCCGGGCATCGTCTCCCGTGCCCGGGACGTCGCCCCGGTCCGCTCACCGTCTTCGCCTTCCGAGCGCAGAGCTGCTGGGAATACCCCACGCCCTGCCACGGGGCACATGTCGGCTCTCCGCGGGACGGCCGAGGAGTTGCGCCGGCGTCTCCGGGGTCTTGGCGGGCTGAGCCCGGCCCTGATTGACGTGAGCAACGCCACGAAAGTGATCGTCAGGAACCTCAACTACCGCGTGCTGAACGAGGGGGAGGTTGAGTTGGCGGTTCAGTGCGCCGACGCCACGGTCTCGAACCCCGCCTCCGAGGTGCTCTTACGGGGTTGCGTCGTCATCACGACCGGAGACGGTAACCGGCTGATGAGCAACAGTGTCCGATGGGACCTGGAGACCAACGAGTTTACGGTGCCGGACACCTTCGTGCTCCAGCGCGACGCCACGCTGACCCGGGGACGTGGCCTCCGCTGCGACAGTCGTTTGGAGCCGCGACACGCAAAGAAGGAGGCGGCCGTCGAGCCGAGGCCGGTGTATCGGTTTTGCTCGCGGGCCCAGGGCCGGCATTTCTTCACCCTCCAGGCCCGGGAGATCCGGAAACT
Organism: Planctomycetota bacterium; assembly: GCA_025459125.1. GTDB lineage: Bacteria > Planctomycetota > Phycisphaerae > Sedimentisphaerales > Anaerobacaceae > PLanc-01. Next base: position 7,678 of record JALORE010000200.1, on the reverse strand, counting down.
GGCCGAGCAGCACGCGGATTCCTGGAAGGGCGAAGGCCTTGCCTGGTATGCCTTTGGCCCCGAGCAGCAGCCTCCCGGGACCGCGCCGGTGTACCGGCTGCGACAGGTCAGCTGCAATACGTACTTTCTGACGCTGGACGAGTCGGAACGGGACCGGCTGCTGGCTGACGGCTCGGGCCTGTGGAGTTGGGAGGGCGTTGCTTTTTACGCCTACCCGCCGGACCGCCACCCCGCCGCAGCCAAGCCCGTCTATCGCTTCTGGTCGAATCAGACGAAGAGTCACCTCTACACGGCCTCGGAGGACGAACGGGACGCGCTCGTCAAGACGTGCCCTGAGGTTTGGGCCTATGAAGGCATCGCCTGGTATGCGCCCGCGGGCCGTTCCCAACCCGGAGGTTGGGCGCAAGGACAGGATCGCCCAAACCAGCCAGTAGACCCCGGATCGACAATCTCGGACACCCCGCGACGGGTATCGGAGAAGACAAGCCAGATGCGAGCAGGGTCTCGTGGAGCCGGCCAGCCCGGCGAGAAGAGCAAGGTGTCGCTGCGATGGAGAGCAAAGTGATGGCTACGAACGGTAGAACCTGGATGGCCCCAGTGGCGGTCATGCTCGCGGTTCTGGGCTCGACGGCGCCGGCCGTGCGCGGGGCTTTCGACACGAACGATCTGGCGGGCACGTGGTGGTTGCACGGCCTGATCTCGGGGGATAGTCCCGACCAGCATCCGGGCTGGTACTGGATGTCCCTGGAATTCGATGCCGGGGGGAATGGCTCCGCCACGAGCGTCGTCCACGACAGCCTGGGGAACGCGCACTACTCTCCCGTGCTGGAGCGATTTCCGCTGGATCGGTTTGGGGCTGTCACCAGCGTGAGAATTGACAGTCTCAAGGGGGCCATGAACATCGGCAAAGACCTGATGGTGGCCACGGCGACCATGGCGCCGGGCGCGTACGAGGATGTTCGCGGCTACAATCTCCAGATCTTCGTCCGCAGCGGTGCCATGTTCACGGTGAGCGACCTGGCCGGAACCTGGCGTCTGCACGGCGTGACTTCGGGTGACGGCCCGCAGCTCGTGAGCCGGGCCCACGGCACTTTGGCCGCCGCCGCGGACGGGGCGTATACCTGCTCCATTTACCATGATGAGGAGTCCACCCCACAGGCCGGCGCGGGGACGATCAGTCTGACCGGCGACGGTATCTTCACCCTCGCCGAGGAGCCGAACGCGCACGGCGTAATGAGCCACGACAAGAGTCTGATCGTGTTCACCATGAGTGACGCCAACGACCACGGCGCCCTCTATGTGATGCAACGACGCGCCGCCGCGACGTTCTCCCGCAGCGACCTGGCCGGGGTCTGGCACCTGCAGGGACTGACGGCCGGCGACTTCCCGCAGTGGACGGGCTGGCTTCGCGGCCAGATGGAGGTGCGGTCCACGGGCGCGTTCGCGGTGTCGTTGGTGTTGTCCGACGGGGAGATCGACCGCGCGACGGACACCCTCGAGGTGAGCCCTGACGGTGTCGTCACGCTGGCGGGCGTTCCTTCGGCCCACGGCGTCATGAGCGACGACAAGAATCTCATGGTGCTGACCCTGGCGGACGGTGAGGGAAGCCACAGCCTCATCCTTCTGAGCCGGGCGGCGACAACCGTGTCATCCTGCGACTACGTGGTTGGGGCACCGGCGGCACATGGGGTCAAGACGTTTGCCTGGACGTACGGTCGCAGCGGCACCTGGACGAGTCAAATCACCAGGAACGTGACGGTGCCGTATGGGGACGGTGCGTTGACCGGCGTCGAGGTCAGTAACGCGTTCGAAGTCAATGGGACCTTGTGGAGTGAGGTGGGGTACGATGACGGTACCGCGATCCATGCGTTGATGCTGGGCAACTTCTATCTGTCCTCGGATGAAGACCTGAGCAGCCATCCCGACGTCTGGTCGTTTGCCACGGTGACCGACGGGATGCTCCTCGACATGCGTCCCTATTATCTCATCCGGAGCGACTGGGGCGAGGTCGGCGAGCAGCCCAACCAGATGCTCCTGTATCATATTCAGGACGTCAACGTCGGTGGCCAACTCTACCACGATGTTCTGACGGCCTGGACCATCGACACGCAGTACCCCTTTGTCGCGGTCGATCTGATGGGCCGGCAGGCGGATCTGGGCCTGACGCTGCCCACCGCGCTGGCGACGGGCGGCTACGCGGCAGCGCATTTCCGCATGCGCGCCCCCGGCGTGGGGATCATCGGCCTGGGCCGTGTCGATCCGACTACCGGCCAATTACAGTGTCTGGGTGAGCTCCAGGGAGCGGTGCCGGTGGGAACCTTCGCGATTGGCGGGACCGTCTATACGGACGCCAACGCTCCTGCTGCGTCCGGCCTTGCCGGTGTGCAGGTCACTGTCGCGGGCCCCGGGGGGCCGTTTACCGCGACAACGGATGAGAATGGCGTCTGGTCGTTGGCGGGTCTGCCGGAGTGCACCTACGCCGTCACCCCGTCCAAGCCGGGGTATGGGTTTGTCCACATGGAGGCCGGTGTGCCGGATTGGTGGGATTCCGTGGAAATCGCAGCCAATCAAGCCAACGCCGCGGCCAATCAGGACATTCAGTTCTGGACGGAGGTCCATGAGCTCACCGCCGGCGTCATGGGCGGACATGGCAGTGTCGTTCCGAGCCAGGGCACCTACGGTTCCGATACGGTGGTCACGCTGACGGCCACGCCGGAGGCGGGCTACTACGTGCGTGCCTGGATTGGCACGGACAATGACAACTCCCGGTCCATGGTCAACACCGTGTACATGTGGCGCGACAGAAGCGTTACGGTGGAGTTCGCGCCCGCGGGACCCAACGATCCGGGGGCGTACCTCCGGCAGGGCCATCAGGAAATTGCCGCCAGCTCACTCAGCGGGTTGACCCGCGCCTATCTCTGCTTTGATGCGGCGCGTCAGGATGGCCGTTATGTGGACAACCGGGAGTCGATCTTCCTGCATGCGCTGGCGCGCCTCACGATGCTGGTCGTGGACACGAACGACGTGTATGTCGAGACGAGTCTCCTGGAACTGGCCGAACTGTGCGGCATCGAAGTGATCGGGGATCGGTTTGGCTCGCTCGAGGTGAACGTGCCCTTGGATGAAGAGGGACGCTTTCACCTGCCCCCGAACATCGATCCGAATGCCGTCGCGGGGATGATCGACGATGCGCTCCTTCCGGAGCTCGATTCCATCGCCGCCGAGCTGGACACTATCATGGAGTCGCCGGAGAGTCCTTTCCGGATGTACCTGGAGCCGAACGATACCGGCCTGGCACGGCGGGTCGAGGTGGATTATGCGGAGGTGTTGGCGCTGAAGGGCCTGCTGGCGGGTGCCCGGGCGGCTCTGCGCGGACTGGCCCATCCGGCGCACGACATCTTCGTCGATCTCTACGCGCCTCCCTTCGAGGGGGTCTTCGGTCCCGGCTTCTGCAGCGTCAACTCCCTGCTCACGCAGTATCCGGAACTGCTGCGGGTTCTGCCGACCTCCAACTCGTCGGCGGACGGCGCTGCGCGTCTGGCCGAGGCCAAACAGGACCTGCTGGCGGGGATCGACGCGTACTTCGCCGTGGTCGATCACATCCGTGCGGAAACCGACACGCAGTCGGACGACGCGATGTACATTGATCCCAACGTTGAGGAGCCTCTGACGGTCTGGAGCGAGCGACTCGCAACACTCAAGCAGTCTCTGCGGGGCGATACTCCCGGCGTGTACCCGTGGCTGACGACCAAGACCTATGCGATCCAGTCCGCCGGCGTCCCAATCGGCCAGTTGCTGATCACGTATGACGCCACGGGTTTCAACCTGGCGGATGGACTGCTGGAAATCCCGAATCCGGCCGATCCAAACCGTCACACGACGGTCTGGAGGATGGAATCGGGTGAGAAGTATAACCGCCAGCTCACCATGCACTTCTGGTATCGCTCCGCGCAGGCCTGGCTCTACGGAAGTCTCCTGGGCGATCTGACCGACCAGGACGGCAGCATCACCAACGCCCGGTTCTACTATGGTGGCGCGTGGGAGGGGAATCCGGTGAATAGTGTCGTAGCGGATCTTTCCGGCCTCCTGACGGATACCCAGGTTGCCGACGCGCGTCTCGATCTCAATCCGGTCTTTGGTGGAACGGCGCGCTATCCGAATCCCGTCCCTCCGCGGGATCTGCTGCCGCAGTTCGATACCAACAACAAGCCGGTGCCCGGGACGTTCGGGCATGGTCTTGGCGATGACGCCACATTGGGCGGAATCCTCCCCGATCTGACGCAGGAGGACTGGCTGCCCCAGAGTTACGACGTCTGGGGCGTAGACGCCGGCGTAGCGGACGTTTGGGAGCTGCGCGGGTTTGGGTCTTCGGCCAGGGCCATGGCTGCCGGCGCCGTCTTCCTCGGTCACTCCGATGGTCGCAGCGCCCAGTTTGCCGGCGCCTATTCCTATTACCTGGTGGCGGCCATCGGGGAGGTCCGGATCGACAGTATTCAAGGCTCGGATGGGCCCGACGGTGTGACGCTCTCCGGGGCCTGGAGTGCCTCCAACGGCGGTCTGAACACCACCGGAGCCCCGGATGGACAATTCGACACGGTGGGCCGGCTGAATCCCCTGGGCGAGATCATGCCCTCCCGATCCTACACCGGCGGGGTGATTCTCATGAACGGGGGCGGCTGCTCGGGGTTGACGGTGATTACCGACCGCGGGGGCATCCAGTACGGGCTGACCGCCACGACTGCCGGGGGCCAGGGCACGGTCAGTCCCGCGAGCGGCACGTATAACCTGGGTGCGGTGGTCACGCTCACGGCCACACCTGAGCGGGGCTATTACGTGCAGGCCTGGAGCGGCGCGGACGACGACAGCACCGGCTCCACCGTCAATCGCGCGACGATGATGGGCCACCGGACGGTCACGGTGACGTTCGCGGCCGCGGAGCCCAACGATCCGGGCGGTTATCTGACCCAGGCCTTTCAGGAGACCGCCACCCGCTCGCTCAGCGGCTTGCGGCGGGCCTATCATTACCTGGACCTGGCCCACCAGGATCCCCACTACCAGGATTCCCAATATGTGAATGTTCGGGCCGCGCTCCTGTGGCACGTGCTGGCACGGGTCCAGATGCTGTTCATCGACACCGAGAATGTCACGGTCCCCACCAGCTTCCTGGAGCTGGCCCAGTTGTACGGCATCACCGTGACCGGCGACAACTTCGAGGAGATTAACGTGAATGTGCCGCTGGATGCCGGCGGGTGCTATCAGGTGCCGGCGGCGGTGGACCCCACGACCGCGACACGGGCGTTGCGCGATTCCATCCTGCCGGAGCTCGGGGAGATCGTCGACGATCTGGAGGCGATCACGGATGGACCCACTCCCTTCAGCGCGCGCCTGAGCGGCGAGCTGACCGGCCAGGACGGCGAGGTCGAGGTGGATTACGGCGATGTGCTGGCCCTCAGGGCCGCACTGTACGGATTCCGTGCCTTCCTGGGCGGCGCCGGCTCGTATGACTTATTTGTCGGTCCGGGAAGCCCCTTCTTCTGCTTCGGCGATTGGCGGGACAACTTCCGACATCTCAAGGGGGCCCTGGAGACGTATCCCGACTTTCTGAAGGTGTTGCCAACGAACGGTTGTGCCGTGGATGGCGCTGCATCCCTGCTGGTGGCCAAAGGGGACCTGATCAGTGCCCTGGAGGGCCTGCTCAACGCGGTGGCTTACATGGAAGCGGAGACCGATCCGCAGGAGGATGATCTGCTGTCGCTCCTGGGGCTCCACGGCTTGGATCTGACGGAACTCCAGAGCGAGCTGGACCGTTTCCGGGATTCCCTGGTCGCGGGCGAGCCGAATACATACCCGTGTTTCACGACCCGCACGTATGAGCTCCACCAGAACGGCCGACCCGTCGCCACGCTGAGCCTGGTTCTTGGCCCCGGCCACCTCTGGTGGAATCAAGCGTACTTGACTTTTACCGACGCCAACCTTGCGCCCGCTCCGATCTGGGCGGTGCCGTGGTTCGAGATGCACGGTGGGACGCTTTCCGGCAACGCCCGGGCCTTCGCGGGGGACCCGCTGAGCCCCGCAGCATGGGAACTCTGCGAAGGCTATCTCACGGCCCAGTTGAGTGCCGATGCCGACCAGGTTTCCGAGGTGAGGTTGCGGTACTTCGGGACCGAACCCGGGGAGGCGCCCGTGCTCACCGGTCAACTGCTCGACTCCGACTCCCGGCTCGTGACGTACGATCCGAACCCCATCTTTGGCGGTATCGCCGGGCATTCGAACCCCCTCGATCCGCGGGACTTGTTGCCGCAGTTGGATGCGGAGGGCCGGCCGGTAGCCGGGACGTTCGGTCACGGCCTGGGCGACGATGCCGAACTGGATGGCCTGTTCCCTTCCGCCACGCAGGAGGACTGGCTGGGTTCCGGCTACGCCGTGTGGGGGCTGCGCGGGGAGCAAATGCAGGCCATCATGGCGGCCGCTACGGGAGGACACGGCGCCTTTCCCATCAACTATCCGGATCTGCTGCCCATGGGCACGAAGTTGGTTGAGACGCCGGGCGCGGCCGGCGAATTCCCCGGCACCTATCCCGTCTATCTGATCGCCTCGCGGAGCATTTTCGCATGCGATGCTCTCCTGAGTTTGCAGAGCGACCCCTTGTCGGCGGACGCCGCACCGTCGGCAGCGACCGTGCCTTACGCGGGCGGCATCCCTGACCTGGCGTACCCGCAGGGCCCGACCGATTGCCCCGCACTGACGGGACTTCCCGACGGCCAGACCGCCGCCGTGGGTAACCTGGGGTTCCTGGGCTCGTACACGGGTTTCATCGTGCTGTACAATCCGGACCCGAATCAGTGGACGGGATTGAAGATCGTCACCGGCGCGCCGCCGGCTTGCCACCCCGCGGACACCGATTGCGATGGGGTGATCGGCGATTTCGAGCTGCTGGACTACATCGATCGGTGGGTGGCCGGTGAGGTGGGCGATTTTGTGTTGCTCGACGCCATCGATCTGTGGGTGGCCGGGCGTTACTACTGGGATGAACAGGAGCAGAAATGGAAGCCCGGCTACCCGTCGCCCTAGGGTGTGACCTCGCGAATTCTCAAACTTTTTTTTTGTTTACAGCCGAGAGATATGACGACAAGATGAGGCGTTGTGCCTACAAGGCTTGCCGGTCGTTGGGGCTGCTCGCCTCGTACGCATCCGGGGGCCAAGATTGGTGTTATCGAGAGGACGCGACAGGGGGTGGCCATGGCGCCAACCAAGCCGGTTAGAGTCGTGTCCTGAAGTGTTTGGAGGCTTGTTGGTATGAATGGCTGGCAGAATGGAGTCGCGCGCAGGCATGAAGATCGGCCCAAGGCCGTGACCGCCGGGTGGGTCCTGAGTACGGTCCTGATCCTCTCGTCCACGGCCCTGGCGCAGACCGGGTCTCTCTCCGGGCACGTGTTCCGGAATGCGGACGGAGCGCCGTTGGAGGGTGTCTGGGTGGTTCTATTGCAGGGGCAGGACCCTGCCGTCGCGGACGAGAACGCGGCGGACCCTGTGAGCTGGGTGCAAACGGACGCGGCCGGGTTCTACCGTTTCACCGACCTGGAGGCGCGCAAATACCGTGTGTACGTTCAGGCTCAGAACCTCCTCGGGGTGCTCTATTCGGAGGCAAGCCTGTACAACGTGACCGTGGCCGCCGATG
>JALORE010000455.1 GCA_025459125.1 Planctomycetota bacterium | reverse complement strand
TCTGACCACCGACCGCCGCGAGTACCGGCACGGCGACGAGGTGCGTCTCAAGGTGCGGTTCGCCGATCCGCGCCAGGCGCCACCCGAAGACGACGGGGTGGCGGTTATGGTCCGCCCTCAGGAGGGACCGGCTCAGATTCCTGCTTTGAGTTTATCGCTTGATGGCCACCGACGTGCTCATGACAGGGTCGGTGTCCACATGCATCAAACGCCGACCCCGCGCCGTTTGGCATCGACGCGGTGCTCGGGTCGCACTCCTGCGTTGCCCTATCCCCCGCGCCGATACGATGATTGTATCAGAACGTGTCGGTGGCCCCCAAGCGGGAAACTGGATTTTCGAACGCCACCATTCGGCTCGTGGACCGCTGGCGGGGCTCGGGCTCTGTGCCCGCGGTCACCATTTCACCCACGGCGGCCTCTCGGGCAGGCGGCGCTCGAACTCATCGACCAGCTTGCGTTCGTAGGCCCCCGCGTACTGGCCGCGGAAGAAGCGGTCGAGGGCCTCGTTGTGCAAGCGGCGCCACGCTTCGTCCTCGCCGCCGGGAATGATGGGGTAGAACAGCGCGTTGAGCGCCTTGGCCGCTTTCAGATCGTCCGGGGCGTCCCCGACCATCAGGACGTGGTTCTCCTTGTACCGGCCCTTCGTCACCACCTGCAACTGCAGGGCCTTCGCCCCCATCTCCTGGCCGGCGATCAAGGCGACGGACTTGGTGATATCATGTTCGTTCCACTCGCGCAGGACGGTTTCGCCGGGCGTGGTGGAGAGCACGACCACGTCCGCTTGGCCCTGCAGTTTCTGCAGGCTCTCGCGCACGAACGAAAAGGGCGGCACGCCTTTGACGATCTCCCGGACGGCCCAATCCACCCGCTCGCTCCAGGCGAGGACTCGCTCCAACTCCTGCCGGGCCTCGCCGTGGGCTTTGCCGAGCGCCTGCTTGAGGCCCTCGTTGCTGTGCACATTGTCGGGGTCGTCCACCCAGGCGAAATAGTGCGGCAACTGCGGGACCTTGAACTTGCGGCCTTTGACCGTCGGATGGTTCGGCAGCAGCTCGGCCAGGATGCGTTTGAGGGTCTTGTGCCGATTGGCGCCGCGGGTCTTGGAGAACAGGTCCGCGAACTCCCTGCATTCGCGGGCCGCCGCGGCGACCGGCTGGAGGCCAAAGTGCCCGATCATCCACGGGCAGAAGCACTCGCGCTGCTTGAGCCCCATCGTATCGAAGACGCTGCCGTCCGAGTCGATCCCGACGAAGAACCCGTGGGCCGGCTGGAAATCCTTCAACGGTTGTGCCGGATCGGTCGCCGTCATTGGTTCTTATCGTGATACTGGAGCTTCTTCACTTCCCGGGGGCCGCGTTTGTCCGAGCGGCCGCCGATCTCGCGGCGGAGCGGGATCTGCATACCATCGGTCTGCTCGAGCCAGTCGTACAATTGCGCCCGCAGCTTCTTGACCAGGCCCTGGTGCTCCGGCCGATCGATCAGATTGTACCGTTCGTCCGGGTCGTTCCGGATGTCGTAAAGCTCGTCGACGTCCCAGACGCCGTGGTACTGGATGAACTTGTAGCGGTCGGTCCGTACCCCGAAGGTCGTGGGCGTCTGCGGGTAGGCGGCCTCCCAATAGTATTCGAAGAAGACCATCTCGCGCCACGGCGTCTCCCGGCCGGCGAGCAGCGGCAGGAAGGACCGGCCGTCCATGTGCGCCGGCGTCTCGGCGCCGGCAGCCTCGAGGATCGTCGGGGCGATGTCGATGTTCTGCACCAACTGCGGGACCTTCGTGCCCGGTTTGATCAACTCGGGACAATACGCCAGCAGCGGCACGCGCATCGAAGGTTCGTACATATGACGCTTGTCGATCAGGCCGTGCTCGCCGAAGCAGAAGCCGTTGTCGCCCATGTAGAACACGAGGGTCGAGTCCAACTGGCCCATTTCCTTGAGGCAGTCCAAGACCCGGCCGATGCTCTCATCGACGCTCAGCAGCGTCTCGCAGTACCGCCGGTAGAACGTATCGAAGTCCATCTGGCCGTGATACATGTAGTCCACGCCGTGCCAGCTATTGCGCTGCTCTTTGACCCAGGCGGGCTTGCCGCGGTAGTTCTCTTCGGTATCCGCCATGGTCACCGGGTATTCGAGGTTGACGTTCTCGTACTTGCCGAGGTGCCGCTTGGCCGGCTCGAACATGCCGTGTACCGCCTTGTGGGACAGGTACAGGAAGAAGGGCTTGTCACGATCCTGCTGGAGCCACCGCACGGCGTGGTCCGTCAGCTCATCGGAAATGTGCTGCGTTGCCTGAATTCTCCGGCCGTCGATGTTCAGTTGGCAATTGTAGTACTGGCCCTGGCCGCGGAAGCTGACCCACTTGTCGAATCCCGGGCGGGGCTCGTCGCTGTCGTGGCCCATGTGCCACTTGCCCAGGAAGGCCGTCTCGTAACCGAGTTGCTGGAGGTACCGCGGGAAGAACACCACGTCCGGGCGGATGTCCGTCTGATTGTCCACGACGCCGTGCTTGTGCGAGAACTGGCCGGTCAGGATCGACGCCCGGCTGGGTGAGCACAGCGACGTGGTCACCGTGGCGTTCTGCAGGTGCGCCCCTTCCCGGGCCAGGCGATCCATGTTCGGGGTCTCGAGGAACTTGACCTTGCCCATGAACCCCAGGAAGTCGTACCGGTGATCGTCGGCGAGGATGAAGACCACGTTGCGCGGCTTACGGCCGGGGAGTTTCTGTACCGTGTCTCTCTGCGTACCCGCTCGAGCCGAGCCCAGGCCCAGCGCCAGCGAAGTTACCCCGGCGGATTGCAGGAAGTCTCTTCGGTTCATCGGATCCTCATGCCATCAAGGTGTTACTGGCCTGGTATCCTGGGTGGCATCGTCAAGCGAAGCTTGGCGATGGTTCTTGCCATATCCGACCCTCGCCAAGGCCCTCGGCCTTGACGATGCCACCCATGCGTTTAGCTGCACAATGCTCGTTACCCTGGGACTCATACGCCGCTGAAGGCGGAGAAGCCGCCGTCGACCGGGATGACGACGCCCGTCACGAACTTGGCGGCGTCGCTGAGCAGCCAGATGACGGTGCCGACGAGCTCTTGAGCCTGGCCGAACCGGCCCATGGGCGTATGCTCGGTGACCGTCTTGCCGCGGGGCGTCAGGGCGCCCGTCTTCTCGTCGGTCAACAGGAAGCGGTTCTGCTCGGTCAGGAAGAAGCCCGGCGCGATGGCGTTGACCCGGATGTCCTTGGAGCAGTTCTGGCAGATATGCACGGCCAGCCACTGGGTGAAGTTGCTCACGGCGGCCTTGGCGGCGGAGTACGCGGCGATCTTGGTCAGCGGCCGGATCGCGTTCATGCTGGAGATATTCAGGATCACGCCCGAGCCCTGCTCGACCATTTCCTTGCCGAAGACCTGGGACGGCAACAGGGTCCCGAGGAAATTCAGGTCGAAGACGAACCGGATCGCCTCCGGCGGCAGCGCGAAGAACGGCATCTCGGGCGACGTGGTCGCTTCCTTCTTATTCCCGCCGGCGCCGTTGATGAGGGCGTCGACCCGGCCGAACTCGGCGATGATCCTGTCCTTGGCCTTCTCGATGCTGGCCTTGTCCAGGACGTTGCAGGGGACCGCGATCGCCTGGCCGCCCTGGGCCTTGATCTCGTTGGCGACCTTGCCGGCCGCAGGCTCGGACAGGTCCAGCACGGCGACTTTCGCCCCGGCTTCCGCCAGGGCCTTGGCCATCGTGCCGCACAGGATGCCCCCGCCGCCGGTGATCGCGATCACTTTGCCCGAAACGTCAAACAGGTTCTTCATGTCGTTCATCCTTCTTCGCTAGTCCGCGCGAATCTGCGTAATCTGCGGTTA
>JALORE010000199.1 GCA_025459125.1 Planctomycetota bacterium | reverse complement strand
GAATCTGTCCGCGAAGTTCCCGCTCAAGACCGGCGATCCCGACAAGAACATCTCCGTCTGCACGTGGTTCCGCATGGATTCGCTGCCGGTCTTCTACCAATATGTCGGTCTGTTCACCAAATTCGATCAGGCCGGCAAGAAGCGGTCGTTTGCGATCGGTGTGGCCCGGGACGGGAAGGGCATCGTCAATCTGTGGCTCGTGATCGGACACGACAACGGCGCCAATGCCACCTGGATCACGCTCGCCTCCATCGACCTCAAGGCCAACGCCTGGTATCATATCGGCTGCACCTATCGCGAAAGCGACCGGAGCTTCCGGGTCCGTCTGTACGACGGGACGACGACGTACGAAGAGACCGGCAATACCCCCAAGGGGATCAGCGTCACGAGCGCCCCGGTCTACGTGGGCAACATCGTCGAGATGAGCTGGCCCTATGACGGCCAACTCGATGAGATGGCGGTCTTTGATGATGTCCTGACGGGCGCGGAGATCGATGCCGTCCGCCAGGGAACCTACGGTAGGCCCTAATCAGGATGAGAGAGTACGAGGTCGTCGACACCAATGCCGACAACATCGGCGGTTGCAGCCTCTGCGGCAACAAGAACGCCAACAACCTGGGGTATCGTCGGAAAACGAACTGGCTCAAAGATCGCTATGTGGAAGGCCTGAGATACAAAGTGCTCCGCTCTGCGAAGTTCGGTGATATGGGAATGATCGAGTACGCCCCCGGCCACCAGGCGTGGCGGCCGGTGGAGGCGGAGGGTTACCTGGTCATCCATTGCTTGATGGTCCTCGGCAAACACCAGGGGAAAGGGCTGGGGGCTCTCCTCTTGGACAGTTGTCTCAGGGATGCGAAGAAGAGCAAGTGCCATGGGGTCGCCGTGGTGACCAGTTCCGATGCTTTCATGGCAAAGAGTGATTTGTTCCTCAAAGCAGGCTTTGTCCCGGTGGACCGCATCGGTCCCTATGAATTGCTCGTCAGGAAATTCAAGAAGACAGCCCCGGATCCTCGTTTCATCGTCGCCAGGGAGCGACCAGGCAAGAGGTACAGCCAGGGCCTCACGATCCTGGCTGCCGATCAGTGCCCATATGTTTCAAAATCGGTGGAGAGGATCGCGGAGGCGTCCCGGGCATTGGGGCTGGAGCCGAAAGTGATTCGCGTCGGGAGCGCCGAGGCATCCCGGGAGCTTCCCACGCCCTATGGCGTGTTTTGCATCCTCTACGAGGGAAAGCTCATCGCAGAGCGTCCGATCAGTGCCACGAGATTCATGAACATCATGCGTAGGAATGCAGAACACGCCAGAGGCAGCGAACCCGGTGGCGACATCCTGATTGATAAGCGAGGATCAGCGACGCCCGGTCGCTGATCTGGCACGTTAGACATCAGATCCACATCAGGACAGGTGAGATGGCTTCGCCGCGCTCGCCATGACATACCTGGCGTGCGAGTTTTGAGATCGTCTCCCAGGGCAGGACCAGGGTCGCGAGCAAGGGCGGGGACGAGGGTGGCTGTCGTCCGCGTGGGCAGCCCCGTGTGTCATTTCCGCGCAGAGCCTGCCCCTGACCCGATTGGGGACGGGAATGCAATTCGCCTCGAATCCACCAGACTCGGCCCGGAGAGCGAGACCATCGTGAGAAGACCGGAACACTTCTGCTCATCACAGATCTGGTATCTCTGCGCCAGTTCCATAAAACACAACCGGGGGCGGCTGTGCTACAAAGCTTGGCCACCCCCGTAGTGGTGTCTTCTGTTGCCTGGGCCCGTACGCTTGCGGGCGGTCAGGGTTTGAGGCCGCGGATATCGTCGATGTAGATCCGCCCCGCGCCGCCGGCGATCGGCTTCGCGCGGTCGCCGATGCCGAGATAGACCTTCTTGACCTTGGCCAGGTTCACACCGGTCAGGCTGCCGAGCGGGATCTTCCACTCGGTCCAGGCGGCAGCCACCGTGGCCGCGGGGTCGGGGTGTACGGCCACCGCAATCTTGCCGGCGCTGTCCTCGACGGCTACGTGCAAGCGGCGGCGGTGTTGGTCGTCGCGGGGTCTGTCCCGGCGGGAGGGCCGCGGAACCACAAGGTCAGAGCGGCCGGGCCGGGGGGACATGGGATGGGACAACCGCGAAGTTCTTCCGATGGGCAAAGAGGATGGGTCCGTTGGGTGGCAGCGTCAAGCCCGCCAGGGCCGGGCGACGGTGGGGCAAAAAATTTTTGTAAAAATTCCCAAAATCCCATTGACGGCAGTGGTCAATACACCATATACTCTGAGGAGATAACTTAAGGAGTCGATCATGGAGCCATTGACGAAGAAACAGCGGCTGGTTTTGGAGTTCATGGAGGCCCGGTTGAAAGAGAATCATCCGCCGAGCCAACGGGAGATCGCGGATCATTTCGGGCTGGTGCAGAACGCTGCCTACCAGTTGGTCGGCTATCTGCGGAAAAAGGGTTACCTGGTCGATACCGGCGGGCATCGCGGGCTGCGGCTCTCGCCGGAATACCTTGAGGAGCGGAGGGAGGTGGAGGGGCTCCCGATTTTGGGCCGGGTGGCCGCGGGAACACCCAGCCTGGCGGAACAGAAGATCGAGGGCTACCTGAACGTCGAGAAGACCTTCGGGAGCTGGCGGGACGGGAACTTTGCCCTGCGCATCCGCGGCGACAGCATGGTCGATGAGGGGATCCTGGACGGCGATTACGTCGTCATCAAGGCCGGGCCGGCCGTCGAGGATGGGCAGATCGCGGTCGTCCTGCTGGACGACGACGCGACGGTCAAGCGGGTGTTCTTCCAGGGGAACCGGATCGCCCTGAAACCGGCCAATCGCCGGGCCAGGTATACGACGCGCTACATCCGCGCGGCCGAGAAGAATGTCCGGATCCTGGGCAAGGTGATCGGCTGCATCCGGGCCACGGTGAAATGAAAGGGGGAAGTGTGAAGTTTGATGGTCGATTTACAGATCTGTAAATCATAAATCGCAAATCAAAAATCACACTTCTCCTTTCGTGCTCTCGATTTCTGCCCCCCTGGGGTGGCTGTGGGGATCAATGATGGTCTGTCCGGTGTACATCGGGATTGCAGGATGGTCCTATCCGGACTGGGAGGGAATCGTCTATACGGACCCGAAGGCGGACCAGCTTGAATATGTCAGCGGGTTCGTGGATTGCATCGAGATCAATTCCTCCTTCTACCGGCCGCCGAGCGAGAGAAACGCGCGGTCGTGGCTGGACCGGACGGCCGGCCGGCCGGAGTTCTTCTTCACCGCCAAGCTGCACCAGAGCTTCACGCACGAGGGCAAAATCGATCCCGTGATCGTCCAGCAGTTCCACACGGGCTTTGGGCCGATGCTGGAGGTGGGCAAGTTGCAGCACCTGCTGGTGCAATTCCGGTACGATTTCGCGGATACGCAAGCCGGCCGCACGCACCTGGCGAATATCGTTCGTCCTTTCCGGGACGCCTTCAGCCTGGTCGTCGAGGTGCGGCACAAATCGTGGGAAAAGCCGGAGTCGCTGGCGTTTCTGCAGGACCTCGGCGTCGCCGTGGCGAATCTGGATTATCCGGTCGCGCGGCAATCCTTCAATCTGCAGCATTGCACGGTCGGCAAAGACGGCTACTTCCGTATGCACGGGCGCAACGCCGAGAAGTGGTTCAGCAAGGCCGGCCGCGATGAAGTCTATAATTACCATTATTCCGAAACGGAGTTGGCCGCGATCAAGGAGCGGCTCGATGTCCTGGGCCAGGCCTTCGAGTCGCTCACGGTCATCGCCAACAACCATTTCCGGGGTGCCGAGCTGGCCAACGCCATCGAGTTGAAGGCCCTGGTCCGCGGCCAAAAGCAACCCGTACCTGAGGGGCTTCTGAAAACCTATCCCAACCTGGCCCAAGTCGCGCGCACGTAACCACCCGGGCGGACTTGGGAGTGAGCGAACGCAGCAACCATCGCGACGGTGCCCAAGGTGCGCCTATCCGCCACCGGGGCGATCGCAAAGTCCCGCGAAGGACTCTCCGTGGGTGGCATCATTCGGGACACGGTCATGGATTCGGACGGGGATACTATGCGCATCGCGGCGCTGACGTGCCGGAGTTTCTACAGCCTGCTGCGGGGGGCGGTGTCGGTGTCTCGCTGGGTGCAACAGGCCGCCGACTACGGCTATGGAGCGGTCGCGGTAGCGGATGTCAATTCGATGTCCGGCGTGGCGGACTTGTGTCAGGCCGCCGCCCAGAGCGCTCTCCAACCGCTCGTTGGGGTAGAAATTCTGACCGAAAACCAGCGGGCGATCCTGCTGGCCGAGGACGACCGGGGCTATGGCAATCTGTGCCGGGTCACGACCGCACGGAATCTGGCGGAACAATTCGATCTGGTCGAACAGTTGCAGGTCGACAGCCGGGGCGTGATCGGCATTTGTCCCGAGCCGAAACTGGCGGCCGAGTTGCAGGCAGTGCTTCCACGCGACAGCCTGTTCGCCGGATGTCGCGACACCGCAGAGGCTCAGGCCGCCCTCGCCCGGGGCACGGAGCCGATTGCCTGGACCGCCGCCAACTGGCAGCAGGAAGAGGACATCACTCTCGCCAGGCTCCTGGCGCGCATTCGGCAACTGAGCGTATCCGGCTCCGGCCCGGGGGATGACGCTGGGTTTGCCGCCCTTGTCCCTGTCCCCGAGGTGCGGGAGCGGTTCCGTACCTGTCCCCGGGCACTGACCAATGCGGATCAGCTCGTCGAGCGCTGCCGTTTCCAGTTGCTCAAAGGTAAACCGATCCTGCCCAAAATCAAGCTCGCCAACGGAGCCGGCAGCGACTGGGAACTGGCGCGGCTCTGTCACCTGGGCCTGGCCCGGCGGTACCGCCCCGCCGATCATGAGACCATCAAGCGGTTGGAATACGAGTTGGCGACCGTGCGTCAAAACGGCTTCAGCGACTACTTCCTGGTCGTCCACGAGATCGTCAATTTCGCCAAACAAAGCCAAATCCCGGTTGAGGTTCGGGGCTCTGCCGCCGGCTCGCTGATCGCCCACGTCCTGGGCTTCACACGGGTCTGTCCCCTCGAGAACCGGCTGTACTTCGAGCGTTTCATGAATCCCGGCCGGACCGACTGTCCCGATATCGATATCGACCTCTGCTGGCGCCGCCGGGACGACGTCATCCGCTTCTGTTACGAGCATTGGGGTTTCGAGCACGTCGCGATGGTCTGCAATGTCAACCGGTATCGGCTCCGCAGTGCCGTTCGCGATGTCGGCCGGGCGCTGGGTCTGCCCCCCGAGCAGATCAACCAGTTGGCCCGGGAGGGCAAAATCAAAAGCACCTCTCCCATCTACCGGCTGGCGGAAAAGCTGGTGGACATCCCGCGTCACTTGGGCGTCCATTGCGGCGGGATTGTGGTCACGCCGGGACCGGTGTGGGAGATCGCTCCCCTGGAGCGGGCGAACAAGGGCGTCATCATCACCCAGTACGACAAGGACGCCGCCGAGGCGGTCGGCCTGGTAAAGATCGACCTCCTGGGCAACCGCTCGCTCTCGACGGTCAACGAAGCGATCCAAATCGTCACCTCCCGAGGCGACAACCGATTATGTAGGATGGGCTTTAGCCCAGGCGGTCTTGGTCCGCCAACGCATGAATTGTCCGCATGGGCCCAAGCCCATCCTACCCGCTCGGGGGGCAACGCCCAGATGGTAGGGTGTGCTGTGCACACCGTCTCCGAGCCTTCGTCGGCACAGAGAAGGGCTGGGCACAGCCCACCCTACGCCTTCGATCCCAACGACAAGAAAACCGCCCGGATGCTCAGCGCAGGGGACAGTCTCGGCGTCTTTCAAAGCGAGTCACCCGGCATGCGGCAGCTTCTGCGCGGCTTGCGGGTCCGGAGCAAGAAGGACCTGGCGATCGCGCTCTCCCTGATCCGCCCCGGTCCGGCCTCGGGCGGCATGAAGAACGAGTTCATCGAGCGGCATGTCCACGGCAAACCTTTCACCTACCTGCACCCCAAGATCGGCAAGTTGCTCGGCGATACCTACGGCGTCATGCTCTACCAGGAAGACGTCATGCGGATCGCGGTCGAGGTCGCCGGTTACACTGTGGCGGAGGCGGACCGGTTCCGGTCCGAGGTCTCGAAGAAGGTCTCCGCCGCCCGGGTGCAGGCTCAGTACGAAGACTTCGTCCACCGCCGGGCCGAGCGGGCCGGGATCGAGCGCCGGACCGCCGAGGCCATCTGGGACGAGGTCCTGCGGTTCGCCGCCTATTCCTACTGCAAGGCCCACGCGACCGTCTACGCCAACATCGCCTGGGAGACCGCCTGGCTCAAGGCCCACTACCCGGCCGCGTTCTACTGCTCGCTGTTCAACAATCACCAGGGCATGTACCCGCTGCGGGTCTATGTCTGGGACGCGATCCGTCACGGCGTGCCGGTCCTGCCGCCCCACGTGAATCACAGCGCGATCGAATGGAGCCTTGAGGGAGGGGAGACGGGGGCCAAGAGGGGGGCGGGGCCGGTGGGCCGGGGGGCGAAAGAGGGGCAGGGCTTGGGGGACACGGAGCGGGGGGATCTTCCCGCGCCCCTCGTCCCTGGGGCCTCGCCCCTGTCTCTCGCCATCCGGGCGGGCCTGAACATCATCAAAGGTCTCTGCAGCCACACCGCGCGGATGCTCCTTGAGCAACGGCAGAAAGCCGACTTCCGCGACCTCGACGACTTACGCCGCCGAGTGAAGTTCCGCAAACCCGAACTCCAGAACCTGATCCACGTCGGCGCCTGCGACGGCCTGGGCCCCACCCGCCCGGTGATGCTCAACCGCCTGCATTTCGCGCTGCCCTCCCGGAACCAATTGCTGTTATTCGATCCCTGTGGGGCGAGCGTCCCCGCTCGCGCCGTGGCATGGGCGTCCCGCCCATGGATTCAAGATCACGGGCAGGATGGGGACCCCAAACGCGAGAGAATGCGTTTGGGGACCCCTGCCCGTGCCACACAGTCGTGCGGGGACGCACGACCTGCGAAGAGCGTCGAAATCCTGCCCGATTACGATGAGATAGCGAAACTGGAAGCCGAGCTGGACGTCACCGGAATCCCATTCTGCCTGCATCCGGCTGTCCTGCTTCCCAAGCACTACGTTCCGGCGCAGCGGCTGCCGGCCTTCGTCGGCCGGCGCGCCACCGTGGCCGGCTTCGTCGCCACTGCCCGGCGGGCCCGCACCAGTGACAACCGCGTCATGGGCTTCGTGACGATCGAAGACGCCACCGGCCTGATCGAGGCGAGTTTCTTCCCGGACCAGCTTGCCCTGTACAAAACGATCTGTTCCTCCGGCGGCCCGGTCTGGGCCAGCGGCCGGGTCGTCGAGCACCTGTCGTCTCTATCCCTCGATTGCTCCGCCTGCGGCCGGATCGGGCCGGCGGTTCCAGCACCTGTAGTCCTGTCCTCTTGAGTCAAGCGAGGCAGCACTCGCCCACCCGCTTTCGCCTGGGGGGCAGTGGTTGGCTTTCGTCGCAAAGGGCCTTTTGCGGTTTGGATTCGGTGTGTTATGATAACCACAGGGCCTTGCAGGTCGTGTTCGCCTGTGGGGCCGAGGTTGGTTATTCGCAGGTAGGAACTGGCTCATATGGCAACGGTAAAAGAAGAGGCGAGACGACTTCTGGACCGGCTCCCGGACGAGGCCTCGTGGGATGACTTGATGTATGAGATCTACGTCCGCAAGAAGATCGCGGCCGGTCTCAAGGCCGCCGAGGAAGGCAAACTGATCAGCCACGAAGAAGTCAAGCGCAGGTTTGCCGGCCCATGACGATCCTCTGGACCGAGCCCAGCCTGGACGACCTCCAGGCGATCCGTGACTACATTGCCCGTGATTCGGAAACCTACGCGGGCGATTTTGTCGGGAGTATCTTGTCGGCGGTCGACCGATTGAGTACGTTTCCGCGCCTGGGAAGAGTCGTCCCGGAGGCCGATCGTCCCGACATTCGGGAGTTGATCTGGCGGGGCTATCGCATCATCTATCGCGCGGATCAGGATGTTGTGCAGATACTGGCCATCATCCACGGCTGTCGAGATGTTTCGCAGATGTCCGCAAAGCCGTGGGAAGTGGATTGAGGGGGCTCCGCGACAACCGAGCCACCGGAGCCGGATTCGTGGCCGCGGCCCGGCGGGCCCGCACCAGCGACAACCGCGTCATGGGATTCGTGACGATCGAAGACCCCACCGGCTTGATCGAGGCCAGCTTCTTCCCCGACCAGTTCGCCCTCTACAAGACGATCTGCTCCTGGGGCGGCCCGGTCTGGCTCACCGGCCGGGTGGTCGAGCACCTGTCCTCTCTCTGTCTCGACGGCTCCGCCTGCGGCCGGATTGGGCCAGCGGTGCCAGCATCTGTAGCCCGGTCCTCTTGAGTCAAGCGAGCTGTGAATACCAAAGAAAGGGCCGGCGGCCTCCGTTGCCCGCCGGCCCCTGTCCGTCTGCCAGGTTGGGAGTGTCTCTAAGGCTTGGCGGGCGGGTTCTCTTTCTCGTAGTAGGTCATGAAGACTTTCAAATCCTCAATGTCCACCTTGCCGTCGCCCAAAGGCAGCGGCCCGATGTCACAGAGCGTCCCGTTTGTACCCCAGTTGTCGATCAGCATCACCAGATCGACGAGGTCTACCTTCTTGTCCCCGTTGAAGTCCACGATAGGAGTCACCTGCACTTGCCACACGTCACCGGCTGACGGGGTCCACAGATTCGTGCTACGCGTGAAGTAGAGAGTTGGATCCTTATCGGAGAACGATAGGTAGAACTCCATAGCCGACGAGTTCACAGGATCGAACTTCACGGGTGGGCCCCAGGGGCTGGCAACCGTAGCGCGTCTGCTCACGTAGATGTCGAGCAGGGGTGCCGTCCCGTGAGTATAGTAGAGCGAGAGCCCATCGGGAGAGATGAATGGCGCAGTCTGGCCCTGCGGCGTATTGACGGGGGCACCCAGATTCACCGGTGGGTCCCAGGGGTCACTCAGGGTCCGCCTGCTCGTCACATAGAGGTCAGGCGCTCCATACCCTACGGGCCGCTCGGATGAGAAGTAGAGGGACAACCCGTCGGCAGATAGGCACGGCTGGCCCTCCCAACTGGTCGTGTTCGCGGTCGGGCCAAGGTTTTCCGGCTTGCCCCAGGGGTCGTCCTTCGTCGCCCGCTTCGATACCCACAGATCCCCGTCCCCATAACCGCTGGAGTTGAAGCGGCAGGAACCTGCCGCAATAAGCACCGGATAGCCCTCCCCGAAATGCAACTCGAGTCCGTCGGGGGAGACACATCCACAATCACCTATCGGCCTGGCCCAATCGGTGGGAAAATCGATCAGAACCGGCGTACCCCAGGGATCATTCGTCGTGGCGCGTTCTGCCACCCAAAACCGCGCGCAATAGCTGTAGGATAGGTAGAGTTGCAAGCCATCCCGCGAGATCTGCGGTCCAATGGTCAGGGGGCGGCTGACATTGGGGATGGGGGTCGCCGGGCCGTACGTGAAATCCGCTTGGGCAAGTCGGCTGCCGCTCAGTAAGACAGCTACGATCCCACAGAGGATCGTGGCTCTTCTCGAAACACGCGTCTGGTTCATTTGTCGCCTTCTTTCTGTTGTTGTTGTTCTTGTTCGTTGGTGTGGGCGATGGACCGGCGGAGGGCCGCAATTGGGTGAGGGCCCTCTGTACGATGCAACCGCCGTCCTCAGAGGAACGGGGGGTTTCTCCGGGATCTCAATTGCCTTTGCCCTCCAAACATGAGTCCTATACCGATCCATGCGCGCAAACCATCCACGCAACAGGAGATACTGCCCGTCCGCAGGTTTCTGATTTGCCGGTTCGTTCCGGATGAAACGGGAACGACTACCTGGTGCTCCTTGTATGCACGGCGGTCCTCCAATGCCGCGGGTCAATCAGCCCGCGACTCCAACTCCTGCAGTCTTGTCTTCCAGCGGCCGGCCAGCTCCGTCCTGCCCTGACGCTCGTGTTGTTCGACCATCTCCACGATCAGGGATCGGCAGGATGGCACCTCTGCCGGAAACCGTGCCATGAACTTCTCGGCATAAGGCTCGAGCCGCGCGGCCGCGTCGAGCAGCTTGTTGGTATAGCAGTCCTTCAGCCACGAGAACAACTCGTAGCCGATATGATGATCGTCCTTGGTCACGAGGGTGTCGAATTGCCGCAAATCCGACTCGGCCTCCGGGTACCGGCCGAGGGACAGGTAGGCCACCGCCCGTTCCAGGTAGTTCTCCGGGTATTCAGGATCGGCAGCGAGGGCCCGACCGAGCTTGGCCAGCTCGTGCGCGACCAGATCCCCGTTGGGGATCTGGCGTCCCAGGCGTTGACTGATCGGGCGGTTCGGGTCCGCGTTGAGGATCCAGATCGACCGCATGGTACCAAGGGCGATCTTGGACCCGTCGCGCGACCAGAGAATCTGATCGGCGGGATAGTCGAGCACCTCGTAGAGATCCTTCGTCTCGGTGTCGAGAACGAGGGGACCCAAATGGATGTAGAACCGCCAGGCGGCAATGGACAGCTCCTTTCCGTTCGGCGACCCGCGCAAGGGCCAAAGAGGCAGGGGCCAGGGCCAGCGGCAGCGATGCAGGACCGATTGGGAGGCGAGATTCACAATGCTGATGCTCGTCGGGGCCCCAAAGGCCATCCAGCCCCGCTCCTCGCAGGGAAGAAATGAGCCCGGTGAACGCATCACCTCAACCGGCGTCGGATTCGGAGCGCGGATGTCGAGGGAGTACAACTTACCGCCCCCCGCCCACCGCTGGAAGTACAGATGCTGGGAGTCCTGCGACCATTGCATACGCTTTCCCTGGGCCACGATTCGCACGGAGCCGCCCTCCGGCGCGATCAGGCACAGGTTGTCGTCCTTGTCGCAGTACGCGATGTACTTGCCGTCCGGAGACCAATCCAGGCCGCCCCCCCAGGAAGTGACCGGTACGCGCTGCTCCCGGCCCGACTCGATATCGATGATCTTGACGGCCAGATCGTCAGAGAAGAAGCCGGGGGTGCCGCCCTGGATCGTCCGGCTCATGGTTCCATAGAGATAAAGGCCCGAGGAACCGCAGAGCAGCTTGCGCCCATCCGGCGACCAAGAATACGCGATCAAGCCTTGTCTGGGCGCCGCCGGGAGCCGTACGGCGTTGCGACGGAGGAAGTCATAGCAGTCGACCGCCCGGCGAACCGCGGCGAAGGGGACCTTGTCCGCGAATTCCGGAGGGATTCTGAATGTCCGGCCCACCTTCAGGGCCTCCAACACCGGGCCGATGAAGAACCACCGGGCCGCCTGGTCCCAGGAGTGGCTCGTTCGTACGAGGGATCGATACTCCCGTTGCGCGGCGGCGTAATCCTCCAGGCCCAATAAGCAGACCACGATGCAAAAGCGGGAGTCGACCGTCTGCGGGCACAGCTCTGCCAGGCGCCGGGCGTCCTGCAAGGCCGAGGCATAGTCCCCGCGCCGGAGGTGCGTGCCGTACCTCTGTTCGTGAACCTCAGCACGGTCTGCATCGTTCTCACACAGCCCGAGGGCGCGCGTGTGGTCGAGGAGCGCGGCCTCCAACTGTCCCGATTCCTGCTGTTGGATGGCTCGCAGCGCGTAGCCCAAGTAGTTCTTCGGCCGCAGGGCAATCAGGGCCGCCACGTCCTCGACCGCCTTCTCGTCCTGGGCTCGGCAGTAGTAGATCAGGGCCCGTGTCTTGCGGGCCGGGTAGTGCGACGGGTCGAGGACGATGGCTCGATCCACCCAGGCCAGGGCCTCGTCCGGGTTCGGGACCGTCATCGCACGCAGGAAATACGCCTCCGCCGTTTCCGGAAGCATCGACCTGGCGAGGGCCTCGTGCTCTGCCGCCTTGACCTTATCTTCACCGAGGTTGGCGCGCGCCAACAGGTAGTGAGCCGTCGCCGCAATCTCGGGCTCGGTCCGCGTGAGGGGCAGCAGTTCCGTCTGCGCCTCCGGGCTGCGGCGGAGCTCGATGAGCAACTGGGCATGGAAGAGGTGGGCCCGGGGACCCGGGTCTTGCTCCCCGAGCGTGGCCTCCAACTCCTTCAGGGCCGCCAGAGGTTGTCCCTCGCGGTAGAGCCTCTGGGCGGCGGACAGCCTGCGGTCCACGTCTGCCTGACTCTCCAAGGTGGAGACCGTACGGAGAGCCCGGCGCATGCGGACATACAGGGACGTGCTGACCACGGTCGCAGCCACCAGAGCCAGCGCTACCACCGCGAGCATCGCCACCAGTTTCCCATGCCGTTGCAGGAGCTTCTTGCCGCGATACCACCGGCTGGGGGGCCGGGCCGACACGGGTTCGCAGTCCAAGTGCCGTTGCAGATCGTCTGACAAGGCGCTCGCAGACTCATATCGGCGGGCACGGTCCTTCTCCAGGGACTTCATCACGATCCAATCGAGGTCACCCCGGACCTGCTGGTAGGGGGTGCACCGCACACCATCCTCGTTCGGAGTACCGCGTCTACGCAGTCTTATCCGCCTGAAGGCGGGACTCCAAACATGTAGCACCCCCGCCCTCGGGGGTGATCCTTCCGATCTCCCAGCCGAGGGCGGCTGGGCTACATGAGCCGTCCGGATTCGAGTGGAGGGCTTGACCGGCTCCTGTTCCCGGATCACCCGCTGCATTTCGACGTACCCGGCCTTGCGGAGTTCCTCTTCACTGAAAGGCGTGGTCCCGGTGAGCAGTTCATAGAGCAGGACACCCAGAGAGTAGATGTCCGAGCGGGTGTCGATGTCCAGATCGCTCAATTCCGCCTGCTCCGGGCTCATGTAGGCCGGGGTGCCGATGAGGTGGGCATAGCGGGTGAAGAGCGTCTTTTCCGTCAAGCGCTGGTTCGTGGCCTTGGCGATGCCGAAGTCGATCACCTTGGGGATAGGCTGCCCATCATGGTGCGTAACCATCACATTGGAGGGCTTAAGATCCCGGTGGATAATGCCCTTTTGGTGGGCGTGCTGTACGGCGTGGCAGACGTGGAGAAAGAGGGCCAGCCTCTCCTTCGTATTCAGGCTATTCTGGTTGCAGTACTCGGTGATGGAAACCCCCTGGACCAGTTCCATGACGAAGTACGGTCGGCCCGTCTCG
>JALORE010000022.1 GCA_025459125.1 Planctomycetota bacterium | reverse complement strand
CAAGCCGGCCGAAGTTACGTGCCTCTATTATACCAGACCGGCCCGCGAATCCACAGCACAGAAGTGGGATAGTTGCCCCCGGCGCCGCGGCGACGGCTTGTGGTGTCGGTGGCGGGGGGCCGAAGGCCTTGGGGAAGGCGGGTCCGGCGGGGGTGCCTCCCCATCGCTCCCGGCGACGACGCGTGCTACAATCGTCCCCGTCAGCAGGAGAGGCTCCCCTACTGGCAGCGGTGGGAATGCGGACGCCCCGAGAAGAAACCGAGAACACAAGATGAACAACTGCGTGCGATGAAATGAGGACTGCGACGCATGGCTACTTGATTGTCCTGAAGCCGGAGGCGTTCTCGGCAAGGATGGAGAAAGCCCAAGCCACTCTTGCCGAGTACGCGGACAGGATCCGGGAAATGCAGCATGCTTTCGCCTCCTTTCGACCGCAGAACTACCGCGGAACGGCCCGAGAGCCTCTGGAAGCGGGGCCCACCAGAGTGGTAGAGCTATTTGAGCTCGCCGGCTGCGATTTCCAGGGCGAGAAGCCGGCGCGGGCACGCTTTGACGAGATCATCGATAAGAGCGACGACGATTATGACAACAATCTGATTGAACGCCTCGCCGACGCCCGCGACATCTTCGGCCGACTCGAAAACCCGACTCATTGGGAGATCATCGAGGTCCGCCGTGACGACTTTCACATTGGTCCTGCGACGCTTGGCTTCGACATCGGCTGCTGGAGCGGTGCTTACTCCATCGTTGCCGATACCATCCTCATTCCCCAGTGGCACCCGCCGGCCCGGGAGGACTACGCCGAGGTGGTCCGCGAACTCTCGTCGCTGAACGAGCATCTGCTCTTCTCTCGCCCGGAGGACGCCGAGCGCTATCTTGCCTACTACCGATCGAAGTCCTGGGCGGAGAAAGACGTCCGGGAAGGAGCATTCTGTCTCATCCAGGTCGATGCGGTGGCGCAGACAGAGTCGGAGTGACGCACCATGACGAGAGTCGCCGACGAAATCATGGCACATGGGCCCTGCATCCTCGGCGATACGACACCGGCGACATGCGAAGTCTGAAGCGTGAAATCTGAGACTCGAGCATCGACATCTGAGATTTGAGATCTCAGATTCGAATGCCGGCGCCGGAGATTCGCGACGGACCCTCGGGAGTCTCATACTCCCAACCCGGGCTTCCCGCGCGGCGGTTGCGGACCTGGCGCCAGGGCGGCCGGCTATTGCGGCTCGCGACAGAAGCTGGGCAGGGTGGCTTCTTCCGCCGGCTTGAGAGAAAGGGGCACATCGAACTGTACGCCGACCCGGTATGTGCCGCCGCCGAGAGGGGTGGTCCAGCGGACCACACCGGTCCGTGTCATACCTACCATGGTCTGCGGATCGTCGCTGAGGAAACGCGGAACGCTGAATCGGACCGTCAGCCGCGCGCCTTCCTTGAGCCGGCCGGAGTCGGCGGTGTGCGTGAAGGCGATCCCGCCGCTGGAGATGTCCTCCATGAGTCCGAGAAACACGGCCTTGGTGAGGTCCTCGCCGAACCAGATTGGCCAGCGGTAGGGCAGGCGCCGTTCTTGTCGGTTTTCAGCACTATGTTCCATAGACGATCCCCATAGTCCTTTCTAATCATATTTCGGCACAATCCGCCCGGCAGTTGAACCTCGGGCCGCAAAAAAGCGACAAGCCCCTTTCACCTCGTGGTTGGGGCACCTTCGTGGCTCGGGGCGAAATGGTGCTGTGCGCTTCGGCTGCGTCGTACCGGGATCGGTGCGGACGTGGCGTTGCACCGCAGGTTCTTTTGCGCAATCGCTGCTTGCCAGCGGACGGTCGAGCCATTAAGATGGCCCCCGGTTTCGAAGAGGTAACACTGAGTACGGAGTTCATGATGGCGCATGCACAGGCACAACCACCGGCACACAAGTTCATCAACCAGATCGCGGCGGGGGAGACGATCAACGCAATCTATGTGGTGCGTGAGCCGATTCTGCGCAGCACCTCGCGCGGGGACCTTTATATCGCCATGTTCCTGTGCGACCGCACGGGGCAGTTGAACGGGCGGATGTGGCAGGCGTCGGAAATCGTCTACAAGTCGCTGCCCAAGCCGGGGTTCGTGCACGTCCAGGGCCGTAGCGAGCTGTACCAGAACAACCTGCAGATCGTCGTCAACAACATCGCCGCCATCGACCCGGGCAAGGTCAAGGTCGAGGACTACCTGGCCCGCACCTCGAAGGATTGCGGCCAGATGTTCAAGGAGGTGAAGGAGATCGTTGGCACGATCAAGCATCCGCAATTGGCGGCCTTAACGGGCGCCTTCCTGGCGGACGAGGCGTTGATGAAGAGCTTTTGCACCGCCCCGGGCGGGATGAAGATGCACCACGACTGCATCGGCGGGCTCCTGGAACATACCCACGGCATGCTCCGCGTCGCCAAGACCATCCTGCCGCTGTACCCGCAGGTGCAGGCGGACCTAGTCCTG
This sequence comes from Planctomycetota bacterium, assembly GCA_025459125.1. Classification (GTDB taxonomy): domain Bacteria; phylum Planctomycetota; class Phycisphaerae; order Sedimentisphaerales; family Anaerobacaceae; genus PLanc-01. The sequence goes on along the minus strand of JALORE010000022.1, from coordinate 47,505 downwards.
GCCGGCGTCTTCCTCCACGATATGGGCAAGACCGAAGAGCTGGCCTACGACATGGCCTTCTCGTACACGGATTCCGGCCAGTTGATCGGGCACATCAGCAAGAGCCTGCTGATGATCCATCGCAAGGCAGAGGCCCTCCGCGCCCAGGGCACGGCGATCAGCCCGGAGGTCGTCGATGCCATCAGTCATATCATCCTGTCGCACCACGGCGCCTACGAGTTCGGCTCGCCGAAGCTGCCCGCCACGGCCGAGGCCTTCATGGTCTACTACATCGACGACCTCGACGCCAAGATGAACCAGGTCACCTCGGCCATCGCCGAAGAGCTGAGCGAGTCCAACTGGACCGCTTGGCAGAACACCCTGCAAACCCGCCTCTACCGCAAGCGGATCGAATAACGCTGCGGCTTCGATGCTGGGAGTCCAACCTTCAGGCCGTTCCAAGCCTTGTCAACTCCGTAGGGGCGAATAATCATCCGCCCCTGCCAATGGACGAGGCGAGACCTGCAAGCTCCGGACCATGTCGCATCCATCAATCCGGCACCCAGATCTTGCGGGCGTGAATCAGCTCGACCTGGGGTGATAACAGCAACGGAGTCGGCGTTCTCGTGTAGAAGATCAGGCCTTTGTAGGCGGTGAGGTAGTGGTACTTGGTGGTGAAGACACCGCCGCGGGCATGGACGACCAGCGGCGCTTCGGCCTTCTTGAGAATGGTCTCGAACGCGGCGGGCTCCACGCTGACAATCGCGCCGGAGGCCTTGATCGCCTCGGCGATACTCGCTTCGGCGACCGCCGCCACGGCACCGGCCTGTGCTCCGTTAACCATGGGATTGTCCTTTCCGACGCGCGCGTCACTCGGCCTTCCAGACCTCCGGCTTGTGGACGCCCGGCGACCAGCATTCGATGTAGTAAGGCATGATCTCGATCACGGCGTAGTTCGGATCGTCCGGGCCGCTGAAGATCGGCGCCAGCATCTCGCTCCAGAAGCCGTGCCGGGCCTCCCGACTGGTGTTCAGGGTGGCCCGGCCCTGGATTTGGAAGTAGGGGGCCATCTTCTGTGGATCCGTGACGCCGCAGGTCACGTGGACCTCGGGATTCTTCTGGATCTGCTTGACTTTGCGGGCGTTGACAAACGTGGCGCAGCGCAGCGTCATGTCCGGGTCCATGACCACCATGACGTACCGGACCCAGGGCTTGCCGTCCTGTGTGATCGTGGCCAAGCCGGCCAATTGCGGCTGCTGCAGGGCCTTTACGATCTGCTCCTTCAACTCGGACATGGTTGCGCTCCTTTCCCTATCTCGCCTCGCGGGCTATTGTTTCCACCTCTTGAGGATCTCCAGGCACTCGATCATGGCACGGCCATTGTGATAGCCGGCTTTCCACGGATTGGCCTTGTCGCCCCGCGGTTGACCGTCGGCGGTAATGGTCCCGTGCCACTCGCCGGTCTGCCAGTCCACCATCTTCGTGTCGATCAGCTCGAATGTCTTCTCGAAGACCGCCAGGAATTTCGGGTCTTTCGTGTACTCGTACATGCGCAGCGCGCTGACGATAACCTCGGCCTGCACCCACCAGGACTTGCTGCGATCGTCGGCCGGGGCGTTGAAGGCGCCCGTGTAATAGAAGCCGCCGTTGGCCTCGTCGTAGCCATACTTGAGCGAATATGCGAACAGGGTTCGGTAGAGGTCGAGGAACGGGTAATTCGATACGCCGGCCGCATCACAGGCGTCGATGAGCAGCCAGATATTCTCGATGTCGTGGCCGTAGGAGACGCGGGCATAGTCGCGGTCGAGCCGCGGCGTCCAGTCCCGCTCGAACTTGTCCGTGCAGGCCCCGAGGCTCTTTCGCACCACGGCGTTGCTCTCGATATCGATCAATTCCAGCAGCCGCGCCCGCGCCAGGGGCTGCTTGCTCGCCCGGTAGAAGGTGGTGACCGCTTCCAGCAGGTGCAGGTGCGTGTTCATCAGCTTCAGGCTCGAGGGCGCCCCCATGTACGAAGGCTCGTCGTCGGGCAGGGGGGTCCAGTCGGGTGCGAAGGACTCCCGGTAGCCGCCGTACGTGGCATCGTGGGCCCGGGCTTCGAGCAGGTTGAAGAACTTGGTCGCGAAGGTCAGGACATCCTTGCGGCCGCTGGCCTGGGCGTATTCCGACAGGGCGTACAGCCCGAACGACTGACCGTAGAGGTGCTTGTTGGGTTTGAGCTTCCGGTCGCCGGTCGCATCGACCTCCCAGTAGAAACCGCTGTGGGCGTGGTCCCACATCTTGTCGAGCAGGAACCGGTAGCCGAGCTCGGCGGCCTGCAGGTGCCGGCGGGGCTCGTAACCCGCGCGGGCCAGCCGAGAGAACAGCCATACCTGTCGGGCCTGGGTCACGATCATCTTCGTCACCGGCTCTCTGAGCTTACCCTGGGCGTCGAAACTGATCGTGTAGCCGCCATTGTCCCGGTCGAAGCTCTTCTCGAACCAGAACGGCACAATGTTCTCCGTGAGGATCTTCTGGAGCCTGGGCGTGTATTTCTGGGCAAACTGCGGCCTAGGGTCGGGCACAGCCTGCGCCCACGCGGCGTCACCGAGAGCCAACAATGCCGACAGCCCCAGGACGCAAACCACTGCATGCCTTCTCATGGTTGTCCCCATCGTTTCAACATTTCGATGCACTCGATCATGGCACGGCCGTTGTGGTAGCCGGCCTTCCAGATGCTGCCCTTGTCGCCCTGGGCCTGTCCCTGGGCGGTGATGGTCGCATGCCATTCGCCGACCGTCCAGTCCACCATCTTGGTCTCGATGAAACGAAAGACGTTCTCGAAGACCGGCAGGTACTTGGGGTCTTGCGTGTACTCATACATGTGCAGGGAGCTGACAATCGCTTCGGCCTGGACCCACCAGGACTTGCTGCGGTCAGCCGCCGCGGTATTGAAACGCCCGGTGTAGAAGAACCCGCCGTTGCGCTCATCGTAGCCGTACTTCAGGGCGTACTCGAAGAGCGTCCGGTACAGGTCCAGGAAGGGCGAGTTCGACACGCCCGCGGCGTCGCAGGCGTCCATGAGCAGCCAGATGTTCTCGATGTCGTGCCCGTACGAAACCAGGTCGTAGCCGTTGTCGAGCCGGGCCGTCCAGTCCGCATCGTATTTATCCGTGCAGGCGCCGATGGTTTTGCGCACGACCGTGTTGCTCTCGATGTTGATCAGTTCCAACAGCCGTTCCCGCGCGAGCGGCAGATGGCTCGCCCGGTAGAAGGTCGTCATGGCTTCGAGCAGGTGCAGGTGCGTGTTCATCAGCTTCAGCCCGGCGGGTGCTCCCATGTACGAGCTCTGCCCGGCCGGGGAGGGCGTCCAGTCCGGGTTGAAGGACTCCAGGTAGCCGCCGTCGAGCTTGTCATGGGACTTCTCGTCGAGCAGGTGGAAGAGCTGCACCGCGAAATCCAGGACCTCCTGCTTGCCGCCCGCCAGGTAGTACTCCGAGATCGCGTAGAGCCCGAAGGCCTGGCCATAAAGATGCTTGTCGGGCTTGAGCTTCTGGTTGCCGGTGACATCGACCTCCCAGTAGAAGCCGCCGTTCGCGGAATCCCACATCTTCTCCCGCAGGAATCGGTACCCATGCTCCGCGGCTTCCAGGTACTTCTGTGGCTCGTACCCCGCCCGGGCCAGCCGGGAGAACAGCCACACCTGCCGCGCCTGTGTCACGATCATCTTCGTCACCGGCTGCTTCAGGTTCCCCTGGGCATCGAAGCTGATGGTGTACCCGCCATTGGTACGGTCGAGGCTCTTGTCATACCAGAACGGCACGATATTGGTCGTGAGGATCTTCTCCAGCCGCGGCACATACGTATCGGCGATCCTGGCCGGTTGCGCCGCGTGAACCACCGAAATGCCGAACAGCGCGAGCAGAGTAGGCACGCGGACACCGTGAATAGCTGATCTGCTCATCATAGCAAGCCCTTTCATCGATCTTGCAGACTGGCTCATGATATCCACTCATCCCAATCCACGATCTTGTAGCCGGTCGATGTGCCCTCCAGCGCAACCTCTCGACCGTGGCCCCACGTGCCGTCGAGCTGAAACCCAAGGCGGACGTGAATCTTGTTGCCTTGCCTGTACATTTTGAGGATCGGCAATTCCAGGGTCTCACGTGCCATTCTGTCCCAGGTCGGTCTGCGTGGAAGTGAAAGACCTTCGTAGCTCGACGGTTCGCGGACGGAATCCGCAATTCGGATCACCTCTTCCTCGGGTATCTGTGCAAGCTCTTTCGAGGCAGAACCAGAACCAGTGTGCAACGTGAATGGGAGGTCTCTGACTGACGGGAGGGTCAGTTCCCCTGTGAACGGGTGACCCCACTGAGAGACCTGCGTGTATACAAATGGTGACCGTGGATGAAGCACCACTTCACCCCGGGTCAACCAAGCGACGTACGCATTGCCGACGCGGATTCGCGGCGTCTGCTTCTGGGGAACGAGATAGACGATCACCGGGCCGTGTTCCTCCAAGAAAGACGGTTGGGCACGGAGGAACCAGACTGCCGTCTTTGCGCGTGCGCTGACCACGTTTACGATCCGCCCAAATTCTGTTTCCGAAAGCGCTGTGGTGTACTTGGAAGGAGCGCCCTTCTCGTCATAGAAGACCATCGACATGGTTACTGTCTGATGGCTGGCTGTTGTCGCAGCCTGCAATGCTCAATGTGCCCACCACCAGAACAACAACAGGCAATGTTCCCTTCTTCATGCGTTCTCCCTCCGACGCCGCGTGTCACTTCTTGAAGTGCTTGTCCGCCAGGTCCATGTAGCGGTCCCAGTCGTAGTCGGTGACGGCGTGTTTGCCGGGGCGGATGTGGTAGGCGACGGTGCCCATGGCCGCCTGGCCGACGGGGGGCATGTCCTCGGCCGGCAGGGGAATTGCGCCGAGCAGCTTGTAGACGCCTCCGGCGTGCTTGGCGGAGAGGAACTCGCCGCGCGGGTCGGCCCACTTGTCCTCCTCGGCACTGGCGACATAGACCGGCCGCGGGGCGATCAGGCCGACCAGCATGTGCTGGTCGACCGGCAGGTCTGCTTCCTTGCCGTTGTACTCATTGAAGTTGTCGCAGAACCAGTGGGGGAAGGACTTGTTGATCGCCGCGACGGTCTCGCCGAAGCAGCGGCGCGACAGGGCGGCCCCGCCGCAGCCGGAGTCGTTGGAGATCACCAGGGCGAACCGCTCATCGGTTGCCCCCGCCCACAGGGCGGTCTTGCCGAGCCGGGAGTGGCCCATGACCGCCACCTTCTTGGCGTCGATGTCCGCATCGGTCTGGAAGTAGTCCAGCGCTCGGCTCAGACCCCACGCCCAGGCGGCGATGGAACCCCATTCGTTGGCGGCAGGCTTGTCCTGCCCATTTTTGTAGAAGAGCGGGTGGACGCCGTTTTTGAAGCCGTCGTCGAAGTCAGGATCGATATCGCAGTAGTAGATGGTCGCCAGGCCGTAGCCGCGAGCGAGGATCCGCTCGACCGGCCAGGCGTCGGCGCCGCTGCCTCTCGACTTCTCGGTAGCGCGGCTGCTTTTCTCCTTGTTGCCGCGCGCCCAGATCCTGCCCAGGGTGATGCCGGGATCGCTGTGGATGGCGTGGTTGCCGCCGAAATTCAGGCCGACAAAGAGCCGGACCGGCTTGGAAACATTGTTCGGCAGGTAGATCAGGATGCTCATATTGGGGTCCTGCTGGCGGCCGGTGAAGTAGACCGTCACTTCCTTGCGCGTCGCCAGGCCGCCGAGGGCGTCCTTATTGACGGAGGTGGTCATGAAGGTCATGGACTCGGGCCGGCCGGGCGCCTTGCCGTAGACGTGCTCCTCGAACAGCTTGAGGATCTCGGGCCGGCGCTTCTGACGCCAGGTTTGGGCATCCTTGACCGCCGTGCCGTCGGCGCAGATGAGCGGGTCGGGCAGCGTGTACGCCGGGACCTTCGTCTCGTCGTAGTTGGCCTGCTGGCCTGAGGTGACCGTGGCGACCAGGCTCACCAGAATGACCACGAGTGCCGACGGAATGACCTGTCGGATGGGCGACATGCTGTATCCTCCTATGGAAACCCTACGGAGTCGCGCGGCACTTCATCGAAATTCGGTTGCGGGGCCGCGTCCCGGCAACGATACTACCCCCTGACCACGGTGCTATCAAGGAAAAAGGCGGGGCAACCGCCCGACCCACCGCAGAGCACCGGAGTTGGGTAAAGACTTACGATGGGTGGCAGCGGCGGGCGCAGCTTGCCGATGGCGGTTGCATGTATCCCACAAGCCAGCGGCACGCTCCGCAGAGGGGTCCCCAAACGCGACTCATCGCGTTTGGGACCCCTTGACAATGCCACGCACGTTGTCAGACTGCGTCACGTTCGCCCTGGAGAGAAGGTGGAGGTGCCGGTATGAGGGCATGTCAGATCATTGTTCTGGTGGGGTCGATACTGACGTCATCAAGCCAGGGCGCCGATTGGTGCGTTGGGCCCCAGGGCGCTGCCGCGAATCGGGGCACGCCCCAGTCTCCCTGGGACATCGCTTCGGCCTTGGACGGCCGCAAAGAGGTCCGGCCGGGGGATACGATCCAGTTCCTGGAAGGCACGTACCAACGCCGGCCGAAGGAGCTCTTCGACGTCCGCTTGGCGGGCTCGACCGACCGGCCTATCGTTGTCCGGCCCGCGCCGGGCGCCCGGGTCCGGATCGATGGCGGCTTGGCCGTGCAGAGTCCCTCGGCGCACGTCTGGCTTCGGGACCTGGAGATTTTCGTCTCGGAGCCGGTGCCGGAGAAGCCGGTCAGTGCCGGCTCGCACCCGCAGGACCTGAATCGTCCCCAGGGCGGCCTGCACATGCATGGCGGCCAGAACTGCAAGTACATCAATCTCGTCATCCATCACTGCAACCAAGCCATAAGCTGCTGGATGGGCGAGCTCGATCCGGAGATCTACGGCTGCATCCTGTACGGCAACGGCTGGCGCGGCGTCGATCGCGGCCACGGCCACTGCATCTACACCCAAAACGATGAGGGCACCAAGACCATTTCCAACTGCATCATGACCTGCCGGTACGACGGCAGCTATACCATGCACGCCTACGGCTCTGAGCGCGCCTCCGTGAACAACTACCTGCTGACCGAGAACATCTGTTACCGTACCGGGCCCTTTCTGGTCGGCGGCGGTCGGCCCAGCCACGGCATCCGCGTGCACCGAAACTTCCTCTACGGCATCGACATGAGGATCGGCTACACCACCCCATACAACGAGGACTGCGACCTCCGCGATAACCTCATTGTCGACGGCCGCCTGGAGGTCGTCCGGTACCGTAAGGTCGTCCAGCAGGGTAACCTCGTGGTCGGGAAGAACGGCCCGCGCCCGGCGCAACCAAAGTGCATCGTGCTCCCCAATAAGTACGACCCCGACCGTGCCCATATCGTCATCTACAACTGGGCCAAGGCCGAGGCGGTCGAGGTGCCGGCTCCCGGCTTCGTGAAAGATGGTGATGCCGTCGAATTGCTCGACCCCGAGGATCCCTTTGCCAGACCCGTCCTGACGGCAACCTGTCGCAACAGTGCTATCCGCATCCCTGTTCCACACGAATTTGCGGCCTACCTGGCCCGTGCGGTCCGTCGCTGAGTTCGTAGTGACGCCGTGAGGCGTTATCTTATTATGCCTCCTTGCGGGCACACTGCAAACTGGCTGCCGAAGCCGGCCGTATAGTGCCCAAGGCACGGTTGTGAAGACCCGGGGTCTTGGCCTATAATCGCAGTCGACAACCCAATTGCCGTTGGATGGCTCTCAATGCAGGTATCGACACAGACACGAACGAAAGTCTACACGGTCACGCAAGTCAACACGCTCGTCAAGGACGTGCTGGAGGCCAATCTGCCGTCCTGGCTGACGATCAAGGGCGAGATCACCGACTGGAAGGAGCACCAGAGCGGGCATCGGTACTTCAGTCTCAAGGACGAGGAGTCCGTGCTGCCCTGCGCGATGTGGCGGGGCACGCTCGCGAAGGTCAAGTTCAAGCCGGGCAACGGCTTGGCCGTGCTGGTTACCGGTTCGATCGACCTTTATGTGCCGCAGGGCCGGTACAAGCTGATTGTCGATGAGATGATCCCGGCCGGGATGGGAGCTCTGCAGTTGGCCTTCGAGCAGATGGTCCGCAAGCTCGAGGCCGAGGGCCTGTTCTCGGAGGCCCACAAGAAGCCGATCCCCAAATATCCAGAGCGGATCGGGATTCTCACCAGCGAGTCGGGTGCGGCGGTCCACGATATCGCTGTCAGCATTCATAACCGCTGGCCGTGCACGCGGCTGTTTCTGTACCCGGTCCCGGTCCAGGGGCCGGGCGCGGCTCAGGCGATGGCCGCTGGCATTCGCGAGGTCAACCGGCGCAACGACAAGCTGAAGCTGGATGCGCTCATCATCGGCCGTGGCGGCGGCTCGCTGGAGGACCTGTGGGCCTTCAATGAGGAGGTCCTGGCCCGCGCGATCTTCGCTTCGCGGATTCCCATCATCAGCGCCGTCGGGCACGAGGTGGATACGACGGTGGCCGATCTGGTGGCGGATGCCCGTGCTTCGACCCCGACCAAGGCAGGCGTGGTCGCGGTGCCCGATATGGTGGACGTGCTGAGCGATCTGGCGCACCACCAGAGAAGACTGGCCGGCAGTGTTCGCAGCCGGTACGGCCTGTGCTGCGGGTACCTCCAGACGATTCTGGCCAGCGCCGTCTTTCGTAATCCGCTGCTGTCGGTCCTGAACCGCGAGCAGTATCTGGATGACTTGGCGTGGAGCCTGGGCGACGGGATGAGAACGGCCCTGATCGAGGCCCGCGGGCAGGTGCAGGAATACCAGGACCAGGTCGCCCGGATCGAGCCGCACCGGCTGCTGGGTCGGCTGCTGGTCGAGTTGAACGACCTGAGGGGACGGGGCCTGGCCGCCGTAACGAAGGTCCTCAGCCGCCGGGAGCTGGAGATCACGGCCCGGGAGAACCGCTTGGCCGCCCTGAATCCCAAGTCGGTCCTCAACCGCGGCTACAGCATCACAACCAACCAGCAGACCGGCCAGGTCGTCCGCTCGGCCGATGAGGTCCAGCCGGACGACCTCCTGACGACCGAGTTGGCGCACGGGCAACTCATAGAAAGCCGGGTAACGAGGTCGTAGGGTGGGCTGTGCCCACCATCTATCGTCCGTACCCAAACGGATCGGTGGGCACAGCCCACCCTACTCTGACGGAGCAGCGTCGATGGCGGAACGAAAGCAGAAAGATGAGATCACCAAATTGACGTTCGAGCAGGCGATCCAGCAGCTCAAGGGGATCGTGGACAAGATCGAGCAGGGGGAGATCCCGCTGCAGGACAGCCTGGAGCAGTACGAGAAAGGCATGGCCTTGATCAAGCACTGCCGGGGCATCCTCCAGCAGGCCGAGAAACGCATCGAGAAGATCTCCAAAGAGGAGTCGTCCGAGCCCCTGACGGACACGGTGGAGCCGGAGCTGCCCCTGGGGAGCTGATCCGCGCCGGCCGCCCGGCCTGGTTCAGAGCTGGATAACAGCCTGCTCGGGTGGCACCCCCAGATTGTCAGGTTGCCAGATTGCCAAGTTTCTGAAGTTGGCAACCTGGCAACCTGACCTGCCACCCATCCCCTGTGACCCGGGAAGGCCGGTTCTTGAATCAGGCCGTCTGCCCGTTGGTCGTTCCGCCGTAAGGCGTTATCTACTATGCTCTTACGGCCACACCGCCAACCAATCTGAAAACGAGCCGCCGGTTGAGCAACCGCCTCATTGAGCTCAGGAGCCTCCGTCCGCATATTCCCTAAGCCCATCCCACATGCTCACGGCGCTCATGTTTCTGACGTTGAACCTCTGGGGCAGCGGCAGGCTGATTTTCGGTTGCCCTGGGGCTTGGGACGGGGGATAATAGCGCCCGGTACGGGTGTGCCCCGCGCGGGTCGCGCGTGGGGCGCAGGTTGCTGCGAGCGTGGCGGAATCGGCAGACGCGCCAGGCTTAGGACCTGGTGTCCGTTAAGGACGTGGAGGTTCGACTCCTCTCGCTCGCATTTCGGGAACGTTGCCTCTCGTGGATCGGTGGCGCAGCGAAACGGGCCACGCCGCCGCAACGGGTTGACGATCCCGGAGACGACCCCAACTGGCGGACCGGTCGCGCGGGTTCGGGACCTATGGGAGTGGGAGAACGGATGAAACGTTGCCTTTTCGTGATGGTCTGGCTTGCGCTCGCGCTGCTGCCTGCCTCCTGTACGACCCCCGCCCAACATAGTCCCCGCCCGGCGCCGCTGGCGGTGCTGGGGGCTTTCCAGCAGGAGGTCACCCTGCTCAGGGAGATGCTGACGGAGGTCCAGGTACGCCCGATCGAGGGGATCGAGTTCATCTCCGGGCGGATCGGGACGGCGGTGGTGGTGGTCGCGTGGACGGGGGTGGGCAAGGTCAACGCGGCGATGACGACGACCCTGCTGCTGGAGCATTTCCGGCCCCGGCAGGTCATCTTCACCGGGATCGCCGGCGGGATCGATCCGAATCTGGAGCCGGGCGATATCATCGTCGCCAAGCAGACGGCCTATCATGACGCGGGGACCCTGTGGACGGAAGGCATCGAGTACGGTGGGGTCCGGAATCGGTTCACGGGCGAGTACAACCCGGTCTTCTTCCCGGCCGATCCGGAGTTGCTGGCCGTCGCGGAGCAGGCCGGTCGCGCGCTGACTTTCGAGGCCACCGCCCTGCGGGCGGGTCACCGGCCGCCGCGGGTGGTTGTAGGGACGGTCGTCACCGGGGATGTCTTCGTCGTCTCCAAGGAGCGCAGCGCGGAGTTCGCCGCGAAGCTGGGGGCCCATGCGGTGGAGATGGAAGGGGCCGCGGTGGCCCAGGTCTGCTATCAGCGGGACGTGGGCTGCCTGGTCATCCGGAGTATCAGCGACAAGGCCGATGAAGAGGCCATTATGGACAAGCAACTCTTCTACGCGATGGCCGCCCGGAACTCGGCCGGCCTGGTGGTCGAGATGGTGCGAACCTTGACGAGGGGCTCAGATGTGGAGTGAGTGCGCTGGGGCGGCAAGACAGGAGAGTACCGCGAAAACCGAGGTGGTGGCCGGAATCACGACGTTCCTCACGATGGCTTACATCATCTTCGTGAACCCGGACATCCTGAGCCAGGCGGGGATGGACAAGCAGGCGCTGGTCATTGTCACCTGCATCGTCAGCGCCCTGACGACCGCGGCCGCCGGCCTGCTCGCCAACGCCCCGATTGCGATGGCCCCGGGGATGGGTCTGAACGCCTTTCTCACCTACAGCCTCGTCATGGCCGGCCAGATGACCTGGCAGACGGCCCTGGGCGTCGTGTTCCTCTCGGGCCTGCTGGGTGTCGTGCTGACCGTGGTGGGTTTGCGCCGGCGGCTGGTGGAGGCCATTCCTGTGGGCCTGGTGTCCGCGATCTCGGTGGGCATCGGCCTGTTCATCACGTTTATCGGCCTGGTCAAGATGGGAGTTATCGTCAACAATGAGGCGACTCTGGTCGGGGCGGGACCTTTGACGGGCACCGTAACGATCGGCCTGGCGGGCCTGCTGTTGATGGCCTTCCTGGAAGTCAAGAAGGTCAAAGGCGCGCTGCTGATCGGAATTGTGTTTTCCACGCTCCTGGCGTTGACTTTTGGCTACGTCGAGAGGCCGGCCGCGCTGATGTCCTTCAGCTTCGACATCCGGCCGGTCGCCTTTCAACTGGACATTCTCGGCGCCCTGAAGTGGAGCCTGTTCGGCAGCGTCTTCGCGCTGATGTTCATGGACATGTTCGACAGCATCGGCACGCTGGTCGCCTGCTGCCACGAGGCTCGGATGGTCAATGAGCACGGCAGGATCCGCGGGCTGGGCCGGCTGTTGGTCATCGACGCCGGGGCCAGCATGCTCGGGGCGGCCTTCGGCACCTCGACCATCACGTCCTACATCGAGTCGGCCGCCGGGATCGAGCAGGGCGGTCGAACCGGTCTGACGGCCCTCGTGACGGCCGCGTGCTTTGCGCTGGCGCTGCTGTTCGTGCCCATAGTCGGCATCGTGCCGGAATACGCGACGGCGCCGGCCCTGGTCATGGTGGGCCTGTTCATGATGAAGGAGATCAAGCGGATCGACTTCAATCATACGGAGGAGGCCCTGCCGGCGTTTATCATCGTCGTGATGATCGCCCTGAGCTACAATATCAGCATGGGCCTGGCGTTCGGCTTCATCTCGTTCGTGCTGATCAAGCTGGTGGCGGGCAAGGCCCGGGATGTCAAGCCCACGATGTGGGTCATCGCGTTGCTCTCGTTGTTCTTCGTGACGATGGACAACCTGCGGGCGCTGTTCCAATAGAGTTCCCTGTTGTCAGTTGACAACTCATTTTGAAGGAGTGCAGCCATGGGCAAGATCGGAATCGGCGTGAACATGGAGTTCGTGCGGCATGCGGACAAGCCGTTCGAGTGGGGTGTGGAGAAGGCGGCCCAATTGGGCTACGAGTACATTGAGCCCTGGGTCCACCTGGGCCGGGAGCTGATGAGCGAGGCCGGCTACTATATGACGGTTTCGATGTCCGATGACCCGTACCGGGTCCGGCGGGCCTGCGAGAAGGCCGGGATCAAGCTCTCCGGCCTGTCGTCGCACACCGCCCTGTGCCGGCCGGACATCGGCGGCAACTACCTCAAGCAGGCGATCCGGTTCGCCGCCGAGTGCGGGGCGCCCTGCATCACGACGGATGAGGGTCCCAAGCCGAAGTGGACGACGAAGGCGGAGGACCACGTCCTGATGAAGTACACCCTGACCGAAGCGGCGGGCTTCGCCGAGAACCGCGGCATCCTGATCGGGCTCGAGCCGCACCAGCAGTACAGCAAGACCCCCGCCGGACTGGACCGCATCTACAGCCTCGTCGATTCCCCGGCCATCGGCATCAACTTCGACACCGGCAACTCCTATCTCAGCGGCCACGACCCGCTGAAATGGCTCGAGCACGTGCTGGATCGCCTGGTCCACCTGCATGCCAAGGACATCTCGATCCAGCACTCGCAGGCCGAGCGCGGCAAGGTCACGGGCACGCCCGCCGGTTGTGCTTGCGGCGACGGCGTCATCGACTGGAAGAAGGTGATCCAGATCTGCCGCCGCGCCAAACGCGACATCGTCCTGAGCGTCGAGTGCGGCACGATCGAGCAGGCCGAACGGAGCCTCAAGCACCTGAAGCAGTTCGTCTGAGCCGGGAAGGAGAAGAACGATGAGTAGCAACCGCGTGCCCGTCATTGCCGGGGTGCTCCTTGCTGTTCTGACGTTGCTGCCGGAGGCCGGGGCGAGAGGACCGCTTCAGATCGTGGTCGATGCCAACAGCCTGGCCGTGCGCGAGAGCGGTGCGCTTCTGATGCAGTATCGGCACGGCAGTGTCCCGTTCAAGCCATACGTGAAGGAACTTCTCACGCCGGGTGGTATCAACGTGCTGCTCGATGCGCCGTCGGACCATCTGCACCATCACGCCTTGATGTTCGCCTGCGCTGTGGACAACGTCGATTTTTGGGGCGAGGCTCCCAATCCGCCGGGCGGCCATTTCGAACGGCTGCCGGGCAAGCAGCAGCACCTGCGCTTCGACGACGTCTCCGTGGCCCGTCCAGAGGGCCATCACTGGCCTCTGTTTGCGGAATCGATCCGGTGGGTCGCGCAGCCGAAGAGTGAGCCGTTGCTGATGGAACGCCGGGCCCTCGCCGTTGACCGGCCCGGGAAGTTGGGGGTCACGGCCCTCATGTGGGAATCCACACTGTCCGTTCCGCCGGGAAAGGACTCCGTCGTGCTGAGCGGCTCCCATTATCATGGGCTGGGCCTGCGTTTCCCGCGATCAATGGATACCACGGGCGAGTTTCGCAATGCGGACGATGATCCCGGCGTGATCTTTCGGGGTGATGAGAGGCTGGCACGTTCGCGGTGGTGCGCCTACACGGCGCAGGCCGACGGCAGGACCGTGACCGTTGCGATGTTCGACCATCCGGACAATCCCCGGCATCCGGCCACCTGGTTCACCATGGCCAAGCCTTTTGCCTACCTGTCGGCCACACTACGATTGCATGAGGAGTCCCTGAAGGTACCTGCCGATAAGCCGCTACGACTGCGGTATGCGGTGGCTCTGTGGGATGGTCGCGCCGACACGTCACGGATTGAGGAGTTATACAGGATCTGGGTGGCTGCACTCCTGGCGGTGGAGCAGCTTGAAAAGGCCATACTGCCGAGGTGAGGATGATTACCATGAACGAAAACAGTGGGAACTCAAGCACAACGATCAGCCGGCGGCAATTCGTGCAGAGCGCGGGCACCGTTGCCGGAGCGGCGCTGGTGGCCGCGGCCCAGAAGCCTTTTGGCGGCAGAGCGCTCGGCGCCAATGAGCGGTTGGGGATCGGGTTCATCGGCTGCGGGGGACGCAGCGGGGCCCATTTCCAGGCGGTGCATTGGCTCAAGACGCAGGGGAAGGATCCGATCGAGATTGTCGCATCGTGCGACATCTACCGGCCGCGACTGAACAAGCGCATCGAGGGGTACGGCGGCAAGGCGTACATGGACTATCGCGAACTGCTGGCCGATCCGAACGTGGACGTGGTCTGCATCTCCACGCCCGACCACCATCACGGCCAGCAGGCCATCGATGCGATCAAGGCAGGCAAGCACGTCTATTGCGAGAAGCCGGTGACGCACTGGCGGCAGTTCGAGCTGACCAAGAAGCTGGCCCATACGGTTCGAGAATCCGACCGGGCCTTCATCCTGGGCTCGCAGGGGATGTCGGATTCGGCGTATCACCAGATGCGCAAACTGGTCGTGGACGGCCTGATCGGCAAACCCATCCACGCCGAGTGCGGCTATTTCCGCGTTGGCGACTGGGGCGAGCGCGGCATGCGGATCGACGACCCGAACGCCAAGCCGGGGCCGGATCTGAACTGGGAGGCCTTCCTGGGCGATATGCCGAAACGCCCGTTCGATGTCAGCCGGTTCTTCCGCTGGCGGATGTACGAGGACTACGCGGGCGGGCCCTCCACCGACCTGTTCCCGCACAGCCTGACGCCCATGCTGTACATGCTCGGGGTCAAGATGCCCAGCATGGTGGTCGCCACCGGCGGCAAGTACCGCTACCAGGAGCGCGAGATCCCGGACACCTTCAACACGCTGATCGACTACCCCGAGGGGATTACGGTCGCCGTCCTGGGGACGCAGGGCAACGACTACCAGGGAGCGGGCGGCCGCGGGGCGCCGGGCCGGGTGCCGGTGATCCGGGGTTGGGAAGGCACCCTGACGATCGAGGGCAAAGAGATCGTCTTTATCCCCGCCGACGGCTCGAAGAAGAAGCCCCAGCGTTTCGCCATCGAGCACGGCGAGGATTTCACCGGCTACTGGCGGGACTTCCTGGCCTGCTGCCGGTCCGGCCAGAAAGAGACTGCCAGTACGATGGATCTGGCGTATCATGTCCAGACGGCGCTCCAGATGGGCATGCTCGGCCTGCAGGCCGGCAAGACCGCGCGGTTCGATACCGACAAGGAAGAGATCGTCGTATAAGATGGCTCTAAAGCAGATGGAAACAGGTGTCGAAAGATAAGAGAAAAGGAGACGGTTGCTATGTGGCGCGAAAAGAACATAGTGTTGATGACGGTGGTAGCGGTCCTGGCGCTCGTATCGGCCGTGCAGGCGCAGGAGCCTCCCGGGGGCGACCCGGTGGGTCCGCCGCCGCTTCCCGACGTGCGGCCCGTGCCGCCGACGCCGGCGGGACCGCCGATGCCGCTTGGACCCATGGGGCTCGGTCTGCCCGTCCCGGTGCTGCGTCAGCAGGCCGAGGAGTTGCGGGCCCGGGCACGTGAGGCCCAGGAGCTGGCCGACCGGCTGCGTCGTCAGGCCGACGAATTGGACATGGCGGCCAGACGGCTGATGGACCGCAGCCGGGTCCCAGTGGACCGGGAACGGATGGGTCGTGAATTGGACGAGGGCAGAGGTGCCCCCGCCCGGGTGGAGCGGGAGGGGCGCTGGCAGGCGATACCGGAACTGCGCCGGCGCGCCCAGGGATTGGTGCAGGAGTTTCAGACGCGACGGCTGGATTCGCGCGAGCGGGAGCGGCAGGAGATCAAGCAGCAGATCGAGCGGCTGATGAATGAGGCCCGGCAAGCCAAGGAGCAGGGCCGGGTCGAAGATGCCGAACGTCTCGGGCAGGAAGCCAAGCGACTGGAGCGCATGCTTCAGGAGCCGGGGCCGCGCGAACGGGAACGGCAGGAAATCAAGATGCAGATCGAGCGATTGATGAACGAGGCCCGGGAAGCCAAGGCCGCCGGACGTCACGAGGAGGCCGAGCAACTGCGGCAGAAGGTCGAGCGACTGGAGCAGCAGTTGCGCGAACAGGGGCCGCGTGAGGACGATCGGATGGGTCCGCCCGGACTCGGTGAAGTCCAGGACAAGATCGTCCGCGGCCTGGAAGAACTCAAGGGGGAAATCGGACGGCTCTGGCAGGCCGTAAACGAGATGCGCAGTCGGCGCGCGGAAAGATAACCCGATGCCATGATGAACGCACCTGCCCGGACAACTGGTCCGGGCAGGTGCTGTCTCCGTCTGTGGGGGATGTCGAGGAGGAAGGTGAACCACACTTTTTGAGGCCGGGAACCGCTGAAATAGCAGGATAGTGCAAAAAAACAGCCCTGGGCGGTTACTTGCCGGACTCGTATTCCAGCATAATGGTTCGTAGGTGTACCGAAACTGAAGGTGGAATGCTGGCGTACGAGGGTTCGATGAAACTGCAAGATAGGGAGGTTCGGCTACGGTGGCCTCGAAGTGCTGTCGTGCCCGCCCGATGGAAGTCTTCTCGAATGGATCTGGATCCACGCAAAATGCAGGACTGGGAGATCGCGGCGGCGGCCGAAGAGCACATGAAGCCAATTCAGCAACTGGCCGCCGAACTCGGTTTGCGGGGGCAGGAGCTGATTCCTTACGGCAACAAGCTGGCGAAAGTCGACTATCAGAAGGTGCTCGCACGGCTGCAGGGTGCCCCTACGGCCAAGTACATCGACGTGACCGCCATCACCCCGACGCCCCTGGGTGAGGGCAAGACGACGACCACGATCGGTTTGATCGAGGGGCTCGGCAAGCTGGGTCAACGCGTTTGCGGCGCGATCCGCCAGCCGAGTAGCGGGCCGACCTTCAATATCAAAGGCTCCGCGGCTGGAGGCGGACTGGCCCAGTGCGTGCCGCTGACCCCCATTTCCATCCGCCTGACGGGCGACATCGACTGCGTCACCAATGCCCACAACCTGGCCATGGTGGCTTTGACCGCGCGTTTGCAGCACGAGCGGAACTACGACGACGAGCGGCTGGCCCGCAGCGGCCTGACGCGTTTGGACATCGATCCGAACCGCGTCCAGATCGGCTGGGCCATCGATTTCTGCGCCCAGGCCCTGCGGAAGATCCACATCGGGCTGGGCGGCAAGATGGACGGGTTCGAGATGGACTCGGGCTTCCAGATGACCGTCGCCAGTGAAGTCATGGCGATCCTGGCGGTCGCACGGGACCTGAAGGACCTGCGCGAGCGGATCGCGCGAATGGTCGTCGCATACAGTCGCAGCGGCCGGGAAGTCACGACCGCGGACTTGGGCGTCGACGGCGCCATGACCGCGTGGTTGCTCGACGCGATCAATCCCAGCCTGGTGCAGACCATCGAAGGCCAGCCGGTGTTCATCCACGCGGGACCTTTTGCCAATATCGCCATCGGCCAAAGCTCGATCATCGCCGACCGGCTGGGCACGAAGCTGGCCGACTACCACGTCACGGAGAGCGGTTTTGCCGCCGATATCGGCTACGAGAAATTCTGGAACCTCAAGTGCCGCATGTCGGGCCTGCGGCCCGACGCGGTGGTGATCGTCGCCACCCTGCGGGCGCTCAAGATGCACGGCGGCGGTCCCGCGGTCAAGCCGGGTATGCCGCTCGATGCCGCCTACACCAGCGAGAACGTCGGGTTGGTCGAAAAGGGATGCGAGAACCTCGCCGCACACATCGACATTGTACGCAAGAGCGGTGTGCGGCCGATTGTCTGCCTGAATCAGTTCAAGACCGACACCCCGGCGGAAATCCAGGCCGTCCGTCGGGCCGCGGAAGCCCTGGGGGCGCGGGCGGTCACGTCCGCCCACTGGCTCCACGGCGGTGCCGGGGCCCGCGAGTTGGCGGAGGCGGTCATGGCGACCTGCCGCGAGAAGAACGATTTCCACTTCCTCTACGATCTGACGGTCCCGTTGCGGCAACGCATTGAGCGCATTGCCCGGGAGGTCTACGGGGCCGATGGCGTGACGTACAGCGACCGCGCGCTCGCCAAGGCCAAGGCCCTGGAGGCGGAATCGCTCGGCACGAGCCTGGGCACCTGCATGGCCAAGACACAGCAGAGCCTCTCGCACGACCCGGAATTGAAGGGCCGCCCGCGCGGCTGGCTTCTTCCCATCAACGACATTCTCGTATACAAAGGCGCCGGCTTCGTGGTCCCGGTGGCCGGGGAGATCAAGCTGATGCCGGGCACCGGCTCCGACCCGGCCTTCCGGCGCATCGATGTGGACGTCAACACCGGGAAAGTCCACGGATTGTTCTGATGGATCATTGATGACGGATTATCCATCATCAATGGAGAAGGCATGACGGCGCGAATCATTGACGGCAAGCAGGTGGCGGCGGACATCAGGGCTGAGCTCCAGGCTGAGGTCACCCGGCTCAAGACGCAGGGGATTGTGCCCGGCCTGGGTGTGATCCTGGTGGGGGACGATCCCGCCTCGCAGTCCTATGTGACCGGTAAGGAACGTGCCTGCGCCGAGATCGGCATCTTCTCCGACGACAACCGCCTGCCCGCCGACACGTCCCAGGAAGACCTGATCGCCCTGGTGCAGCGGATGAACGGCGATCCCAGGATCAACGGCATCCTGGTGCAACTGCCGCTGCCGCGGCATCTCAAGGAAGTCGAGGTTCTGCTGGCGATCGATCCGAATAAGGACGTCGATGGCTTTCATCCCGTCAACGTCGGCAAGATGGTGGTGGGGGAGAAGGCTTTTCTGCCCTGCACGCCGCATGGCGTGGTGCAGTTGCTTGTCCGCAACGGCGTGACGCTCGATGGGGCGCACGTCGTGATTGTCGGCCGCAGCAACATCGTGGGTAAGCCCCTCGCCAACATGTTGATCCAGAAGAGCCGCACGGGCAACGCCACTGTCACTGTCTGTCACACGCGCACCAAGGACCTGGCCTATTTCACCCGCCAAGCCGACATTCTCATCGCCGCCGCGGGCCGGCCCGGCACGATCACCGCCGACATGGTCCGGGACGGCGTCGTGGTCATCGATGTGGGTGTCAACCGCGTGACCGACGCCACGAAGAAGACGGGCTATCGGCTCGTCGGCGACGTCGATTTCGACGCGGTGAAAGACAAGGCCTCACTCATCACCCCCGTCCCCGGCGGGGTCGGTCCCATGACGATCACCATGCTGCTTTACAACACGGTCGAATCCGCCCAACGAGCCGCGGGACTGGACTCGTAGCGGCAGGGCCAACGCAAAGTCCGCCGGTGCCCCGGGTGGCATCGTCAAGCGCAGCTTGGCGATGGTGACTTTCCCTCGCGCAGGACCATCGCCAAGGCCTTTGGCCTTGACGATGCCGCCCAGGCAGAGTCATTCCCGGGACTTTGTGATTGTCCTGCTTGTAGCGGGGCCTTGCCTTCCCGCCGGCCGGCACGCTATCATCTTCTCGCCATGGAGTCTCCCCCACAGCGCCGTGTTTTTTCGGGTGGCAGCCTCAAGGCCGAAGGCCTTGGGGAGGGTGGGATTGCTTGTGCCCGACGTGAGACCAACCTGCGATCTGCGAAATCATCGAAGGTGACCCATGCATCGCTATGTGCCTGTACTTGCTATCTTGTTGATCCTGTCCACTGGGCGTATCACGCTGGGTAGCCCAGAGGCGCTTCCCGGTCAAGTACGCGCGGCCACGGACGCGCCATTGTATCTCTTGACCTACGATCACGGTGGGCTGGTTCTGTGGGGCCGGGACCACTTCCTCAAGTACCTGCACGGTGCGGTGGATTGGCTCCAGCGCTATCCGAGCTTCAAGATCGGCCTGGAAAACGAGGCCTATACGTACGACGAGCTGGCCCGCCAGGATCCGACGGTGCTCGACGAAATCCGGGGTTACCTAAGCAAGTACCGGGGCCGGTTCGGCATCGGGACCTGCACGTACGGGCAGCCGCTGTCGGTCTTCGTCAACGAGGAGTCCAACGTCCGCCAGATCGAGTACGCCCTGGCTGCCGACCGCAAGTACTTCGGGACCGCACCCGACGTATACCTGATGAGCGAGCACGCGATGCACGCGCAGATTCCACAGCTTCTGCGAGGCTTTGGCTTCCGCGGCGCGATCATGCGCACGCACTACATGATGTACGGATACAATCCGGTGTTCGACGTGCCGATCGGCTGGTGGGTGGGCCTGGATGGGTCTCGTGTCGCGACGGTGCCGACCTACCAGGGCGAAGGGGCCCAGTTCGGCAAGACCACGGTGGACAACTGGATCCTGACACGCTATCCGGGACCGGATGCCCGGCAATCCCCAGCCGATTTCCGCCGGGAGTTCGACCGCATCCAGCCACTCTTGGCCAGCCGTGCTGACGACGCGAGCCTGCGGAAGGAAGATCTCGTCAAGGAGTACGAAGGGAAGCCCGGCTTTCAATGGGTGTTGCTGGAGGAACTGCTCCGGTTGTTTCCGGTGCCGCGCGAGGAACTGCGGACCGCGGCCAATGACTTCGTCGTGCGGATGCCCTGGGGCTATTGCGGCAACGAGGTCTGGAACCTGTCCCGTCGCGCGGAGGTAGGAGTCCTCACCGCCGAACGCGTCGCGACCCTGAGTGCTCTGGCCGGAGGAGATGGCGGCGCGGCCGAGTTGGAGCAGGCCTGGAAGAGTCTGCTGGTGGCCCAGCATCATGATATCCAGATCTGCGGTCTGCTGGCGGACGCCCGCCGGTTCTTGCCGGAATCGATCCGGCTGTCGCGCGAGGTCACCGCGAAAGCCCTGCAACAGCTTGGCGCGCGGATGGCTTCCGGGGGCTTTCCGCAAGTGGTTATCTTCAATCCCGTCTCCTGGCGGCGATCGTCATGGATCGAGGTACCCGTTGCCCTTGAGAAAGGCTTTGCCGCAGGCCTCGAGGTCTGCCACCGAGGCAAGGTTGTCCCTTCGGCCATTCTGGCGGCCGATACGTACTCGGATGGCTGTCTGCGCATGGCCCGGCTGGCGGTTCTGGCAGAACTCGACGGGCTCAGCGTGGGGGCGTTTGAGCTGCGTCCCGCCTCCGGCGTTGCGAAGACGGCCGGCGACCCCGATGCTCTGCGTGTGGACAGTGATAACCTGGCCCTCACGACGCCGTTCTGGGAAGTTCGGTTGCATGCGGAGGGCGGCTTGTCATCCCTCAAGGACCGACGCACCGGCATGGAGTTCCTGCGGCCGCAGGGGGCCAGTCACCTGTTCGCCGGCAAGATCGACGGGCAGGACCTGGTCGCGCAGGGACGCTGGGCCCTGGAGGACGCACGCGGCGGACGGACCTGGGCGATCGCCCGCCAGACGGGTCTGATCGGAGCCATTCCGTACACCCTGGAAATGAGATTTTACCGCGAGATTCCGCGGATCGACTGCTGGATGCGTTTTCGGTTCTCCGGAGAGAGGATCGGGCGGGTCACGGGCCAGGTGCGGGACTCGGTCTCCGGCTTCGTCCACGAAGACAAGCTGCGTTTCAAGTTACTTCCCGCGGTGAGCGAGAGTGCGGTGGGGGTGCGCGATCTTCCCTTTGCGGTCAGCGAAACGGTGGATTGCTACGTCAACGGGCTCTACTGGACGGCCGTGGCAGATGGGAGCCGGGGAGTGGCGGTGTTCAACCGCGGGACCATGGGCGCGGTGCGGGAGCCGGATGGCGGCTTCTCGATTCCGCTGGCCTACGCGGCCTATTATATCTGGGGCACGCGCATGCTCGCCGGCGATTTCGAGTACGAATTTGCCCTCTATCCGTTCGCCGGCCCCTGGGTTGCGGTGGACCTGCACCGGCGCGCCGTGGAGTACAACTTCCCGCTGGTGGGCGCGGCGGCGCGACCGGCCGAGGGGAGCTTGGGTGCGATGTTCCAGCCTGTCGACGTGCAATCCAGGGACGCACTCGTTTCGGCTTTGTACCAGCGCGAAGGCAAGACGTACGTGCGCGTGTACGAGTATCGCGGCGGCGGTGGCAAGGCATCCCTGGGCCACACTCCGGGCGAGACACGCTTGACGGAGGTGGATCTGGAAGGTCGCGACCTGGGCGTTGTGGGTCCGGCCTTGGACCTTCGGCCGTGGGAGATAAAGACAGTTCGGCTTGAACGTCCTCTTGAAGCGCGTGCGCCCGCCCGGTAGAATCGGTCGCGTATGGCTCGTGCAGCACACCATGTTGTTCGTATTGTACATGCGGACGCACCTTCCCTGAAGACACCATCGAAAAGGAGGCAGACATGACACACATGACGCGCAGAGAGTTTGTGAAGGGATCGCTGGCCGCGGGGCTGGGCCTGGCCTTCGCCGCGCCCGGGGCGCGGGTGCTGGGGGCCAACGGCGACATTCGGATCGCGGTCGTCGGCATCAACGGCCGAGGTGGCTCGCACATTAGTGCCTTCGGCGGCATGAAAGGGGTGCGGGTGGTGGCCTTCTGCGACGTCGATCAGAAGGTCCTGGGGAGCAAGGCCGCGGCCTTCGAAAAGAAGTCCGGCACCAAGCTCCAGAGGTACGTCGACATCCGCCAGATGCTCGACAGCAAGGAGATCGACGCGATCTCCATTGCCACGCCGAACCACTGGCACTCGCTGGGGACGATCTGGGCCTGCCAGGCGGGCAAGGACGTCTACGTCGAGAAGCCCTGCAGCCACAACCCGTTCGAGGGACACCGGTGCCTGGAGGCCGCCCGCAAGTACAACCGGATCGTCCAGCACGGCACGCAGAGCCGTTCGAGCCCGAGCTGGGCCCGGCAGGTGGCGGCCATCGCCAGCGGCAAGTATGGCAAGCTCCTGGTCTCCAAGGCAGCGGCCTCCAAGGATGGTTCGGGCCGCTGGAGCATCGGCTTCAAGCCGATCAAAGAGCCCCCGGAGAACCTGGACTACAACCTCTGGCTGGGTCCGGCGCCGCAACAGCCGTACCATGAGAATCTCGTCCACTACAATTGGCACTGGTTCTGGGACTTCGGCAATGGCGAGATCGGCAACCAAGGCGTCCACCAGATGGACATTGCCCGCTGGGCGATTCCCGGCGGGACGCTGCCGCAGAGCGTGATCAGCCTGGGCGGTCGCTGGGTGAACTCGACGGAGGGCCATCCGCCCTATACCGATCAGGCCCAGACGCCCAACTGCCAGTTGACCATCATGGATTTCGGCGGGCCGCTGCTGGTGTTCGAGGTCATCGGCTTGGTCGGTCGCGCGGGGGCGGACGGCAAGAAGTATCCCAACAATGTCGGTAACGAGTTCTACTTGGAGGCCGGCGCCATCAAGGGCGGCAAGTTCTATCCGAAGGGCTCCGACAAAGCCGAGGACTTGGTGGCCGTCGACGTCAAGATGGGTCCCGGCGAGGACCACTTCGGCAACTTCATCGAGGCCGTCCGCAGCCGCAAGATTGAGGACCTCAACGCGGATATCAGCGAAGGGTGGCTGTCGTCTGCCTGCTGCCAGTTGGGCAACGTCTCCTACCGCCTCGGCAAGCAGGTCTCCGGCACGACCAAACCGGATGTTCTCGGCAAGCACGAGGAGATCGGCAAGTCGTGGGACAAGGTCCTGGAGACCGTCAAGGGCGCGATCGGTCTGGACGTGTCGAAGGGCACGTACCAGCTCGGGCCGATGTTGAAGTTCAATCCCAAGACGGAAAAATTCTCGGGCAACGCCAAGGCCAACGCGCTGCTGACGCGGCCGTATCGCAAGCCATTCATCGTGCCCGAGAAGGTATAGAATCGGCGTTTCATAAACTCGAGTCGTAATGCAGACCAGGGCATCCGGCTTCAGGGCCGGGTGCCCTTTGTTCTTCTATCCCCATACCTTCTGCAGGATGATGCCGGTGACGATTAGAAGCAGGCCCGCCACGGTGGAGGGCAGGATCTCCTCGCCCAGCACCAACGCGATGACCAGGAGCGAGAGAAAGGGGACGAGATAGATCAGGTTCACCACGTGCGCGGTGGTCTTGGCGCTCCGCAAAGCCTTGAGCCACACCAGGAAGGTGATACCCATTTCGAACAGGCCGACATAGAGGCCGCCCAGCAGGCCCCGCCATCCCCCCACGTGGGTCGGGCCGAACAGGAGCACCGCCAGAACGATGTAGGCCGAGGCGAAGAGGAAGTTTACGAAGAGACGTACCGCTTCGTCCTGACGGTCCTTGGTGTTGAGAACCCAGAAGAGCGCCCAGATGATCGTGCTGCCCAGGGCCAGCAGGACGCCCGGCCCATTGCTGAAATGAAAAGCGAGAATGTCCTGCGGCTGGGTTGGGTGCGTGGCGATGACGACCACGCCGCTGAAGCTGATGAGGATGGCCAGAAAGCTGGCGAGCCGGATCCGCTGGCCCAGCAGGGGAATCGAGAGCAGCACCAGCGTCAGCGGCCAGACGAAATTGATCGGCTGAGCCTCCTGGGCCGGTAGCAGGGCGTAGGCCCGGAACAGGATCACGTAATAGAGAAAGGGATTCAATAGTCCCAGACCCGCGGACCAGAGCCAGTCCTTCCGGGTGAACGTGCCCAGCAGCTTCAGCCGGTTCGTGGCGGCCAGGTAGGCGAGGAAGATGCCGGTCGAGGTCACCGACGCCACCAGCAGCAGCGGCAGTTGGCCCACGTGACGCAGGGCGAGCTTGAAGGCGGTGGCCGACGTGGCCCAGAACACCACGGCGAGCATTGCGTAGACATAAGCCAGCTTGTGTTGCCTGTCATTTGCTTGCATGAGTCCGCATTATATACCCCGGCCGCGGGAACCCCGCCAGGAAAGTACGTTGGGCCGAGCCGCCCGCGGCGTTGCAGCCGTCCGGGCGGGGTCGTATAATGAACTGTGCCCGGAGAGTATCTGGCGCGGAACCCATTGTCGCAGCGCATCCAGGGCCCGGGCGGAATTCTGAGGGGCGAACAGCAATGGCTGGCAGCAAGAGACAGAATGCCGCACCGCGAGGTTTCACTCTGATCGAGCTTCTCGTGGTGGTTGCGATCATTGCGCTGCTCATGGCGATCCTGATGCCGGCCCTGCACCGCGTCAAGGAGCAGGGCAAGACCATCGCCTGCCAGGCGAACCTGCGGCAGTGGGCGGTCTATTTCTCCCTGTATACGGATGACAACAACGGGCGTTTCCATCGCGGGTGGAATGTCGGCAACGAACCCCAGACCAGTTGGATGGTCGTGTTCCGCTCGTACTACGTCCAGCAGCAGGAGATCTGCTCCTGCCCGACGGCGACGAAGCCGGATCCCCGCGGCGGCCGATTCGCCTGCGTCGCCTGGGGACCGAATCCGCAGTACCAGGAATATGGCAGCTACGGCATCAACCTCTGGGTCACGGACCCCATGCCCGGCAAGGAGGGCGGCAAACCTGCCTCCCAGTACTGGCGGCGCCGCGACGTGAGGCAGGCCGCCGAGATTCCGCTGTTTGTGGACGACCGCTGGTGGGACACCCGACCGAGTCACACCGATCAGCCACCGGCGCACGAAGGGCAACGTGACGACTGGACCACGAACGCGATGAAGATGATTTGCCTGCTTCGACATGGCGGGTTCATCAACGGCGCCTTCGTGGACTTCTCGACGCGCCGGATCGGTTTGAAGGAGTTGTGGTCGCTCCGCTGGCACCAGGAGTTCCTGATGCAGGGGCCCTGGACCCGTGCCGGGGGCGTGGAGGCCGAGGACTGGCCCGAATGGATGCGAGGCTTCAAGGATTACTGATCCCGGTCATGGGGTCAGCAGGCGGTCCAGGGGTATGCCGGCCGCGCAGGTAAGGTCGATCAACTTCAGCAACGGCGGGGACATTGGGCTTTGCCACAGCCATGTCAGCAAGTGCGTGAGACCGGCCCTGTCCAGGCGCCGCCAGTTCAACGCGCGCAGCGCCAGCGGCAGGCCGTAGTCGGAAGCGCCGGCCAGCAGCAGGGCGACGCCGGCCAGGGCGCTCAGCGCCATGTTCTTCGGCTCGATGCCGTGCTCGAAAGCCAGCGTCATCGTGCCGAAGATGCGGTCGCAGACGCCCAGCTTCCGCACGACATCCCGAGCGGCGCGGGCGACCGTGTCCGCGAGATACGGATTGGTCATGCGCTCCAGGAGATCCTCCGCATAGGCGCGGTGGCCGGCCTCCGTGAACAACTCATCGCCCAGACTGGCGTATTTGCGGATCACCGCTGCCCCCGATTCCTCGATGAAGGCCGCGCGTGCGATGCGCATCAGGGAGGCATCACCTTTGACCTCCGTCATCTTGGCATATCCCTTGAGGGTGCCGAGGAAACCGAGCAGCGCGTGGATGGCATTATGGCCATAGAGCTTGGCTTCTTCAAACGGCAACAGCTCGTCCTTCTCGACGAAGACCCGGATGCCGGGCAGGAAACCAGGTATCGTGGTCTTGGTGACGAGGATGCGATTGAATTCCTCCACCAGGAACGCGCGGTCGATGCCTGGCGCGATGGGGGCGAGGTCCCGTTCCGCCATTTCTCGCGGATCGGTCACCACTTGGCTCATCTTGCCGATCACGGTATTGAGAAACTGGACTCTTTGTAGGTCGTGCGTCCCCGCACGACAATCCGGGGCGAGCGGAGACGCTCGCCCTCCGAGGAGTCTTTGCGCGACGGCCTGTTCGAGAATCTCGGCCGCGTGATTGTGGTTCTCGGCGGCATAGATGATCGTGGCCTCTGCTTGACGATGGCGCAGACCCTCTACGATCAGGGCGGCTACGCTGCTGTCAGCCTGGTCCGAATCATAGAACTTGACCGAAGGCAGGCAGGTGGTGATCTCGGTGGCCTGGGCGAGCAGGGCGGTGAGCACCGCCGCGTCATCCGGATGGGCCGGGTTGAAGAGTTCGACCCGGTCGATGCAGACCGTTTCGACGCGGTCGCGTCGCGCCACGTTGACGTAGTACGTGCCACCGTTGGCGCGCACGGCTTCGACGAGGCGAGGATCGATCTCCGCCACCGCGATCCGGTCGAAATTGCCGCTCTGGAACGCCTCCTTGGCGAAGAGCCCCGCTTGGATCGGCCCGAACCCAAAGCCGACGAATGTGTGCCCGGCCATACTATCGACCCGCCCTGAGGAACCGGCGGATGTCCTGAGCCTGCGTGAGCACGCGGATCTCCAGGTCGTAGGTCCGGCTGCGGCCGGGGTCCAGGTGCAGCAACTTCTTCTGCGCCCGGGCCTTGGCCTGGCCGATGGGCGGATTGGTGCCGGGCTCCAATCCCGTCACGTACTCCCCCGGGCCCCAATGCTGCCAGTTGGCCAGGGAGGGTAGTTGCGTCTTGCGGTAGCGCGTGCTGACAGCCAGCCCAAGTTTCTCGTTGTGCAGGCCGATCGTGCACACGCCGTCCGCGTCGGGCGTCACGTCGATGAAGCCGCAGGCTTCCCCGGTGCCCCGATGACTCTCCAGCGGCGCTGCCGCGGTACGGAAATCGCGGTCGGGGTTGAAGATGGCGTTGTCCATCTCCAGGCCGCGCGATTCGCACCGGCCTTTCCAGACGATCTGCGTGCCTTTGTCCACCAGGGGCCAGCCATAGTTGCAGTGATATAGCAGCATATGGGGTGTGCGGGAATTACCGGCGTTCGTCACGACATCGTGAATCCGGATGACCGGTTCGCCGAGCGTGCCGGAGATCGTCCGGCGGAGTTCGAGATTGGGACCGAAGACACGCGACTCCTTCACCACGCCGGTGATGCTCATCTCCACGCTGCCGGTGCCCAGGTTGGGCTGGACGATGGATTCCACCTGTGCGGGAAAATTGCTGATGCGCCCGTGGAGACCACGCTCGCCGAAGGCGTCGGTCTCCGGTCCGCCCACGTGTGTCAGGCCGCAGGTGGTGAGCAGGCCGCCGCCGAAGGTCCAGAGCCACTCGATCCCGGTATGAGCATCCGGGCGCGGCGCGGTGACGCCGGCGTGACTGAGCCAGGCGAGACTGTGCTGCTGATAGAATGCGTCGACGATATCGAGGCCCCGGTCGATGACGACCTTGTACCGCAGGCCCGCCCCGGTATTGATCCAGGCAATACGGGTTCCCCGGCCCGGCCCATCGTCCAGAACCGATGTTTCGATGCCGCCTACCTGGGCGGGATTGATCACTTTGCCTTGCCAACTGGGTTGCATCTTCTTCACCGCCATGGTGGTCGTGCTCTCCTAATCCAGCGCTTGTCGCAGCGCGTCAAAACTCGCAAAGCCGTTCTTCGCCTGCAGGACTTGCAGCATCCTCGCATACGGTTTGATGTTGCCGTAGCGATCGCCGAGCGGAGCCTTGATGTAGAGCGAAGCGAAGAGGTTGCCCGCCTGGACGGCCCGCTCGAAATCAATCGCCCCTTTGCGAAAACCATCGAGATTGCTGGCGACGTAGGCGATCAGGCCCGCGCGGAACGAATCGCCCGCCCCGACCAGATCAACCACTTCGCCGGCCATGAACCGCGAGGTCGCCTTCATCGGTCCGCCGATCTGGCCTTCGGGGCCGATATACATGATGTAGGCACCATCGCTGACGGTCACTCCGAAGAGCTTCGTGCGCCCATCGTCCTGCCAGAACCGCCGGGTCAGCCACTCGAGGAAATGACAGTTGTAGGCCCGCTCGCCCAGGTCAACGCGCGCGGGCTGGCAGCCGAGCGTGTTCTCGATCAGCTTGGCCTCATCCGACGACGTGAAGAACAGGTCCAGCTCGGGCAGCAGCGGCTCCAGCAGGCGATACTCCTGCACCGGCTTCCCCGCGGCGATGAGTTGGTGCGGGCTGCCGGTCAGGGTATGGCTGTCGGCGATGGTCACGATGCCCCCGCACTGGCACCAGCGGATGAAGTCGGCGAGGTCCCGGCCGCCATCGGCGTCGCCGCGGTCCGAAAGGCCCGAGTACATGTAGTAAACGATGCGGGGCCCAAGCCGCTCCACCGCCGCGCGAAAAACACTGAAGCGGAAGTCATTGTTGGCATTGGGGAAATAGGCAATGCCACCGCGGTCCCCGCCGGAGGTGCTGTGGATGAAGGTTGTGCCCGTGGGCAGGTTCGCGTGGATGTGGGTCGCCGACATGTCGATGCCGTTGGCGGTCATCACATCGTGAAAGTACCGGCCCTGGGCATCCAGGCCGCCGTAGTCGCCTTGGCCAAGACTGACGCCGACCGCGACCTTCAAACCGGTGCGTGCGATCAGCGGGGCGGCGTTGCCCGGGCCGCCCGCGGTGGCGAAGCCGTCGGCGATCCACTGGCGGATCTGCTCCTGGGAGTACCCGGGCATGTCCTCGGTCCGGCACTTGGCCAGACCGCCGATGCCGACCAGCCGGTCGGCAAACTCAAAATCGGGCCGCCGCAAGTCCACGACCGCCGTGTTCAGAACCAGGACATCCACAGCCATGGGACGATCCTCCTGGAATAAGGGAATAGTGGAACAATGGAATAATGAAATGCTGGGAAGCATTCCGACCGGTCACCCATCATTCCACTATTCCATCATTCCACTATTCCAACGTCTTCAGTGCATTTCCGCTTCGCACGCACCGATGGCGGGGCGGTAGAAGTTGAACTGCACGTTCGGATGATCCGCCAGCAGCGACATCGGCACGGCGCTATCCGGGATCTTCTTGCCGATCATCAGCGTCGTCAAGCGCATCCCGAAGGGGTTGTCGTGCGTGCCCGCCTGCCAGATGGAGACCTTCTCGGCCTTCCAAGTTTCGACCGGCCCGACGGAGAGGGCCTGCGTCGGGACGCTGGTCACAACGCCGCCGCCGCTGGTGCGCGCGTTCTGCATCACGGTCACCGGATGCAGGTCCACGATGCGCGTGGTGAGCCGGCGAAATTCCTCGGGCGTCGGCGGCCGGTCTTTGTACTTGCCTTCCCGGCGCACCGGGTCATTGAAGGCCCAGTGCTTGATATCGCCCTGGCCGCCCTGCATGGTCACGCAACGGACCCCTTCCCAGCTCTTGATGTAGGCCGAGGTATCCGCCCGGGGGAAATGGACATTGCTCTCCGGCATCCTCAGGTTCGGCCGGATCCGGTCGAAGCACAGCTCCCGGTCCGCCCGCGCGAAGGACAGCGCGTGCGTCTGCGGGACCTCGCGGCCGTGCATGTACCACTCGTCCATGCCCCAGAAGTGCGCGTGGGTCAGGTCCAGTTCCAGCTCGTTGACCAGCCGGGCGACAAGGGGAAGCTGTTCCGTCGGCCCGATCGGCCCGCAGATGCCGGCCGGGTTGGCCAGGGTCGCCTGCTGCCAGGCGGTGATGTACTCCAGGGCTTCCGCCAGGTAGAAATCCTCCAGCGTGTCATAAAAGACGACTTTAAATCCCTCCCGGCTCAGCGCCGCCATGTCCTCGACGGTCAGCCGGGCCGCGTCATTGAGGATCTCGTCGTCGAGCGTTGTGTAATCCCACCACTGCGGCGCCAGAATGCTTGTCTTTCTCCCCATGGGCTGCTCCTTACGTCCGGACTTCTGCAAAACGTCCACTTACACCCTATGGACCAGATCGCCGAGTTCCTTTTGGAGAACGTTGTCTTGCGGATAGGCGTGGCCGAGGTGCTGGCGGAAGCCTTCGCCGTAGGGCCGGCCGATCTGGCGGCCGCGCTGCTGCGAGAAGGCCTTCATCATGCTGACGTACTCGTCCATCCCGTGGTGCTTGAGCAGCCAGTCCCGCTGGCTCTCGTGGCAGCAGAGCATCTTCTCCTTGAGCCCGATCACGCTGCTGATATCGACGATCATGCTGGGCTGGACCGGCGTACCGAGCTTGTCCTTGCCTTCGACCGCGTCCATGTAATAGAGGTGCGGGATGGGCTCGAAGGGCTCCGCCCCCGGCGTTTCGACATTGACGACGCCGCAGCAGAAGCACGCGGTCTGCGCCAGCTTGCTGGCCATCTCGTGGTCGACCATATAATCCGAGGGACTCGTCGTCAGGACGATCCGCGGCCGGACTCTCCGTACGACCTCGATGGCCTTGAGCAACTGCGGCCGCTCGTACAGGATGAAGATATCGCCGGACTCCAGGCAGTGGTATTGGCCGTCCAGGATCGCGGCGGATTTCGCGGCCTCGCCCTTGCGAATCCGGCTGATCTCCGCGCGGCTGTACTGCACGGTCCCGCAATCGCCCGGCGCCATGGTGGCGATGTGGATCTGCCAGCCCCGCTGGCGCAGCAGCGCGAGCGTGCCGGTGCACATGAACTCCGCATCGTCCGGGTGGGCGCCAAGACTCAAAACGGCTTTGTCGCTGGTCAACATGCTGTGTGACAATCCTTTCCTTACTTGCCCATCAGGTGACTGACGATCAGCAGGTCCAGTTCCTCGTAGTCGCGACTGGCGATCAGTTGATCGACCAAGCCCTGGTCGAGACTGCGGGACAATTCCACGAGCCGCAGGAAGAGCGTCCGGCTGTTGCTCAGGTGCTTGGTGGCGACGTCCTGCTTCTGCGTGCGCATGGCCTTGACGTCGAGGCCGACGAACTCGCCTTTTCTGCCGAAATTGTACTTGTCGAGGATGCGGACCTGGTTGAAGGCGCGCCGCAGGTTGACCGCCCCGAAGCTCTTGTCCTCGTCGAACTTCAGGCCGTTCTGATCGTTCAGGTGGACCGTGTAGAGCTTGTCATAGGTGAGTGCGAACCCCATCTCGTCGGACGGGTCCAGCCCGGCCAGGATGGCGTGGGCCGTCTCGATATTGACGCCAACCCGGCGTGGGTCCTTGGTCAGATAGCCAATGGCCAGGGCGTGTCCGGTCGTGGGGATATAGGCCTGATCCATCGGCTCGTTCGGCTTGGGCTCGATGGCGATCTTGATGTCCGGATTGTAGTTCAGCATGTCGTTCAGGGCTTCGACCAGCCGGTCCACCGCGACCTTGCTGTCCTTGGCCTCGCGGATGTACGTCCCCTCGCGGGCCAGCCATAGGACGATCAGCTTTGTGTCCAGGGCGGCGGCGATATCGATCGCCCGCCGGGTGCGGTCGCGCGCGTAAGCGCGATCGCTGGGATCATTGGAGGTGTAGCCGCCGTCGATGGTCCGCGGGTCCTCCCACAGGCGCGGCGCTACAAATTCGGCGGTCAGGCCTTCGTCGGCCAGAGCCTCGCGGACCTCCTTGGCCTTCTTGTTGATCTCCCGGGGGCCGAGCTCGTTCATGTCCGGCACCGCGTCGTCGTCGTGGAACTGCACCCCGTCGAAACCGAGCTTCTTGTAGAGCTTGAGTTTCCGCGCGAAGGTGAGACTGCGCCGGACCGTCGGCCCGAACGGATCGGCGCCCTCGTGGATATTCCAGGGGCCAAACGAGAAACGATATTCTCCTGCCATCGTGGTCCTCCTTAGCATTGTGTTCTGCAAAAGTCTACATTCTTCTGGGCGGGTCACTTGCGACCCGGTCTTTCCTGTAGAATTGCCAGTGCATGGCGAGCGTAGTGGCCGCGCAGGTCCTGGGCGTATTCCCCCAGGATCTTTGCACCGAGTCCGTTGTGGTCGCCGCACCGGAACAGGGCGCGGGCGAGAATCAACTCCCGCAGCGAGCCCTCGCGGGTGGTGGTATCTGTGCCGCTGGGCGGAATCTTCCTCGTCGCGGCGTCGATATTGGGATAGGCGTGGCCGGTCATGCCGGGCTTCTGCAGCAGCTCTGCCAAAGGTCTTGCCGCCGCAGGGGCCGCGAGCGCCTCCAAGGCCATCGCGACAGCCCGATGGTGCGAAAGCACATGCTCGGGACCCAACTGCGCGACCTTGGCCAGGATCGGCTCCAGTGCCTCGGCCCGCCGGGTCCGGCCCAACGCGATGATCAGGCTGTCCAAGGGGCTCATGCTCGCGCCGTACTGGCCCATGCCGGTGTACTTCCAGCCCTCATCCCATTCCCGCGTCTTCACGACCTCGGCCAGCGTGCCGGCTCCCGCGGGATCGCCCAGGATGCCCAGGATGTGGGCATAGGTGAGTTTCGCGGATGCCGACTCGGCCGTGGCGTACGCTTGGCGGAGCAGCGGCAGCGCCTGCGTCGGCTCGGCGAAGATAACCTCAATCCCTTCGAAGTCCTTGACCACGGTCTTTGCGGCTTGCTCAAGCCGCTCCCGGGCCAAGGGGAAGGAATCCTGCTGCGTCAGGACCTCTGCGGGCAGATTACCCTTCTCCACCAGGTGCTTCTGCACCGCGCGAATGTCGATCTCCCGCAGGGCCCGGCCGGACCGGGCGGCGGTGGCCGCCGCCACACCCGCAGCGTAGCCCTGATTCTGGACATCCGGCTGCATCCGGATCACCGGCATCACATCCCGATGGGCACTGACGGCCAGCCCGGTGACGAGGATGCCCTCGATGCCCTTCGGCAGCAGGCAGCGGTAGGGGACGGGGCAGGGCAGGGTCTTGCGATCCGGCGGGCGGAGCATGAACATCGGGTGGACCGTAAACCCGTGCGAATCGAAATTGCTGCTCGCGGCGACGACCGTGTCGGGGAACGTCCGCCCGAGATAGACGTCCATCGGGGACAGGCAGAAGTCGCCGACGATCTGCCGGCGCTCCCGGCTGTCGATGAGTTGGCCCACATCGTACGCGCGGGGGAATTTGCGGCGAGCCACGAAGAAGGAATGCCACGCATCGACCACGTCGAGGTCGTCGATGAAGGCCCAGTCCGTGTTCGTATACCGGGCGCCGAGGTTCCAGGGGGGTAGGCCGGTGCCCTGGACGGCGATATGCTCGCCGGTGATATACACGCAGGTGGCGCCCGCCGCCGCGGCGATGGCGGCGCTGCCCGTGGCATCGACGACGGCTTTCGCCAGCACGACACCCCGACCGTGCGGCGTGGCCACCACTACGCCCTTGACCCGGCTGCCTTCGACGATGGCACCGCAGCCGAGGACGCCGTACCAGAGATCGGCCCCGGCTTTCCGCAGCTCCTGCCGGTACCATTCAATTTTCACCTGGTTGTTCCAGGCCTGGCCCGGATCGCTCTTGCCGGCGCCACTGCCGCCGAGTTGGACAAGACCCTGGTCCAATTCCTTGGTGAAGCCTTCGCGGTGGCCGTAGTAGTATTTGCTGATCAGCCCCATCGTGCCGACACCACCTAGGCCGTGCAAGTACTCCACGACGAGTGTTTTGGCCCCTTGGCGAGCCGCTGCGATACCCGCGGGGGCACCGCCGGTGCCGCCTCCGACCACGACCACGTCATATTGGCTGAGCACCGGCAGGGCGTGCACGCCGGCATTCATGTGGGTCGTCTTCGGACCGACGCGCATCCACGCCCGGTCTTCGCGGGCGTCGCCAGCCATGAGAGGTGTGCCCACTTGGGTAACGACCTCCACGCCTCTGGGTGCAGCGATCTTCTTCGCTTCCGCGGCGGCGGCGGCTCCGATCCGGCTGCCAACCGCCATCAGGTGCAGAGGCCGTAGCATCTGCCGGGCCGCCTCGCGCGACAGGTCGGCACAGCCGCCCAGGACATAGATCCGGGTCGCTCGCGCCGGCCGGAAGACGCCGAGATCAACCTTCTCGGCACCCGGCCAGGTGCAACACTGCTGGGCTTGGCCGTCCATCCGGTCCGGAGGCACCTGGAAGAGCGTCTCCGACGCATCCACCTGCTCGACGTGCCAAGTCTTGTCCCGCGCGATCTGCTCCGCCCGGGCGAAAGAGGCGAACGAGCCGTCCTCCATGGGGATCTCCAGCGTGTATTCGATCGCTTGGTAGATCCGCCCGTTGTCTCCGTACACGGGAGTCGGCAATTGCCGGGCTCTGAGTCCCTGACCTTCGCGCGGCGGTCCGCCCACCACAACGCGCTGGAAGGTCTGGTTCCCCTTCGGGTACGGATCGAAAGGTACGCCGGCCAGGCGGGCGACCATGGCTCGCGGCGTGGCGTCGATGATCACCTTGGCGGTAACCGCCTGCCGGCCCGCGCAATTGGCCATGACGATGCCGGCCGGCTTGCTCGTACGGTCCCGCAGGAGTTCGGTCGGGTAACAGCCGTACAGGAATTGGACACCGGCATTGAGCAGGGCATCATCAAGGGCTCGCTTGACCTGCATGGGCGTCGGCGGCACGCGCGGCGTGGCAGGAGCCGCCCCAACGTTGGGCTTCTTCTCCACAACGATTTCGCCCAGAAGCACCCGCTTGGCCGCCGGCGTTTTGCGGACCGCGAACCTGAGATAACGCGTCTGCTGCTTGATCCCGGCGGAAAGCGGCAGGGCGGTCTCTTCGAACGAGCCTTGTCCGAGCCGGGGATTGGCGATTACCGCGATCTGCCGCCACTGCCGGCGGTCCGCACTGGCGAACACCGCGACCTGGGCCACCTCGAAGTCGCCGTCGCGCTGATAGGCCATCACGTGGGCCTTATGGACAAGCTGCTCGCTGCCGAGATCCACGACGATGTTCACGTCGCCGTTGTACTGCACGCTCTGGGACGAGGCGCTCTGCCAACGGTTGTCCCGCAGGCCGGCCGGCGGCCGGGCGTCCCGGTGGGGTGCGGCGGATTCCATGTCCGCCTCGTAGGTGAAGGGGATGGTGCCGCCGAGCGGATTGCTCACGGTCGGTGCGGCAAACATCGTCCGGGCCAGAGGCGATGCGGGTCCCTCATCCGGCTCCAGCCACAGGCGATAGGTCCCGCAGATATCTTCGCCGAGGTAGGGCCGGGGGGCCGCCAGAAACACCCGGGCGCCGCTCTGGGCGGCGGCGACTGCGGCCGTCACGGCACCCGAGCCACCGCCTACGACCAGCACGTCCACCTCGTGCAGCACCGCAACCGGACGGGCCGACTCCAGCACGACCGGGCCCTCCGGTGCCTCGGTAGCCGCCGCGGTCCGCGGGCCGGTCGGGGACTGCGCACAGCCTGCCGGTATCAGCAGCGAGCACGCCAGGACCAAGAATAAGAAAGTTCGCGACGGTGCTCGCATGGCTCGACCCTTTTCAAAAGTACTCCGAGAACGGTTGTTAACGTGCCGCTGTCATTATGGTGACTCCCCCGGGATTTTCAAGGGGCAATATGGGGCACGTCCGGGGCAATCGCAAAGCCCCGGAGATGGATGTGGAGAAGGCATGCGTCAGGTGGCATGGCTCAAGCCGAAGACGTGGCGACTTCCTGCTGGTGACGGGCGCAACGTGTCCCTGCGACGCGGACCGAGCTTGGCCGAAGCCGTGCCGAACGGACACCTGCGCGATACCGGCGGGTACTACCCCCATCGTCTCAGGTGGGTCTGTTCGGTCTTCCAATAGTCGCCCATCTGTCCGCGCTGGTCGAACGAGACCTCCAGGCAACATTCACGGTACAGGAGAGGACGCCGATTGCTCGCCTGCTTGAGGGCCTCGTAACTGCCGAAGCCATCCAGGTAGGACCGTTCGACAAGGTAGTAATAGGGCAACATCCACTCCAGCTCGGGATCGAGCCGGTTGTCCTGTGCCTGTTTCTCGGCGAGATCAAAGACCTTCCGGACCAGATCCTCATCGAGCTCCCGAATGCCGGTGCTCAGAGGACCGATCGCGCGTTCGGCCCAGATGAAATACAGGGCCCGCTTCAGGGCCTCGACCTCGCCTTCCTGGGCCAGAGTCACATATTGCCGGAAGAGGTCGCGCCACGCCGCGTAGATCCCCTGTTTCTCGTAGAGAGCGTCCCGGTTGCCGATGAGACGACGCTGCTTGCTCAGCCATCGTTCCTCCTGGATGGCGCGTTGCACAACGTTCATACTAACAGCCCTCCAACCGAATACCACGTTCGCTACCCCGTTTGTGCTTCGTCAATTGTAAGGAGGCTGTGAAGATGGGCACGCTAGGGAAAAACCTGATTCTACCGTGAGCGCCCTGCCGATCCCGAGATCGCGCAACTTGACAAGTACCGTGGCGGTCCTACAATCATGGACTATGACTGAATCGCAGGATTCCACGAAAAAGAAGAAGAAGAAGCATCCCATCCGCGACTGGCTGGCGTATGTCGCGGTCCGGATTCTGGTGATCTTCCTCTGCCTCTTTGACGTCGAGACGAATCTGCGTCTCGCGTGCTTTCTGGGCGATCTTCTGTGGAAGTACTACAAACGCGGTCGGCTCCGCGCCCTGGAGAATCTGCGGGCCAGCTTTTCGGAGCAGTCCGAGGCGTGGATCGAACAAACGGGACGGCGGAGTTTCCAGCACCTCGTCATGCTGGTTATGGACGTGCTCCTGACGCCGCGGTTGGTTAGCCGGCACAACTGGCGCCGGTACTCGCGTTTCGTCAAGGCCGAATACCCGAAGTGGATGATGAAGGAGGGCAAGGGCCTGATCATGGTGACGGCCCACTACGGCAACTTCGAGATCATCGGCTACCTGATGGGCCTGTTCGGATTCGACATCTACAGCGTTGCCCGCCCGCTGGACAACAAGTACCTCAACCGCTTTCTGTACGCGGTGCGGCAGCGCCACGGGCTGAAACTGGTCGACAAAAAGGGCGCCGCCGAGCAGATGCCGGCGATTATCAAGCAGGGCAGCACGATCGGCTTCATCGCCGACCAGGACGCCGGCCGTAAGGGCATCTTCGTCGATTTCTTCGGCCGCAAGGCCAGTACCTACAAGAGCATCGGCCTGCTGGCCATTACGTACCACCTGCCGATCATCGTGGGCTGTGCCCGGCGGGTCGGCAGCCGTTTCTTCTTCGAGTTCGTGCTGGGCCGGATCATCTTCCCGCACGAGTGGGCGGACAAGGACGACCCGCTGACCTGGGTGACCGCGGAGTACAGCCGGGCCATCGAAGCGTTCGTGCGGGAGGACCCGACGCAGTACTGGTGGGTGCATCGCCGATGGAAGACCCGCCCGAAGGAGGAACGCCAGGCGGCCGGAGCGCAGACGCAAGGTTGCTCGCAGGGCATCGGGCCGGGCGTTCAGGTCATCACCGTAGCCCCGACCGGTGGCAACGCTGCCCTGTGAAACGAGGCGCGAGAAGCCCGGGCGATTCGGAGTCCCTCACACATCCTCTACGGTTGTCCCGCATGGGTTTGGAAGCGGTCCACACGGATCGCCGATACCGCTGTCGTCACGCGTGCCTGAAAGAGAAGGGGCATAAGACTGCTCCTCCCGATGGAGAAGAGCCTCATGCCCCCGGAAGCGACAATCCCTGACGATTAGAAGTGGTGCACGAAGCGCAGGATGAACTTCTCGCCCTCCGGGCGATCCTGGCCACCGGTCTCAAAGTAGGCGTTGAGGAACAGGTGGGAGTTCTGCGAGAAACTCCACAGGGCGCCGGGTCCAATGCCGAGGACCCGCTCGTCGTCCTGGATGTTCACGCCCTCCAGCTCCGTGTCGGTCACCTGGTTGAAGAAATAGCCGTTGACACCGAGTCGCAGCTTCTTGGCAATCACCTCATAGGAGGAGGCGAAGTTGGCGTGCACGGCCTGCCCCGGCTGGATCTTGGTGTCGTCATTCTCGTCGTTCCAGAGGTAATGCACCCGGAGCGAAGCTTCCCACTGGGGCGTGATGAACAGCGTGCCGGCCCAGTAGGGATCGAACGAGAAGAAATTGCTGCCGGGATTCAGATTCGGGCCCGGCGAATCGTACGTGCCCGTGGGCCAGATGGTCTGGAACTCGACGCGATGCATGAAGACGGGGCCATTCTTGCCCATGATCGGGTCCCACTGCAGGTACGGACCCACGAGCAGATCGCCGAAGCCGTCCTGGTTGCTGATCGGCGCGCTCTCAAACATGGCCAGCGGGACGATGACGTCGATGCCCCATTTGCCACCGAACAGCACCGGCGTATTCGACTGGTAGATGAGCTGGTTCAAGCTGGCCCACGACCGGAAGCGGTCGACCGGGGAGTCGATGCCCGGAAGACTGTTGGCCGTCCAGTGCATGATGTACTCGGTGAAGTAGAAGCCGGGGCCGGCGGGTGGGGCACCATCCATGAAGCTGGTGAAGCCCAGATTGACGAGCGGTTGCTGGTACGCCGACGCGGATGAGAGCAGCAGCAGCGTCAGCACAAGACCTACGACGGGCCGGGAACAACGCCGGTGACACATAATGGACCTCCAAAACCTCACTGAATAGAACTCAGGTCACACGCTCGGTCGTACAGAAACCGCTCGTAAACTGCCCCAACCGGGGGCGGATGTCAAGCACAAATCCGAATTCTATCGTGGCCCCGGGCGGGTCCGTCCCTGCTGGCGGATGTCCCGGAGCCGGGCGGCCATTTCCCGGACGCGCTGCGGATGTTCTGCCGCCAGATTGGTTTTCTCCCCAAGGTCGTCCCGGAGATGGTACAATTGCGGCTGCGGCACATTGCCTAATTCGATATTGGTGTTGACGTTCATTCGGGGGCCCTGGCCCGGCTCGATATATTTCCAGTCGCCCTGGATCAGGGAGAGCACGCCGGCATGCTCCACCAAGTGGTCCCGGCCGCGGTCCGTTCGGCCCAGCAGGGCTCCCAGCACGTCCAAGCTGTCCGGAATATCGTCCGCGGCGAGTTTCTGGTCCGTCAAGGCCGCCAGCGAGGCCGCCAGATCGACCTGGGAGACCAGTGCCCCGGAGACGCCGGGCCGGACCTGTCCCGGCCAGCGGACGATCCACGGCACGCGCGTCCCGGCGTCGAAGGCGCTGTACTTGCCGCCGCGCAACGGTCCGGCGGGCCGGTGACCGTCCAGCAACTCGACAGCGCGGTCCCTATATCCATCATCGACCACCGGGCCGTTATCACTGGAGAAAATCAGGAGAGTATCCTCGGCCAGGCCCAGCCGGTCCAGCGTGGCCAGGAGCGTGCCGACCGCCTCGTCGAGCTGCACGATGACGTCCCCGCGCGGGCCCAGGCCG
Organism: Planctomycetota bacterium; assembly: GCA_025459125.1. Lineage (GTDB taxonomy): Bacteria > Planctomycetota > Phycisphaerae > Sedimentisphaerales > Anaerobacaceae > PLanc-01. The sequence continues at coordinate 7,651 of JALORE010000022.1, read as the reverse complement.
CTCTTGCCGGCGAAACGCGGGTGCGGGACGCGCGGCACATGGATGTCGTGGGTCGAGAAATAGAGAAAGAACGGCTCGGCTCGGTACTTCTCGATGAAAGCCGTGGCTTTACGGGTAATCGTGTCGGCTATATCCTCATCCACCCAGCGGGCGGCCTGGCCACCGGTCATATACCCGATGCGGCTGATTCCATTGACGATGGTCTGGTCGTGCCCGTGACTGGGGTGCATCTTGAGCAGTTCGGGATGGTCCCGGCCGGTGGGATCGGTGCCGATGGGCTTGGTATAGCTGACCTGGATGGGATCCTGCGGGTCCAACCCGACGACCCGGCGGTCTTCCACGTACACGCAGGGCACCCGGTCGCCGGTCGCGGGGATCAGGAAACAGTAGTCGAACCCGATGTCCAGCGGTCCCGGCGCAATGTCCTGGTTCCAGTCCAGATGGCCTGCGCCAAGTCCCAGGTGCCATTTGCCCACGACTCCGGTCTGGTAGCCGGCCCGCTGCAGCAGCGCCGGCAGCGTTGTTCGCCCGGGCTCGATGATCAGCCGCGCATCGCCCGGCAGGATGCCTGTTCCCTGACGCCGCCAGGGATACTCGCCGGTCAGCAGGGCATAGCGCGACGGCGTGCACGTTGCGGACGTCGAATGGGCGTTGACAAACCGAACGCCCTCGCGGGCGATCCGGTCGATGTGGGGCGTTGCCACTTGGGTCGCCCCGTAACAGCCGAGATCGCCGTAGCCCAGGTCGTCGGCGTAGATCAGAATGATATTCCGTGGTTTGCCCTGAGCGGCCCGGGCTCGCACCGGCAGCAGAGCCACCGCGGCCGCCAAGCCGGCCGCCTTCAAGAAGACTCGACGAGACATCGGTTTTACCATCAGCTTCACTCCCGTAAAGACTTTCTCAGGAACTACCCGGCGCCTGCCTTCTCACGCGGAAAGATCGTCCACGGCCGGGCGGGGAAATCAGGCAAGTAGCCCTTCATCCACTCGTATTGGCTGTGCTTTTCCAGGAACTTTGCGGCATCGAAACCAAGATCGCAGGAACCGCCCCACTTGGCCCAGATTCGCCAGTTGCGCGCCATGTCCGCATCGAGGACCTTCCCGTCAAAGGCGCCGGACGGGCGGTACGCGGGCCGCCCGCCGGGGACACGGCCGTCATCCAGCTCGCCGTGGCCGCAGATCGTACGGCCGCCGGGCTGCTCTTTCTGCAAGTACACATCGTAATGGTCGCCGAGCATCTCGCGGGCCAGGGTCGTATTGATGCGTCCGTAGTGTTGTTTCATCAACTGGTCCCAGCGGACCCGGCGTGCCACCGCACCATCGCGGATATCGTCCCAGCTTGCGTCCGTCTCACGGCGCAGGATCTTCAGGTCCGCGGCGACGTTCGAGCCGGTGAAGTACCCGCTCTTCTTCTTTTCGAGGCGGTGATAACGCAGGCCCAGCTCCAGGCGGGCGATCTCGCCGGTCTTGATGTCGCCCAGGAGCCACGAATTGGCGTAGGCGCCGTTGTTCTGGCGGATCAGAACGTCCGCCCATTCGTCGATGTTGTTGGCGTACTGCATCGCCTGCCGGGCCCGGGCGAAGACCGGTGTCCCCCGGCGGTCAAAACGCTCGAAATCGCCGATGGTCGTCTCCGTCCCGACCAGCCCCGCCCCGGTGAGAAAGAAGTCCGTGGTGCTGTAGATACAGGGGCCGCAGGACTGCATCAGGATGCGATGGCCCCGCGCGGGGACGATCTCGACCAGCAGGTTCGCCGACTTGCCCAGGGCATAGCCAAACCAGGTATTGTGGGCCAGGACGATCTGGCCGTCGGCGGTGGCGTCGCCGGTCGCGATAAAGGCACTGCAGCCGGGATGATCGGCGAGCTGCTGCTTCTTGGCCTGCGGCCACCAGTACCAGAGCACATCGATGAAACCGTTCATGAAGAGCATCTGTTCGTAGGTGACCTTCTGACCCGCGCGTTCCATGCCGGCCACCATGCCGCGCATCTCCTCGACGCATTCAGTCGGGACATTCTTCCTGAACAGACGCGCAGAAGCCTCCACGAAGAAATCGAGATCGTAGCCGGTCTGGAACTCGTTGGTGTAGGCCAGCGTGCGCAGGAACTCGGCAATCTCGTTGGCGGTCAGATAGCCGCGCTGAAATCCCCGCGCAAAGGGGGCGCCCTCGGTATGCAGGAAGATCCAGCCATTCTCGTCGTACCGATAGCTTCTCGCCAGCCAGGCCTTCTCCTGGTCGGCGGTAGAAACCTCTGCGGTCCGGCACGACAGACAGCAACTCGCCGAAACGGCCACCACGCACCAGATGAGGATCTCTCGGCCCATCGGAACCTCTCATTCCCCAATCTTCTCTTGGCCGGCAGGAGGCGTCATGCCTCCCCGGGGCCGGTGACATTATAGCCCTGGCGCCCGCCGGATGCAACGTTCGGAGTTCTGCGTTTGCGCGGTCCTCCCGCCGCCTGAAGACGGAACTCCCAACGGGATGCGGACCGGGTGGCAGCGGCAAGCGGAGTTTGCGGAGCTTGCCGCTGGCGCCACGCATGGACATGAGCCAGCGGCAAACTGGCGCTTGCCGCTGCCACCCCTGTCTTTCTCACCTTGACAGGGCCGGTTGAGACCTCGTGCTACGGTTTGGCCTGTTTCTCCAGTTTCGTGAAGAAATCGCGGAAGATCGGGTCGCGGTTCACGAAGTTGACGGCGCGGATGAAATGCCGCGACGCATCGAAGCTGAACGTGTAGTCGTCCGTCACGATGGGGCTGTGCACCAGGTCGGAGGGCAGCCACTTGTCATTGACGAGCCAGGCGACCGCGGTCATGTCCCACAGGACCTTGGACCAGGCGAAGTGGTCCTTATGGTAGTCCTTGAAGATCGTCAGCAGGTAGTCGCCGATGGGCCCGCGCCCGCCGACGTAGCGCTCCATCTCCGGCACCGTGGTCGCGAAGTGGGTCACCACCGGCGTACAGGGCAGTTGCACGAAGGGCACGCCGCTGTCGAAGATGACCCGCGAGGCCTTGAGGTCCTGGCGGTAATGGCCCCAACCGCGGCGACGTAGAGCGGGTCCTTCGGGCTGCTCTGCCTGGCCCTTTCGATCAAATCCAGGGCCGCCGGACTGCGCTCGGGTTTCTGCAGGTCCGTGATATAGTTTGTACTGCCCTTGTAGGCGAAGCCCTCGGGCGACCTGCCCAGCTTGCCGAGAAGGCGGAGGATCTCTTCGTAGCTCTTCTCCATGCCGTCGGCCGGTCCGCTCGAACGGTCGTTGTGGAACGGCGCCGCGTAGAGCGCCTGCACGCTCACCTCCGGCGCGAGCAGGGCATAGACCACCGCAAACTGGTCGTCGATCTCGTTGTACGTATCCGTATCCAGCACCATCCGCACCGGCCTCTTGCTCGGCGGCCGGAGCATCTCGATCCGCCGGCTCTCCGATATTGCCGGGAACTTCTGTCCCATCGCCAATCCCTCCAGCACGATCACACTCAACCAAAACCCCGTGATGAGTCTTCGTTTCATAATCATCCTTTCTTCATGGCACGTGTCTCTCACGATTCGAGCCATCGCCAAGCCGGGTTTGACGATGCCACCCGGAGCCGCACCGAGCCGTCTCCACAACCTGGGTGCCATGTCAACGCTTGCGTAGACATGCTCCCTAAAATGGCCAGGCCATGCTTGCGCCGGCGTAAGCATGGCACCCAGCGCCCGGCCAAGTCGACTTCTCCTGACCGTACCCGTCTGCACGTAAGGGGCTGTAGGGTGCGCTGTGCACACCGTTCCTCTTGGTATCGGGCTCTGTTTCGGTGTGCACAGCACACCCTACATGCTACTAACAGAATGGGCCCCGGCAGGTCATTGCGAGGAGTGCAGCGACGAAGCCATCTCAACCCGTGGCATGGAGATCGCTTCACTTCGCTCGCAATGACTTCCAGGTGGTTCCTGTCATGTTCTCTTTGCGCCAGGGGCTCTACGGCCCGAACACGAAATGGTGGTTCTCAAAGAGCCGAAACGCCTTTTCCGACACCACACTGAGACTGACGGCCATCGTAGCAACCGGGGCCGGCTCTGCTCCCGACCAAACGTCAAGGCAATCCACCTCGTTTCCGCCCTGCACCAGCGCGGCAATCACCCGGTACAACTCCGCGGTTGCCTTCAGGTTGTCCTCGTCTTCCGGAAACCAATCCTGCGGCTCATCAAAGCTCAACTCGCCTCCGGCAAGATGCCGGAATGTGCAACTGCACCCTGATTTCGACCCAATGTACCATTTCACAGGGTTCAGCAGGGTACCGGCAATCTTGTCGTCAAGGCGCTCGGGGCGCTCGAAATGGACCAACTCCGAGTCATATTCAACCAAGTCCTCGGAACCGCTTGTCGAGAGATAGAGTTCGTAGCACATAAGACCGCTACAAGACTTTCGTTGCGCCCGGCATGGCGACCGGGTAATTGCCTTTCTCGTCCGGCATCACCGGCGGGGTGGAGGTGCTCGTGTAGTTGTCCAGGCCGGGGGCCAGTTCCAGGTCCGAGGTCAGAGCCTCGTTCCAGGTGACCAACTGGCCGGACTCGGCGGCCATGCGGCCCAGGATACCGGTCAACGCGGCGTAGGCGGAACGCTCCGCCTCGTTGTAGGGCTTGTCCTGGCGGATCGCCTCGAACAGCAGGTCGTGCTCGACCTGGTACTGGTCGCAGGGCGGCCCCTGGTACTGCCAGATTGTGTCCTCGGGCCGCTGCAGGTAGCCTTTGAAGAGACGCGGATTCTTGACCCCTTCACCGAGGACGGCCGAGCCGGTGGCGCCGTGGATGATGTCGCCGAAGAAGCCCCAGCAGTTGTCCAGGTGCCGGCCCTGGGCAAAGAGGCGCGTACCATCCGGGAAGTGGTACTCGACCGCGTAGTGATCGAAAAGCTGATCGGGATTCTGGCGGACCTGCCGGCCGCCCTGGCCCTGGGCCGACATCGGCCAGGCGTCCTTGCACCAGCAGCAGACGTCGAGATTGTGGATCAGCCAGTCCAGCAGGAAGCTGCCGTTGAGCCAGGTGAAGCAATGGAAGTTGCGGATCTGGTGAGCCAACTCGTTTTCACCGGGCCGCCGGTTGGAGAAGGGGACCGGCGTGTGCTCGCGGTAGGCCCAGCAGGTGATGAGGTTACCGATCCGGCCCTGGTGCAACTGGTCAATGGCCTCCACGAGCGGCTGGGAATGCCGGCTCATTAGGCCGCCGGCGACCTTGAGGTTCTTCTGGCGTGCCTCCTGTCCGGCCTTGAGAATCCGCCGTACGCCGGGAGCGTCCACCGCGAACGCTTTCTCCATGAACACGTGGCAGCCTTTGGCGACCGCATACTCGACGTGCATCGGCCGAAACGCCGGCGGCGTGGCCAGCAGGGCAACCCCGCCCGGCGCGATGGCGTCGATCGCCTTCTGGAAGCCTTCGATTCCGACGAACTGGCGGTCGGGGGGGACATCCATCTTCTGTGCGAACTCGGCGCTGAGGTTCTTGAGGCTCGCCCGAAGCCGGTCCGGGAAGGCATCGGCCATGGCGACGAGTTGGGTCGGGCCTGCGGTGGACAGGGCGTTCCGGGCCGCCCCGGTGCCGCGCCCGCCGCAGCCGACTAGGGCGATCTTGATCGTATTGCTCTCGCCCGCGTGCGCTCGCACGTTGATGGCGCTCGCCAGCGCCGTCCCGGCCGCCAGCGCGGACGACTGTCTCAGGAAGTCACGGCGGGAAGTGGAAGGTTCCCGATGGTCACGCTCCGGTCTCATCCGACACCCTTTCTGTATCTATGATTTATGATTTATGATTTGCGAATTGGATCCCTCAATCGATCGCTTCACACGCCCTTGGGCATCCCCCAATGGCCTTCGCGGTACGTGCGGCGGACCAGGCGGTTGGCTTCTTCATCCCCGGCGAACTGCTCGGTGGCGGGGTCGAAGTGCAGCACCCGGCCCACGCGCGTGGCGATGTTGCCCAGGTGGGCGAGCGTCGTGCTGAGATGTCCGATCTCGATGTCGGCGTTGGGACGCGCGCCGCTGCGGATGCAGGCGAGGAAGTTGCGGTGGTGCAGAGCGCTGTCCAACTTCGCCGTGACCGCCTCCCCGGGCTTATTGCGCGGACCGAAGAGCTGCCAGCCGGACTGTTTGCACAGGAGCATCATCCCCTTGGTGCCATAGAAGGCGTTGCCGTTTTCGAAGCCTTCCTGGACGTAAGGCGACCAGATCCGCTGCTCGAAGATCAGCTGCTTCTTCTTGCCCGCGCCGGCGTACTCGAAGACCACCGTCTGTGTATCGGGGAACTGCTGGTCGTCGTCGAAGAAGTACTTGCCGCCCAGGGCCGCGATCGTGGCCGGGTGCGTCTCGACGCCCAGGCCCCAACGTCCCAGATCAAGATCGTGGACGCCGTCGTTGCCGATGTCGCCGGCCCCGAAGGCATACCACCAGCGCCAGATGCTCGGCAGCAGGTTGGACTGGTAGGGGACCAGCGGCGCGGGACCGACCCACAGGTCGAAGTCCAGGTGCGCCGGCGGGTCGGAGGGCTGGGCGTGACCGATGTTGGCGCGGAGTTGACTGTTCCAGACCTTGGCCGCCAGGACGTCGCCGATCGCGCCGGAGTGCAACAACTCTATGGCCCGTCGCACGTGCTCGGCGCTGCGGGTCTGCGTGCCCACCTGCACGATGCGCCGGCTCCGCCGGGCCGCCTCGATCATCAGGCGGCCTTCGCGGATGTTGTGGGAACAAGGTTTTTCGACGTAAACGTGCTTGCCGGCGTCGCAGGCGAGGATCGTGGCCGGCGCGTGCCAGTGGTCGGGCGTGGCAATGACCACCGCATCCACCGCGCCGTCGTCGAAGATCCGCCGCATGTCCTTGACGGCCTGCGGGGCTTTGCCGGCTGCTTTCTCCACGGTCGTTGCGGCAGCGGCCAAACGCTTGGCGTCCACGTCGCACACGTACGCCACCTCGACGTCCTTCTGGGCGACGAAAGATCTGAGCAGACCGGATCCCTGTCCCCCGGGACCGATCATGCCGAGAAGGATGCGCTCATTCGCCCCAACGGCCCGCGCGGCCGGCCCCGCCAACGCGGCGGTGCCGAGGACAGCCCCGGTCTGTCTCAGGAACTGACGGCGATCGGCGGTCCACGTGGCTCCCAAGTCGGCTCTCTTCCGCTCCATATTCTTCTGGCTCCTTTCTGTCCCCTGGCACCTGCGCCTTCCCGGCTTTGCAGCAACCATGGCCCCGATATCGACGCCACCGTGGCGCGCGCCTGCCTGCGCCCAGGACATTGTACCCAAGGACTCTGCGTCAGGCAAACAGGCCACATTGCCAGGGCGATCACAAAGTTCCGAAAACGACTCTGCACGGGTGACATCGTCAAGGCCGAAGGCCGAATGGCACCACCGTGGGCAACTCCTTTGTGAGTATAGGGTTAGGTTTTCCAAGTTCCGCCTGCCATTGCGCGCGAGGTCGCAGCATGAACGGATAGCCTTGGCGGCGGCGTTTGAGGACCTGCGGCTCGATGCGCCCGGGCCGGTTGACCACCTCCTGGGCCGCGATATGGGCCAGCAGAACCGTAGACAGTGCCCGCACGTCCCGGCAGACTCCGGTGGCCAGCAACATCCAGGACGCCAAAAGGCACTGACACGCTCGGGTGAAGCCCAGTTGCCGCGGCTGTTTCTGATG